>JAHFTY010000316.1 GCA_023265365.1 Acidobacteriota bacterium
GACGGATATTACCAGGGCGACTCCTATCCGACAGGCGCGTGGCGCAGCGACGGGGCCGCCCAGCGAGGCTCGGTGGCCGACATGCCCGTGTTCCCCGGCGATCCACTGACGCCGGGAGTCGCGTCGCTTCCCGGCGTACCGCGCCTTTCGCTGGCCGATGCGCCGACTCTGATGAAAATCCCCGTACTGGCAATTTCCTATTCCGACGCGCTGCCGATGCTTCGCGCGATGACAGGGCCTGTCGCGCCCGAGCAATGGCGCGGCGCGCTGCCGATCACGTATCACCTCGGACCCGGCCCGGCGACCGTTCACTTCAAAGTCGAATTCGATTTCAATACTGTGCCCGCTTATGACGTGATTGCCCGCATGCCGGGAAACGAACGTCCCGACGAATGGGTGATTCGGGGAAACCATCACGACGCTTGGGTTAACGGGGCGCGCGATCCGATCAGCGGCCTGGTATCGCTCCTGGCGGAAGCCAAAGCGATGGGCGAACTCGCAAAGACCGGGTGGAGACCGCGACGAACGATCGTCTTCGCGGCATGGGACGGCGAAGAACCCGGACTGCTGGGATCGACCGAATGGGTCGAAGCGCACGCGGAGGAACTGCAGCGCAAGGCCGTTCTCTATGTAAATTCCGATACGAATGGCCGGGGCTTTCTGCAGGTTGGCGGATCGCACACGCTTGAACCGTTCATCAACACCATCGCGCGGGACGTGATCGACCCGGAAAAAGGCGTGACGGTGTTTGACCGTCAAAGGGCCGCGAACGTTCTCAACGGAACCGCCGAACAGGCGCGCGAAGCGCGCGAGCGCCCGGACGTTCGCATCGACGCGCTGGGCTCGGGCTCCGATTACACGCCGTTTCTACAGCATCTCGGCATACCGACGCTGAACATGGGCTATTTCGGTGAAGACGAATCGGCCGGCGTGTATCACTCGATCTACGATTCTTACGATCACTTCTCGAAGTTTGTGGACCCGACGTTCGGTTACGAAGTCGCGCTTGCGCAGACCGCAGGCCGGACTGTACTACGGTTTGCCGATGCGGACTATCTGCCCGTGAGTTTTTCCAGCCTTTCTGAGACTCTCGGGCGGTACGTCAACGAAGTCACAAAACTTGCCGACGACGAGCGCGCTGCAATTCAAGAGAAGAACCGGCGCATCAACGATCGGGTTTTCGACCTGGCTTCCGATCCGACCGCCAGATTAATCGCGCCAAAGCCGGAAGCGCCCGCGCTCTTCCTGAACTTCGCGCCGCTGCAGAACGCATTGGCGGACCTGCGGGACAGCTCGCAGAAATATGAGGCGGCTCTGCGAGACGCCGGCGTCTCGGGAAAACTGCGATCGACGGATCTACAGAAGAAACTGGATGTCGAACTCGCCAAGGTCGAGCAGGCGCTCGCCAGCGGGCCGGGACTGCCGCGGCGGCCATGGTTCAAACATCAGATTTACGCACCGGGCCTTTACACCGGGTACGGAGTGAAAACACTGCCCGCCGTTCGTGAGGCGATTGAGCAGCATGATTGGGTCGAGGCTGGAGAACAGATCATCGTCGTCGCAGACGCCATTCACAAGGCGGCCGAGCAAATCGACAGAGCAACGGCAGTCGTTGGAGGTAAGTCGGAATGAACACCGTTGACGCCAGACCAAAGAAGAAGCGCTGACGTTCCTGGTGGGCCTCCAGCACTGACCGCTGGAAACTCAACTGAACGATGAACATCCCTGATGAACAAGAAGCTGAATCTGCAACTCAAGGGTTCCACCGTCGAGTTCGATGTCCGGCGCGTCGTGGTCGCGGGCTACACTGGACGCGATCAGGCGCAGGTCCGCGCCCACATTGCCGAACTGGAGCGACAAGGCATTCCGGCGCCGGACGCTGTACCCTCGACATATCCACTCGATGCCTCCTTTGCGACTGTTGAGGAACGCGTGGAAATCGGTTCTGCTCGCGTATCCGGCGAGGCGGAGCCGGCCCTTCTGTTTCGCGGGAACAGCTTGGAAGACGCACTGGTATCGGTCATTGTGGATTTCACCGATCGAGAAGAGGAGTGCAAGTCGATCCCGCGTTCCAAAATACATCCGAAGCCGTTCAGCGCCCAGGTATGGGAATACGCCGATGTCATCGATGTGTGGGACGAAATTTCGCTGCGCAGCTGGGTGGGATCGCCGGAGAATCCGGAACTGTACCAGTCGGGGAAATTCGGCCAGCTGCTTTCGCCAAAGGATCTTCTTCCCCGTCTGAACATTGGCGGCGCACTTCAGGGCACGGTGCTGCTGATGGGCACGCTGCCCCTTCTCCAGGGGAGGTTCTCGTTCAGTGATTATTTTGCGTGTGAAGCGGAAACACCCATACATTCGAAGCTCTCATATCAATGCCATATTCAAAGGTAGGGCCACTTGAGCAAACCTGAATTCGAATTCTTTCCGGCTGGCAATGTGAAGTGGACCGCCGTTCCCGGCGGCGTTCCCGGACTCACGGAGCGGATATTGGCTTACGATCCCGCGGGCGGCATTGCGACCCGCATGCTGCATATGGATCCAGGTACGGACACATCCGTGAACGGCACGCTCACGCATGAATTCTGGGAAGAGGTCTATATTCTCGAAGGATCAATGTACGACCTTGTCCTGGAGCAAAACTTCACCGCCGGCATGTATGCGTGCCGCCCGCCGGGTATGAAGCACGGACCGTGGAAAACAAGAGAGGGGTGCACGACTTTTGAAGTACGCTACTTCGCCGCTAAATAACATTTGAGGAGGAATTTCGATGGCGCTGGACCCGAAGATCGTCGAAACGCTTTCGAAGGTATCGACGGCGTCAATTACGACGATTTTGCTACGAAAGGGACTCCGGAATGTGTGGATGCGGGGAACGCGCGCGGTGCGGCCCGATCAACCGCGCATGGTGGGTCCGGCATTTACTCTCCGGTTTGTCCCTGGCCGGGAGGACCTTGCGACGCTTGAGTCCTGGGCCGCTCCGCGCTCGACGCGCGCCGCCGTGGAGGCCATGCCTGCGGGATCTATCGCCGTTGTGGACGCGATGGGGATCACGCATGCCGGCGTCTTTGGCGACCTGCTCTGTGCGCGTATTGTGAAACGAGGCGGGGCCGGACTGGTGACGGATGGCTTCGTGCGCGATCTGCCGGGCGTCCTCGGAACAGGCCTTCCGGTGTGGTGCCAGGGAAATGCGTCGTCGCCTTCCATCGCCGCACTGACTTTCGTGAACTGGCAGGAGCCCATCGGATGCGGCGGCGTTGCCGTGTTTCCAGACGACGTGATCGTTGCGGATGCCGATGGGGCAGTGGTTATCCCTCAGGCGCTTGTGGACGAAGTCGTCTCGGCTGGACCCGAGCAGGAACGCCTTGAGAACTGGATCATGGGCGAAATCGAGAAGGGCGAACCGCTGCCCGGTCTGTATCCACCGAACGCGGAAACCAGAGAACGTTACGAAAAAGACCAGAGGAGGGGCCGTGAGTAGCAAAGTGATTGTGATTACCGGCGGCAGCTCCGGGATTGGCGCCGCGCTGGCGAGAAAACTAGCCGCCGAAGACCATTCCCTTGTGCTCGCGGCCCGCGGCGCTGACCAACTGGAAGCGGTCGTCAAAGAGTGCGCACACGGAACGGTCGGCATACCCGCGGATGTGACGCGCAAGGCGGACGTGGATCGTCTTCGCGACGAAGCGATCAAGGCTTTTGGGCGCATCGACGTTTGGGTGAACAACGCGGGCCGCGGCATTACGCGTAATGTACTGGAACTCACCGACGCCGATCTCAACGAAATGTTCCTGATCAACGTGAAGTCCGCGCTCTATGGAATGCAGGCGATCATTCCGTATTTCAAAAAACGAGGCGCGGGACACCTGATCAATATATCGACGGTGCTCAGCCGCGTGCCTGCCGCGACATTCCGCGCAGGATACAGCGCAT
>JAHFTY010000167.1 GCA_023265365.1 Acidobacteriota bacterium
ACGTCGAAATTCTCAAGGGCGAGCCCGATCGGATCGATCATCTTGTGACACGACATGCACGCCGGGTTGGCGCGGTGCATCTCCATCCGTTCGCGAACGGTCAGCGACTTTCCACTGGCCGTCGCCGCCGTCTCCTCGAGTTTCGGGACAGCGGGATGAGGCGGAGGAGGAGGAGTGCCGAATAAAACGACCATCACCCACTTGCCGCGATAGACCGGCGAGGTTCGATCCGCAACCGAGGTCAACGTCAGGATCGCCCCTTTGCCGAGCAGGCCGCGGCGATTGTCGTCGGCGAGTTCGATGCGGCGGAACTCGCTGCCGAGGATGTTGGGGACGCCGTAGTGCCGGGCCAGGCGTTCATTGATGAACGTGTGGTTGGCGGTCAGCAGATCGATCACATTCCGGTCTTCGCGAACGACGCTGTCGAAAAACAGTTCGGTTTCGCGCTTCATGGCTTCGGCCAGCGTCTGGTCGTATTCGGGGTAATACGAAGAGTTCGGATTGATGGCGTCAAGGTCCGGCAGATGAAGCCACTGTCCCGCGAATTTTTTCGAGAGGGAATCGGCTTTGGGATCCTTGAGCATGCGCCGGACCTGTTTTTCCAGAACCGGCGGATCTTTCAAACGGCCCTGGGAAGCGACAGCGAGCAGTTCCGCATCGGGAATCGTGTTCCACATGAAGTACGACAGGCGGGAGGCCAGGTCGATATCGCTGATCCTGTAGACCTGCCCGGGTTTCGCCGCAGCGGGAACCTGCTCGAACCGGAACATGAATTTCGGGCTGGTCAGGATGGCCTGAGTCGCCATCCGGACGCCGGATTCAAAGTCGCCGGCTTTGCGGCCGCGGTCATAAAACGTCAACAAACCTTCGAGATCTTCCGGTGTTGCCGGCCGCCGATAGGCGCGGGCGGCGAGGTCCTTGATGATTCTTGTGGCGCACGGCACCTCTTCGGCGGCGCTCAACGGCCTGCAGGAATAAACCTTTCTGCGGCTCTCGAAGTCGGACACGCCGGATACAGTGAAGGGACCCGCGATCTCGAATTCGCGCAGGTGCGGCATGACCGTGACCATTCCCGTGTCGCCGGCGTCGATGCTGGCCAGGACGTTTTCGATCGGCGCAATGTGATCGTCGAGAAGTCCGGAGTGCTTGTCGACGAAGGCGGCAGACACCCGATGCGCCCCGGCCTTCATGAAGACTTTGCCCGTGGTGAGGTTCAGGCCGGTCGGCTGCGTTTCGCTCATCCGCTGGTTGATTTCAAATAGCGCGATCCGCGCGCCGTCCACCGAGACATCGAGTTGTTCGCCGGCGATGTTGGCGCCCAGCAGCGAGCCCACGGAATTCGCGTGAAGCAGCGTGCGGAAACTGTATTCGCCGTCTGCCGGAAAATTGTAGACGATCGAAATGCCGCCCCGCGTGCCCAGCGGTGCGCCGTCCACGTGGTCCATCTGCCCGGCGGAACGCGGAAGCCGGAAAATCTCGGAGGATGGAGGCGCTTTCGGATCGCCGAGAGCGTCACGCGTCACCCTGGACGCGGCACGCATGTACCCTTCGGTGAGCGTTGCGGAAAAGCCCTGGGCGTCCGCGAGATTGTCAAAGCCGTCATTGCTCAGAGAATCCGGAGGCAGCAGGGCCGTGACGTCCTCTTCGATACCGAAAAGTTCCTGAATCGAACGCGCGTACTCCGTCCGTGTCAGGCGCTGGAATCCGCGCTTGCCGGGATTCGGATTCAGCGCGGCATACGTATCGAGCGTGTTTTCAAGCGTGGAGACAAACGCCTTCACGGTATCGGCGGGCGGTTTCGAGCTGCCGGCGGGAGGCATCAACCCGACCCGCAGTTTCCGGACGACTTTCTCGGCCAACTCCGGATTTTTCCCGACGTGGGCGAGTTCCAAATCCGTCAGGGTCATGCCGCCGGATTTCACCTTGTCGTTGTGACACCCCGAACAGTACTGCTTCACCATCGCCTGCTGCGACTCCATCGACATTCCGGCCGGAACCGGTTTCGCGACTGCGGCCGCCGGCACGGTTCGTGGGGCGGTTTGGAATTTGGCTGCCGGGACTTGTTTTTTCGCGAGGCCGGTACCTGCAAGCAGCAGTGAAATCGCGGTCAAACCTATGATTTCTAAACGTCGTCTGGACATTCTTGGGACTCCATCATTACTTTTAATATTTTGGGCTTTCCTCTTATACAAGAATTGGCCATCAGTTTCGACTGTAAACCATTGAAATCCTTCAAAAATTATTGGATTCAGGTAAAGTGATCCGCGTGAGTCCGGACAAACATTCGAATACGGAGAGATTTCAATGCGAGTTGCGCTGTTTTCATTGGGTGTCCTGGTCGTCGCCGCCATCATCGGGGCTTTTATCAAACCCAACCCGGACCAGACCCGTCCGCTCGAGCCCGAGGCCGGTGGCGGAGGCGGAGCGCACGATCATCATTAGTTGATTCCGGTCGCGGCGCCGCATATTCTCCCGGTCACAATCCATCGGCTTCGGAGGAAAAAGATGAGGCATCTGCTTTTGTCGGCGGTGATTTGTGCGGCGTTGGGCGCCGCCATGTTTGGATACCAGGCGCAGACCCCGCCGCGGCAACCCCAAACCACTGCGGATCCCTACGCCAATAACGCCGCACCGGGCGCCACCACGTTTCCGTTGGCGGCAACCGCCGGCAAGGACAGCAATGCGCGAATGGCCGCGCCTGCGGGAGCGGTCAACCAGGGTCCGTTCAATCCTTCCACATGGAAGTACGGGCCGGCTTTCGACGCGCCCGCCGGTTCCAGGATCTGGAATCCCGTTAAACTGAAAATGAGGCAGGGCGGCAAGGTCACCGGCGGAACGCTCTTCAGCGCGACGGATCCAGCCACCTATTGCGCCATGGCCAATGCCGGATACGACTTCATCTGGACCGAAATGCAGCACGACCAGCACGACTGGGGGGCGGTCGCGCGCATGTGGCGCACCTGCCCGAACGCGAAGGCCGTGCCGGGCGTGCGTGTTGCCTACACGGACGAGCGCGAAATCCAGCATGCGCTGGATGCCGGCGCCCTGGTGGTGGTGGTTCCCACCGTCGACACCGTTGCCGAGGCGATCGAGGCGCGCAACTGGACCTATTTCCCGCCTCTCGGCCGCCGCAGCAACGGTGGCGGTCAGGCCTTCGATGCGTCGATGTACGGCAACGTACCCGGGGGATATCGCAACACGATCAACGACAACATCGTTCTGGTTCTGATGATCGAGACACTCGAAGGACTGAAGAATGTCGATGACATTGCCCGGGTTCCCGGCGTGACCGCCGTGTTTGCCGCGAGCGGCGATCTGGGTAACTTCTCCGGTTACCGGCAAGGCACCCCCGACTACGAGCGGGCCATCAACATCGTTCATGATGCGGCGATCAAGGCGGGGGTTCGGCTGTGCGGTCCGCTCGCCTGGCGGGATCGTCCGGACTTCACCTGCTTCCAGGCCGGCAGCGAAACCGCCGCCATTGCGCGGGGAGTGGCCGCCGAACTGGGCCCGCTGACTCATACGCAGGCGAAGCCGGAAGTCGGACCCTGGGCGGTCAAGCCATAGCGAGTATCCGGCGCCGGGCGCCTTATGGGGCGATGCGAATCATTGCTTCGGTGATGGCGAGTCCGCCGCCGGAGGGTTGAACGGCGACGGAGAGCCGGACCCAGCCCGCCTTCTGGCGATCCAGGTCGCCAACGTCCGCAGTTCCATCCAGGTTCAGACAGGCGAGGCGCTTGCCCTGTTGAATGCCTCGTCCGCCCGGCATGTTGCGCCATCGCACGAAGTCCAGCTGCGAAAACGGCCGTATTTCGATGTTGAAGTTCTGGATATCCGACGTCATCTGGAGGGCCTGCAAAACGGTTCCGCTGCAGATGTAATCCTGATTCTCGCCGAGGAACGTCGCGGTGACGGCGATGTCCGGACCGCTGCAACCGCTTCCCTTACTGACATGCGCCAGAAGATTCAATGACACCGGCACAGCGGTTTGCCTGGAGTAACTCGAGCTGCCCGTCGTGTTGGTCCACCTGGCGTCAGCCGAGCAGGGGACCGGGGCATTCGACGAGGCCGACGAGGACGAGCGGCCGGCCTGCCCGAGGGCATTGGCAGCCAGTGTCAGCGTGAGCACCAGCGCGGTTGGAAAACGCATTCGGATACCTCCTCCGCGTTTAGACGGCGTTGCACAAAAAATCGCAGAACATGTTCTGCCATCCCGGAAGCGAAACCAAAGGCGGGGACGCGTTACCGATGGCGCTGTTTCTTGTTCGCTGATTGCCGTGGTGTCCGATTCTTCAGCGCTGAGGAGGTTTTTGTTTCTTGACTTGGGGAGTCCTCATACGTGTTAGCCCGTTTCGGTAGTTGCGGGCTGGCCCAGTGGGGGCGGCGCCGCTCGGCCGCACATTCCCTCAAGTACATGTTCATCAGGGTTTGATAAGGAAGCGACAGTTCACGCGCGAGATCCTGGAAGTAGGCCAACGTCTCCTCGTCCAAACGGATCGTCAATTGCTTTTTTAAGCGCTTCGCGTACGGGTTCCGCACGGCGTTTGAGAAATCGTAATGCTTTTTCATCGAGCCCTCCGGTCGTCGTACTGGCTCCGCTCATCGCGGTCAGCCTTGCGTGCCGAAATAACCCGAATCACCTCATTGCTCTGGCGGAAACAGTGACAGACAACAAGCACGCGAAGGCGGAGGCTTACACCAAGCATGATGAACCGGTAATCGGATGGTTCAGCGTGCCGCCTTGTTGTCTGTCGGTGCGGGTTCGGCCCGCTTCATCTGGAACGCGTCGCTTTTGACGACGCCGAGAATGAACGATGTCATTTTGTAGTCGTCGGCCTTCGCCTGATTGGTGATCTTCCGGATTGCCGGCTGATCGAAATATTCCACACGCCGTCCGAGGGCGAAGGCCATCAGGTTTTCGGTGAAGTTGCGAACCAGGGGAATCGGACGCTTCTGTAACGCCGCGGCCAATTCGCTCAGATTCGAGACGGGCGTCCCGTCGTAGAACGTGCCTTGCGTGTCCAGAGCGGTTCCGTTTTCGCGGGTGCGCCACCTGGCGGTGACGTCGAAGTTGTCGAGAGCCAGTCCGATCGGATCCATGAAACGGTGGCATGCGTTGCATGTGGGATTGGCGCGGTGGATTTCCATCCTCCGGCGGGTCGTCAGCATCTTTCCGTTTTGCGCCTCGCCGGTTGCCGCCAGGTCCGGCACATTCGGCGGCGGTGGCGGCGGAGGCGTGCCCATCAGGACTTCCATCACCCACTTTCCACGCAGGACGGGCGAGGTGCGATTTCCGAGCGACGTCAGGACCAGCACGCTTCCCTGGCCGAGGATGCCGCGACGCCGCGCATCGGGATACTGCACGCGCCGGAACTGTTCGCCGGCGACGTCCGGGACGCCGTAGTGGTGAGCGAGCCGCTCGTTGACGAACGTATAGTCGGCGTTGAAGAGTTCAAGCAGGCTGCGGTTCTCGCGAACGAGGTTGAAGAAAAACTGTTCGGTTTCCCGCTCCATGTCTTTGGCGAGGTTTTCATCGAAGTTCGGGAAGTATCCGGGATCGGGATGGACCTTGTAGAGATCCTGGAGCCGGAACCATTGGTAAGCGAAGCGTCTGGACAGCGCTTCTGCGCGTGGATCGGCGAGCATGCGCCTGGTCTGCTTTTCCAGTTCGCCCGGAGCGGACAGCCGGTTCTGGCCGGCGACGGATTGAAGCTGATCGTCGGGCGGCGTTCCCCAAAGCAGGAAGGAAAGCCGGGACGCCAGATCGAGGTCGCTGATGCGATAGAGCTGTCCGGGCTTGACGTTGGGCGGTTCTTTCTCGAGCCGGAGCACGAAAAACGGGCTGGCCAGAATGGCTTCGAGGGAGTTTCGGATACCGACTTCGAATCCGCCCTTCCGCGTGCCCGCATCGAAAAAGCCCATCAGATTGTCGAGGTCCGCACCGGTTGCGGGCCGCCGGTACGCTTCGGAAGCCAGACGCGTGATGATCTCGCGGGCGCAGGGACGCTCTTCGCTCGGCAGCGTCGGCCGGCAGCTGAAGATCTTCCTGCGGCTGACCGTATCCGAAAGGCCGGTGGCATTGGAAGGACCGCCGATAATCAGGTCGCGAAGGTGAGGAAGATTGGTGACGCCTGCGCCGCCGGAGCCTCCGCTCGCGAAGGACCAGTCATGCGGGCGAATCAGGTCTTCATACGGCCCGTCGTGGCGTTTGACGAAAGCGGCAGCCACGGTGTGCTGGCCGGCTTTGATTTGGATGGGCTCGGTCTTGGTCGGACTGGCGCCGCCGCTGAATCCGCCGGTCGTTCCCGTTGCATCGAAGTGGACGAGGGCGACGCGGTCGCCGTCGATCGAAATGTCGATATCTTCGAGCGCGGCGTTCTCACCCGCGCCGACGCCGAAGCCGCCATGGAAAGTCAGGCCGAAGACGTATTCGCCGTCGGCCGGGAACACATGATCCACGACCATTCCGCCCCGGGTGCCATAGGGCGCTCCCTCGATGTGATCCCATGGATGCTGCGAAACGTACTGCGAGTTGGTGTACGTTTCATCGACGGCCGGCGCATTCCTGTCGCCGATCGCCATGCGGCTGATGGCGGTTGCGGCGTTCAGGTACGCTTCGAGCAGCGTGGGGGACAGTGTTTGCGCGTCGGCCATGTTGTCGAAGTTGTTGCTCATCTGATCGAGCGGCAACCAGTGCCCTGGATCGACTTCAATGCCAAGCAGATCTTTTACCGCAAGTTTGTACTCCGGCCGATTCAGACGCTGGAACGACCGGCCGCCCGGATTCGGTTTTAACGCCGCCGCCGAGTCCACAGACTTCTCGAGCTTTTCAACCAGGGTCGTCATCGTGTCGCCTTCGGGCCGTCGTGAGCCGGGAGGCGGCATCATCCCGGCACGCAGCTTGCGAATCATTTTCTCCGCGATCTCCGCGTCTTTGTGCGCTGAGGACGCGTCGAACTTCGCCAGCGACAGGTTGCCGGACTTCAGGCCATCGTTATGGCATCCGCTGCAATAAGTCTTGATGACCGCGTTCCCGTCAAATACCGCGGCCGCCGGCGTCTGGGCGACGCGGGCCGGTGCGGGGACTTGTGCCTGGCTTCCTAAAGCGAGGAGGCCTGCCAATACAACGGAACTCGCGAAAGCTGCTTTCATGGGATAGCTCCCGGGCTGAGAATTTTGCAGGGAGTTTATTTGCAAAGTCCCAGGGCTTCAATGGGATTCGTTCGCTTCAGACGCCGATCTTTCGGACGTCTACCGGCGGCATCGGTACACGAAGGCCGGTGGAAGGTTGCGCCAGACCGTCGGGCTGCGTTTCACCTCCGAAAAATACTCGGGCAACAGACTTGCGAAACGCTGACCCGCAGGAACGAGCAGGCCCTGCAAATAGGCGAACGTCGCGAGGCGGCCGCCGGGCTTGAGCACCGTCATCATGGCGTCCAGAAAAGTCCTCTGCATTTCCGGAGAAAAGGCGGCCCACGGCAATCCGCTCACGATGCAATCCACCATTCGGATGCCGTGCTCGTCGCAGATGGCGCGGACATCGGCGACACTTCCTTGGTGAATCGTGATGTTCGGAAAAACCTCCCGAAGGTTCTCCGCGAATCGGGGATTCCGTTCGATCGCGAGGAATTGGCATGATGGCTGGACCGCCCGGACAAGATGCGACGTCAGCGCTCCGGTTCCCGGACCATACTCCAGCACAGCTTCCGCCTTCTCGATATCGATACCGCGGACAATCTCTGCTCCGAGCGACTCGGAACTTGGGGCGATTGCGCCGATCGCCGACGGATTCGTCGCAAACTCGCGTAGGAACTCCATCAAACCCATGCCGGTCCAGTGTACTCGTTTCCGCTCCCGGCCATCCGCAATCGCCGCAACAGGAAAGCCGCCGAAGTTCCAGGGACTGTCAGAAGCGTGTTTACCGGCAGGGCGCCGCCACTCGCCGAAAAGCCGTCGCCCGCCCGTTCCGGGCCCTGTACAGTGACCCTCATGAGAGGACACATGAGAACCTTCGAACATGATCGTCGCTGGCAACTGACGGCCGGCCTGATCCTGATGGTGATCGGCGGACTGCTGTTGCTCGACCGCCTGGACGTTTTCAGTTTTCACGCGAGTGCCCGGATGTTCTGGCCGCTGATCCTGATCTGGATCGGTATCGCCAGACTAATGCGGAGGGGTAATGAGAGTTGAACGTCAGCACCGGATGCATCCGTCGGGCCACCTGATGGTCGGGGGAATACTGATCCTGATCGGTTTCCTGTTTCTCCTCGATACGCTCGGAATCGCGAATACCGGCAGGGTTGTCTCGACCGGCTGGCCGTTGATCCTGATCTGGATCGGCGCCTCGCGCCTCCGGCGCGCGGATTCCAACGAGTCCCGGATCGGCGGCGGAATCTGGATTTTTGTCGGCTTGATGTTCCTGATATCGCGTCTTGGCTTCCTGCCGTTCAATGTATGGGCGCTGTTCTGGCCGGTGATGCTGATGTCGTTTGGCCTCTACCTGGTGGTGCGGAGCCGCTACAGCATGACCGCGCCGTCCGAAACGGCAAACCGCATCAACGCGATGGCCTTCATGGGAGCGGTTGAACGAAAGCTATCGTCGCAGAGCTTCGAAGGCGGTGAGGTGACGGCGATGATGGGTGGCGTGAAACTGGACTTTCGCGACGCCGCGATCGCCGGAGATCAGGCCGTCATTGAAGTTTTCGTATGGGCGGGAGGAGTCGAGATCTTCATTCCGCACGGATGGGTGCTGGACAGCAGAATCACGCCGGTCATGGCCGGCCTCGAAGATTCCTCGCGTCCGGCTCCGGAAGCGGCAAAGAAGCTGGTGATTCGTGGGTTGCTGCTGATGGGCGGCATCGAGGTGAAGAACTAACGCCGTGCATCCGATACTTTCCCACCGTGATCGTTTGTCGCTTTATCTGGCGGCGTGGCTCCCGATAGCCGCCCTTCTCACCGCCATCCTCGCGCGCGGAACGGATCTTTCGTTGCTCGACGGACTCGTGATCGCGGTTCCGATGTGTCTCCTGTACGCCTTCATGTGCCTTGCCGCCTGGTACATCTGCCGGACCTCTCCTTTCAGCGCCGGCAGTCTGATGACACTCGTCGGGACGCTCTCGACGGTAACGCTCGTCGTCAGCGTGGTCTGGGTTCTGTTGGGGCGGAGCTGGACGGCGACGCTCGAGCTGATCCCCATGTTTGCAGGGCTGACTGGCCGCTACACCAGCCAGATCGCCGTTCTGTTTCTGTCGGGCGTCCTGTTGTTCCTGCTCGCCATCGCCGTCCATTACCTTCTGTTAATGCTGGAAGAATCGCGCGCTGCCGAGAAGCATGCTTTGGAACTCCAGGTCTTTGCGCGCGAAGCGGAACTTCGGGCATTGAGAGCGCAGATCGATCCCCACTTCCTGTTCAACAGCCTGAATTCGATCAGTGCGCTGACGGTGCCCGATCCCTCTTCGGCCCGGCGCATGTGTCTGCTGCTCGCGGATTTCATGCGAACCTCGCTTTCGGTTGGGAGCCGGGACCAGATCTCGTTTTCCGAAGAGATCGCGCTTACCGAGAATTTTCTGAATATCGAAAAGGTGCGGTTCGGCGAGCGTCTGTCCGTGGAATACCGTATTGACCCATCGTGCCGCGATTGCAAGGTGCCTCCCCTGTTGATTCAGCCGCTGGTCGAGAACGCCATTACGCATGGGGTCGCGCCGTTGATCGACGGGGGCACCGTGTCGATCGAAGGCCGGCTGTCGGGCGAACTGCTCGAAATCGTCCTGAAAAACCCGTACGACACGGAACTCGCCGGCAAGCGCGGGACGGGCCTCGGTCTGCGAAATGTGCGCGAACGTTTGAAAAACATGTTTGCGGACAATGCCCAGGTGCAGATCAGCCAAAGCGGCGGCATGTTTCGCGTCACGCTTCAGTTGCCTTGTGTACGAAACGGAGTGCATCGATGAGCGATCTTCGAGTCGTGATCGTGGACGATGAAGCCCTTGCCCGCTCGCTGCTGCGGGAGTTTTTGCAGGAGCATCCGGATGTGGAAATCGTTGCCGAATGCACGAACGGTTTCGAGGCGGTGAAAGCGGTCGCGGATCTGAAACCGGACCTGATCTTCCTCGACATCCAGATGCCGCGCCTCGACGGGTTCGAGGTCCTCGAACTGATCGGCCAGGATGTCGATGTGATTTTCATCACGGCATTCGACAAGTACGCCGTCCGCGCATTCGAAGTCCACGCCGTCGACTACCTCTTGAAGCCGTTCAGTCCCGAACGACTGGCCGAGGCGCTGGGCCATGTTCGCTCGAAAGTGCCGATCGCGGAACTCACGAGGGATGCGCGCCCAGCCGGTACGAAAGTGGAGCGTATTCTGATCCGCGACGGCTCGCAGGTCCATGTCATCCCGGTCGGAAAGATCGACTACATCGAGGCGCAGGACGACTACGTGGCCTATCGGACGGAAGGCAAACAGTTTCTGAAGCAGCAAACACTCGCCGATGCGGAAGCCGCGCTCGATCCTTCGCGCTTCGTGCGCATCCACCGGTCCTACATTCTCAACGTGGAGCGACTGTCGAAACTCGAACTCTACGCCAAGGACAGCCACGCCGCGATCCTTCGCGACGGAACGCGATTACCGGTGAGCCGCACGGGATATTCGAGGCTGAACGCCCTGCTCTGATCTTTCCGTCTTGCGTGAACTATTGTCGACTGCGACGTGTTGCCAGGACCGCTGTGGCGACCAACGCGATCAATGAGATTTCCGCGCCGATTCGGAAACTCAACGGTTGAAAAA
>JAHFTY010000025.1 GCA_023265365.1 Acidobacteriota bacterium
TCACGCTGGGCGCCTTCACGCTGACAGGCACGTCACAGATCTCGACGCCCGCCTCCGTTGCGGCGAATGCGCCCACCGGCATGCGCCTGGTCTCGTTGGTACTGCCCGGTAACGTCGTGATTCCCACCACCCTGACCGTGACGATCAACTCGAGTGGCGGCTTCGGAGGAGTCCCAACGAAGTTCCTCACGGAGGTGTCTCCGCTCGGCGGCACCAAAGCCACGAATGGGATTGCGCTCACTCTGAAGGGGTCAAATCTGACGGGAATCAACAACCTGAAGTTCTATGGAAACTCAGGGCCCGCGGCAGGATTCACGGTTTCGAATGTTGTCGTCGGCAACAACGGGACCCAGATCACCGCCAGTCTCAACATCGCCGTCACCGTTGGAGCCGGGGAATACGGCATTGTCGGCGCGGTCGACAGCAACGACCAAACATCGTCCGTCGAGTTCCAGGTTTACAACTCGGGCGCCGCCGGGGTGTTCACGATCAGCCCGGATCGCGCGAGGATGGGTGAAACGGTGAATCTCTCGATCACGGGCGCTTCCCTGGACACCGTGTCTCAGATGCTGGTCGTTTCGGATGCCCTGGTCGATCACGATCCGGGGATCATCCTGACCGCGTTCACGAAAAATGCGAACACCATTACGGCAACGTTGCAGGTGACCAATACGGCTCAGGTTGGGGCGCACTCGATCATCTTCATCACGGCCGCAGGCCCCATCGAAACGGCGGCAGTCTTCACCGTTCTCACGCCCGGC
Source organism: Acidobacteriota bacterium (assembly GCA_023265365.1). Taxonomy (GTDB): domain Bacteria; phylum Acidobacteriota; class Terriglobia; order 20CM-2-55-15; family 20CM-2-55-15; genus JAHFTY01. The sequence continues at coordinate 762 of JAHFTY010000025.1, forward strand.
GATATTACGGTATCGATGTCCGATCCTTCAAAGATCGCCACCGGTTCGACGGCCACGCCGTTTAACGTGATGGGAAGTAATTTGAATCCGATAACCGGCATCGAGTTCGTGAACCTGCTTACCGGTTCCGTGGAGCCGGGAATCACGATCAATTCATTCTCCGGAACCGGAAACATGCTTAGCGGAACGCTGAGCGTTCAGGGCAACGCGATGCTCGGTCCGCGTCAACTGGTGCTTATCGCTCAGGGAACGGTGAGGGTTCCGACATCGCTGAAGTTGTCACTCACTTCGGAAGGAGTGAAGCCCACCTTCCTCTATCCGAGCTCGGCCGCCGCCGGCACGGCGGTGAACATTTTCATGGGAGATGATTTCCCGAGCGTCACCGGATTCAAGTTCCAACGGAATGGCGTGGACGATGCCGGTATTCAGGTGTCGAATATCGCGAGCGGAGCCGACGGACCGACCGCTACGCTCACCATCGACGCGAACGCGGCACCCGGCGTTCGAAACCTCGTTCTGCTCAAGGGCGGCATCTCCATCCCGACGACAGTTCTGTTCACGGTCAAACCGGGAGCCGGAGGGGGTGGCGCGAGCCTGCCGACCCTCGTTTCTTGCAATCCGTCTTCAGGTACCCACGGGTCGACCGGGCCGGCGACATGCACCGGCACGAACTTCGTTGTCGGCGCCACCGCTCTGGCGTTTACCGGAACGGGAGTGATCATCAACTCGATCAACGTGCTCAATGCCACGACGCTGGAAGCGAACTGGACACTGGGTGGCGCCCTCGGAACGCGCGGCGTCTACGTCACGACGGCTGCGGGATCGAGTGCGACAATCAACTTCACCGTGAACGCCGACCCCGTTACGGCGACGAACAACTTTACGGCCTCGACGATCATCGGCACACCTGCGGTATCCGGCAATACGACAAATGTTGTGGGGCCTTCGGCGCTGTTGAACGCTCCTACCGGGATCTGGGGTGACGGACCGAACATCTACATTGCCGAAAGCGCCAACAATGCGATCCGCAAATACGTGATCTCTTCCACGCAAGTCACCACCCTGGCCACTGGCCTGACGCCGTCGCCGCTGCGCGGGGTGTGGGTCAATCAATACAAGGGATACCTTGCACATGCCGGCAACAACACCGTCGTGGAATTTGACGTCGCCGGTACCACCTCCACTGTGTTCGCCGGATCTGCCGGCATCTCCGGGTCCGCCAACGGGACCGGCACTTCAGCTACTTTTGCAAGCCCGCACGCAATCTGGGGCGATGGTCCACGCCTCTTTATCGCGGACACCTCCAGCCACTTGATCCGCCAGGTCGATCTCGCGGGTAAGACCGTGTCGACGGTCGCGGGCTCGGCCGGAGTGTTCGGGTCCGCCAATGGAACCGGCACCGCGGCAACGTTCAAGAATCCTCGCGGCATCTGGGGTGACGGGAAATTCCTCTGGGTTGCAGACACGGACAACAACCTCATCCGCAAGGTCGAGATTGCGACGGGTATCGTGACCACCGTCGCCGGAAACGGGTCCGTGGGCTCTGCGGACGGACCCGGGGGATCCGCTTCCTTCAGCGGACCGCGAGGTTTGTGGTCGGACGGACAGACCTATCTCTACGTGGTGGATCAGGGCAACAACAAGATCCGCCGGATCCGTCTCGATACGAATGAGGTATCCACGCTGAATATTTCAGGCGTCGTGCTCAACGCTCCGTTCGGGATCTGGAGTGACGGCCTGGCCCTGTATGTCACCAACGCCAGCAACCACTCCGTTTCGAAACTGGTCCCATAATCCAGGCCGCCGGCTCCCGTGCTATTGTGATGCCCGTGAAAGGTAAGAAAAGCACGCAGCCGGCGGCGGCCCCCCGGCCGGGCGTTTCGATGAGATTCCACTTCGCAGCCCTGGCCATTCTGACGCTCGTCGTTTATTGGAACAGTCTCGACGGCGGGTTCGTTTTCGACGACGAGCAGATCGTCATGCAGAATCCCGCGCTCCTGAACATCCATTCGTTTTCGGATGTGTTAAGTTTCGGGATCGGTTGGCGGCAACTTCTTTTCTTCACCTACGGACTGAACTACTACCTCGGCGGGCTCAACGCGCACGGGTACCACGTGGTCAATATCGCGCTGCATCTCATCAACGTCCTTCTTGTTTATTGCATCATCCAGGAACTTGCCGGACGCGGGCATGAGGGACGCTTTGTGGCCTTTGCCGGAGCGGCCGTGTTCAGCGTCCACACGCTGATGTCGAGCGCCGTCAGCTACATTGCCGGAAGGTCGTCGGTATTGTGCGGGATTTTTTATTTTCTGGCGGTCCTGTTCTTCGCAAAAGCTCTCAACGACGAGGAGTTGCCGAGCACCCGCGCGGTCTACATCGTGTTGACCATCTTTTCAGGGATCTTTGCGTGGCAGGCGAAACAGGAATCGCTTGCGCTCCCCGGCCTGCTTGCCGCTTTGCTTTGGCTCCGAAGCGACAAGAAAGACCTGCGGTACGTGGTCGCGCTCGCGATTCTGCCGCTGGTGATGGTTGCGACGATGTGGGCCCGGTTGCAGGAACTGTTCGCGACAGTGATGGGCAACAAGATTCTGGTGACCGCCGGCTTCGACCCTGTGCTTCAGCCTGCGACGTATTTCCGGACTTACATTACCTCGATCGTGGGCTACTATTTTCCGCGCTTTCTCTTCCCGGCGAATCTCAGCGCGGATCCCCACATTCTTCCGGTCACCCACTGGTACAGCCCTGAGTTTCCGGTTTCCGTATTGTTGCTCGCCGGTCTGGCGTGGCTGCTGGTAAGACAGGGAACCCGGAACAGGCTCCTGACCGCAGGGCTCGCCGCCATTCTGTTGTCACCGCTGACCGCCTATGCCTTCGTTCCGCTGGCCGACGTTGTGCTGGAACATCGCGCGTACATTCCCGGTCTTGGCATCGCACTGCTGGCGGCCGCGTTGTTCCGATGGATTGCCGAAACGTTTTCCGGGGCGCGGATGGCCGCGCCGGTGGTGGTGGTTATTGTTTTCGCTGCGATGACGATTCAGCGGAACACCGTCTTCGCCAACAACGTCACGCTTTGGGAGGACGCCGCCCGGAAATCGCCGAACAAGACTCGAACGCGTTTCAACCTGGGCGCTGCTTATCAAAATGCCCACAGGCCGAACGATGCGATTCGGGAGTACCAGCGCGCCTTGCAGTTGAAGCCGGACATCCACGCGGCTTACTCGAACATGGCGGCGATGCAGATCGATACGGGGCAGTTGGACGAGGGAGAGAAAACGCTGGTCCGCCTCACGCAGATTGCTCCCGAGTACACGGAGGGCCTGATCAATCTCTCGGTCCTCTATATCAGAAAGAAAGATCCGGATAAGGCCGTCACCGCGGCCGATCGTGCGGTCGCCATCAATCCGAACTCCTTTGCGGCTCACTTCAATCGCGCTGAAGCTCTGACCCAAAAGGGAGAATTCAAGCTAGCCATCGCCGCCTACGAACGCGCCGCATACCTGCGGCCAGATCTGCCGTCCTTCCAACTGAGCCTCGGATCCGCGTATGTGCGCGCGGGGGATCCGAACGCGGCGGAACAGACGTTCGGCAAACTGACCACGGGGCCGCTCGCCGCCGACGCCTATCGAAGTCTTGCCGGTCTTTATTCATCCGGAAACAATACCAATCAGGCGATCGATTTCCTGAAGCGGGCGATCCAGGTCCGGCCGGAGTTTCCTTTCGCCCATCACGATCTGGGCGTGATTTACATGAACAAGGAAATGACGGACCAGGCGGTGGAAGAATTCCGAACCACGCTTGCACAGCAACCCGACAATGGTCCGGCCGTTCTCAATCTCTCGCTGGCTTATCAGTCAAAGGGAGATCTTCCGGCCGCCCGGCAGGTGCTGGAGACATTTGTCTCGCAGTTCGGCCGGTCGAATTCACCGTACCTTTCGCAGGTTCGGGAACGGCTTTCCGCTCTCCATAAAGGCTCATGATGCAACGGACTCTCCTTCTGCTTATTGTCATCGTTACCGCGATCCCGGTGTACGGCCAATCGGTGTTCTACTTTCCGAGGGTGCTGGCCACCGCCGATACCGCGACAGGAATTGCATTGTCGAACCCGACACTCGATCCCGCGGTGATCACCATGACCTACTACGACAGCGCCGGCGCCATCGTCGGAACGCCGGTGACGGTCAACGTGGGTTCGGCCGGTCAAATTGCGCGGCTGTCGACGGAGTTGTTCACAGAAGCTCAGAACAAGAGGGGCTGGGTACGCTTGAGTTCGAACCTTGCGGACATCGCGGGGTTCTATTTGAACGGCGATTTTGTGACGACGACCGACGGAGGCGAGTTCGCGCAGGCCGGAAACGTGATTACCTATCCGTGGATTGTTCAGACCGCAACCACATCGACGGAAATCACCATCACCAATGTCACCACCGTCACGATCAATCCCCAGGTTTCCCTTTATGACGCGGACGGCGTGTTGATTCGCAGCGGCTCCGTCAGCATCGCCGGAAACGGGCAGTGGTTCGGAAGCGTCGCCACTCTGCTTCAGGTGGACAGCATTGCCAACGGTTATCTTCGAGTCCAGTCGTCGGGATCCATGATCGGCGCTGAAGTGGTCCGGGAGAACGGCAAAGACTTCGCCCTGCTCAACGCCCGAGTCGATGCGCCGGCGCGATCCCTGGTCTTCCCGCATGTCGCGACCGGCGGCGGCTATGCGACGTCGATATTCCTGCACAACATCGGAACCCAGCAGGTCAGCGCCAATCTCGAGTTCTTTCTCGAGAATGGATCGTCCGGCGCATCGTCGCGTGCGATCAGCGTGGCGCCCGGTCAGTTGTTTCAGGGAACGGTGCAGTCGATTTTCGGACTGGCGTCGTCGGCGCTTCAAACCGGCTGGGTGCGTGCGAGCATTCCGACCGATTCGCTGGAAGGTTTCCAGGTTTTTCTGGCGATCGGACCGGGGGGAATCACGGCGTTGCCGGCCCGGAAGACGCCGTCGCTGAAGCTGATGCAGTCGCATCTGGCCGAACAGAATGGCCCCGTTTTTCGTTCGACGGATTTATTCACCGGTCTCGCGCTGTTGAATCCGGCGGATGTCGCTGCCGACGTTACGGTTTCGATTATCGGCCGGGATGGAGTGCAGCTCACCGATTACTCTGTCCGGTTGCAGCCAAGGCAGAAGCAGGCGCTGCTCTTGCGGGAAATGATGATCGAAGCGCTGGGCGAGACGAGTGGAACCGTATGGATCCGGTCGACGTCCGGCATTCATGTTCTGCAGGTCTATGGAACATGGGATCTCGGGCTGCTGTCGCAGATTCCCGCGCAATCGACCGAGTCGATCCAACGCCCCGCCACGCCGCGAACGGATCTGTACACGGTCGCGGGCAGCCTCAGCGTTCCGGCAGGTTCCGGCGTTTCCGATATTGCCGTCGATGCGATCGGTTCGACGACGATTCGCGCGAGGACCGATTACCAGGGCCGGTTTGTCGTCAAGGGGCTGCCGGCGGGCTCGTACATCATCACGCCAACTCAACCGGGTCTGTTCTTCACTCCGCAAAGCTCGACCGTCACGCTGGGCGGCCGCGTCCGCGGCCTTTCTTTTGCCGGCGCCATTGGCCAGTTGACGCCGCCTCCTCCGGTTCCGCCGCCCGCGAATCTCACCGTGACTCCGGCCGTCGTGGATGTCCGCGTGACCAGTCCGGCCGCTGTCGGCGCGTATCAGGTGTCGTTCACCTTCAACCCCGCCTTCGTTCAACTCAGCGCGGCGGGAGTGACCGGCGGCGATGCGCCGTTTAACGCAACTCCGATCACCGTCAACATCGACAACAATGCCGGGACCGTCACGATCAACGATTTCAAAACGTCGCCCGGCGCAGCCGGAACCAGCGTGGTCGCCCGGCTCCGATTCACGGCAAAGGCGGTTGGAACTTCCGTTTTGAAAGTCACCGATTCGCTTGTCACGAATGCGGAGGGTGGTACGGTGCCGGCGGGTACGGTCACGCTTTCCACCGGCCAGGTCGTGGTGCAGGGCTTTGCACAAAAAGTCGCAGGACGAGAAAACAACTCAGATGTCTCTTCGTTGAGGCACTGCTGTCCCAATGAAGCGAAATAGAGAAAACGCGTTTTCCCCTCCTCGACGAGGCCTCGTCGAGGCAAGACTGTCCCAATAAGGCGAAATCAGGGAAAAGCGTTTTCCCCTCCTCGACGAGGAGGGGTGGCGCGAAGCGCCGGGGTGGTGCTTTCAATAAATTGGTTTTGTTGAACGAACCGCCCCGCCGCTCGGCGGCACCCCGCCTTGGCCAAGGCGGGGAAAAGTCTTTATCCTGCGGCTCCATGGCTTCATGTAAAAACCAGACCGCATCGCATCGCCCAACGTTTTGGATCCAAGCACCTGTTTCACCAGCCATTCGGTGCAGGGTTAGGAATCGCCAGGACTCCCAGGGAAAACTCTTGGAACCGGCGTGTCCTCGATATACTTTGCATCCGCGTGGATGTGAAGCGTCCATAAAACAGCCAGGGATGGCCCCCCAAGGATTGCGGTTGCTTCGAAGATTTGGATTCGTGCTCCTGATCAGTTTGCCGGCGGCGCCGCTGTGTGCCCAGACGGTCCTGAACTTTCCCAGGGTCATCACGAGCGCCCAGTCCTTCACCGGCTTGTCCGTCGTGAATCCGACAACGGCCGAGGTGCCGGTCACTTTTTCCGCTTTCCAGCCGGACGGAAGCTCATTCAAAACGCCCGTCACCGTCACGATTCCTGCGGGCGGCCAGCACGTCCGGAGTTTTGCCGAAGTCTTTTCCGCAACCGAACCGTTTAACGGGTGGGTTCAGGCCACAAGCTCCGCTTCCGGACTGGTGGGATTCTTCCTGAATGCCAACAGCGCCAGCACCGATATCGACGGGTCCGCCGCCATCGAACCGGGAGGGGAATCGCTGCTGCCGATCGCCGTTGAAGACGGCACCGCCAAAACAGAAATCACTCTCGCCAACGCCAACAGCGAAATCGCCACGGTATCGCTCACTCTCTATGCGACGGACGGCTCGGTGATCGCGTCCAGGGAAGTTCCTCTCAATGGGCACGCCCTGCTTCGCCAGACACTACTCTCGATTTTCGGGAGTGCGGACTATTCACGATCTTCGCATGTCCGTGTTCGATCGGACCGGCCGGTCATCGGGTATGAAGTGGTCGCGGACTTCCAGATTCCGCAAACGGCGAATCGACGCGAAACCATGGCCGTTCCAGGGCAGGCGCCGTCGGCAGCCCTGGTGTACGGAGTGCCTCAGTTTGTTGCGGGAACGGAATGGACTTCCTATCTCAGCGTCGTTAACGGAAGCGGCATCGGTCAGGAATTGACGATTACGGCATATAAAGATGATGGGACGTCCATCGCGAAGAGGCTGTCTCTTTCCGGCAATGCCTCTTTGAAAACCACGGTCGGAGAGTTGTTCGGCTTTCCCGCGGATCGTTTGACGACGGGCTGGATCGAGGTTCGAGGCACCCTGGGGTACCTGGTTGCGAGTATCGGATTTGGGAACGTCCAGACGCCCTCGTTCTCGCTCGTGCCCGGCCTCGACGTATCGCGCGCGCTGCGCACCGGTGTGTACGCGCAGGTGGCGGAAGGCGCCAGTTTCTTCAGCGGAGCAACGCTGGTCAATGCCGGAACCCAGAAAGCCGATATCGAATTTTTCACGCTGCGTTCGGACGGAACCACGGTCGGAAAAGGGATCTTCACGATTGCTCCCGGCCAGCGTCTTGGAAAACTCTTTCGCGAACTCGTGCCGGCCAGTCTGGAACAGTCGAGTGGATGGGCGTTCCTCCGATCGAGCCAGCCCGTTTTCGGCGCCGGCCTTTTCGGTCCCTCGAACGGCTTCGCCCTGATGAATCTGCCGGAACAGGCCGGGTCCGCCGCATTCACGCCGCCGGCTCAAACGACGGCGGCGATCAGCGGCGCCGTCACTCAGGAGTCCGGCGGCGTTTCGCAGATCACCATGACCCTGTCCGGGCCCGTGAATGCAACCCGCGTCACCGACGCCTCGGGCAATTATTCGTTCACGCAGCTTCCCGCCGGGGACTACAAGGTTTCCCTCAACAAGCAGGGCGCCACGTTCTTCCCGACCGAGCGAACGGTCACACTCGGCAAAACCAACGTGGACGGCGTGAACTTTCAGGCGGTCGGCATTTCTCCGGCGGAAGTTCCGGGCATTTCCTTCCTCACCCCGGCCTCGACGTTTGGCGGCAATGCGGCGTTCAACGTGACGGTGCTCGGCGGGGGCTTCAATCCGGCATCGGTCGTTCAGATCAACGGTCAGGCTTTACAGACGCTTTACGTGAACTCCACCGAGCTTCGCGCCGTCGTGCCATCGGCCTTGCTGGCGCGCCCGGCGGTTCTCAATGTCAGCGTACTGACGCCGCCGCCCGGTGGCGGCACGTCCAACAGGATCGAGTTCACGGTCAATCAGATCCCCAGCAATCCGCTGATCGAAGGACGGCTGTCCGTTGGAAGTTTTCCGGCCGGCGTTGCGATTCATCCGGTTCGAAAGATTGCGTTGATCACCAATCAGACGGACGACAACATTCACATCGTCGACCTGAAGGACCTCCGGAAAATCGGCGAGATCAAAGTCGGCCGCAGTCCCGCGGAGGGCATCGCCATCGACGCGACTCGCAACCGCGCGCTCGTGGCGAACGTCGGTAGCAACGACGTCTGGATCATCGATCTCTCCACGAACACGGTGACCGCGAAAGTGCCCGTCGGCAATTTCCCGCTCGGTATCGCATACAGCGCCGTGACCGACCGGGCCGTCGTGGCCAATGGCCAGAGCGGCACGGTATCCATCATCGATGTGACGGCGGCGAAAGTGGTCGGCCAGATCACGGTCGGCACGCGCCCGGACGGTGTGGCGATCAATCCGGTCACCAACCAGGCGCTGGTGACGAACAGCGTCAGCAACAACGTGTCGGTGCTCGACCTGAACACGAACCAGTCGATCGACACGATTCCGGTCGGCCAGTATCCGCGCGGGGTCGCGATCAACTACGCCACGCGAACGGCCGTGGTCGCGAATGCGAACAGCAACGATATTTCGATCATTGACCTCGTGACCCGCAAAGTCACATCGACGCTGAAGGTGGGGACCGGGCCGACCGGCGTCGCCATTCATCTCGCCACGAACAGCCTCGTTGTGACGAACAGCGGGAGGACCCGCACCAGCAACGCAGCCGGAGCAGTCATGACGGCGACGGTGATCAACCTCGATACGCGCGAAGTGGTTTCCGAAGTCCCCGTCGGCGCCGAACCGTATGGAGTGGATGTCGACACCGATATCCAGCGCGCGGTGGTCGTGAATTACAGCAGCAACGACATCACGGTGATCCGGCTGCCGAATCCCAAACCGCGCGTCAGCGATATCGAGCCGAAAACGTTCCCTGCCGGCGGAGGAGCGGTCACGATCACGGTCCATGGCACGGGTTTCCTGCCGACATCGGTGGTCACGCTGAACGGGCGCGCTCTGGCCACGACTTTCGTCTCGTCCACGGAATTGCGTGCCGAGATACCGGCCGATCTGTTGCAGCAACTGCTGGAGCGTCGAACGATCGAATCGGCCGAGGCGAAGCCCGGATCTTTCAGACAAGTCGTTCCGCTGAACTTCGACATCGGCGTGAGCAATCCGGGCCCCGGAGGCGGCGACTCTCCGCCCCCATCCAATCCACAGTCCAATCAGATCCAGCCGCAGAACGCCCAACCGGTGCTCACAAGCATCTCGCCGACGCGGGCCGAGGCCGGACCGAACGGCGTGGATATCACGCTGAGCGGCAATAATTTCAACGGCACCTCAATCATCAATTTCGGCGCGGGCGCGCATTCGCCGTCGACGGTGACCGCCACTTCGATGACCGTTCACATCGCCGCTTCGGAAATGCAGCCCGGCGTCGTGTCCGTGAGCATCACCAATCCGCCGCCGGGCGGCGGCACGTCGGGCTCGATGTCTTTCACGATTACGGATCGCGCGAACCCCGTGCCCACCATCAGCTCGGTGGCGCCCGCCGAAGTGGCTGCAGGAGCGGCCGGCGTCTCGGTCACGATCTCGGGCTCCGGCTTCGGCGCGTTCACCTCGGTTTCGCTCCAGGGGCAAAGCGCCAGCGCGTCCGTGGCCGCCGGTTCGATCACGCTGTCCATCCCGGCTTCGCTGCTGACGGAGCCGCGCTCCCTCAGCGGCCTCGTTACCAACGCCGGGCCCGGAGGCGGCACGGCCAGCTTCACGGTGAACGTTCTCAATCCTGCGCCCTCGATTTCCGGATTCAGTCCAACGACGGTTGCCGCGGGTTCCGCTTCCTTCGATTTGAGAGTGACGGGATCGCGATTCGGCCCGTCGTCGACGATCACGCTGGAAGGCACGCCGGTCCCCACGCAGTTTGTGAGCAGCTCCGAACTCCGGACGTCCGTCCCCGACGTGTTCCTTCGCCGCGCCGGCCTGGTGAAGGTCGGAGTCAGCAATCCGTCGCCGGGCGGCGGTCTGGCGGAAGGGGGCACGCTTTCGATCACAAGCCCGAAGCCGGAGCTCACCTCGATCTCACCGGCCAGCGCACCTGTCGGCGCGGTGCCTTTCCCGATTCAGTTGACGGGCAGCGGTTTTCTGGGGAATTCCACGGTCCTAGCAGGCAACCAGGCGATTCCGTCGTTGTTCGAATCGTCCACCAGCCTCTCCGCCACGATTCCCGGGGCGTTGCTGGCGAGGGGCGGAACGTTGAGTATTCGCGTCAGCAATCCGGAACCGGGCGGCGGCGTGTCCGGCGCGGTGGATCTCGCTGTACAGAACGGGTTGCCCGCCCTCGAATCCATATCCCCGACGTCTCTCAAGGCGGATCAGAAGGATGTGACGCTCGAGTTGGTGGGTCGAAACTTTGTCGAGGGATCGAAAGTGGTGATGGCCGAGATCGATCTCGCGACGACTTTCATTTCGGCAACCCGCCTGAAGGCCGCGCTTCCAGCCGTCATTCCATTCGGCAGAGTTCCAATTACCGTGCGCAATCCACTGCCCGGCGGCGGCGTGTCCAACGTCGTCGAAATCACCGTCACGGCGCTTGCGCCCGTGATTACGGAAGTCCGGCCCACGACGATCGGAGTGGGCCAGGTTCTCACCATTGTCGGCTTGAATTTCGCCAGAGGTTCCGCCGTCAGCATCGGCGGCGTGAAGGCAGCGACGAGTGTGATCAGCGACAAGGAACTCAGCGCTGTCGTTCCCCTGGACCTTCCGATCGGCCCAAGCCGGGTCGTCGTCACGAATCCCGAGCCGGGCGGCGGAACGTCCAACGAAGTCACCGTTCAGGTCACGAATGTCGCTCCCGTCATTACCGGTCTTGATCCTTCCACGATTCTGGTCAACCAGGCTCCCGCCACGATCACGATCGCCGGCCGCGCTTTCAGCGCCCGATCGATTGTGCAACTGGAGGGTCAGGCGGTCGCATCCACGTTTGTGGACGAAACCACGATTCGTTTTGTCGTGCCAACGCAGACTGCGACCGGAGTCTTCACGGTGACGGTTTCGAATCCTGGCGTGAGCGGCGGCGTATCGGGTCCGGCGAAACTCACCGTGGTCAATCCTGCTCCATCCGTCACATCAATCGATCCGGCGGCCGCGCCGGCCCTGACGACGGTGTCGATCCGAGTGTCGGGATCGAATTTCGTGAGGACTTCCGTTGTGACCTTTGGCGGGGCGCCGGTTCCCACAACTTTCGTGGACAGCTCGGCGCTTTCCGCCTCGATCAACTTAAGCCTGGCGGGCGTTCAACCGGTTGCCGTGACGAACCCCGCACCCGGAGGCGGAGTTTCCAACAGCGTCAACTTCGTTACCAGTGCGGCGTTGAACCCCGTTCCCTCGATTTCCGAAATCCTTCCCGCCGTTGTGCAGGCAGGGGTGGCTTCCAACGTCCAGATTCAAGGCGCCAACTTTACGGGCGGCGCGAGTGTGTCGCTGGATGGATCGGGCATCGGCAGCCGGGTTGTGGTGAGTGCGAATGTGATCACCGTGTCGCTGCCCCCACTCAGTGCGGGCAGTCATTCGATCAACGTGCAAAATCCCGGGCCGGGCGGCGGCAATTCGAATACGGCGGTCTTGATTGCCGCGAACAGACCGGCGATTGCCTCGCTGACCCCGAACCTTGTTGCGCCAGGCTCCGGCGCATTCACGGCGACGATTGCGGGTTCGAACTTCGCGGCCGGCAGCGCCGTGCTGGCCGGCGGCACGGTGTTGAAGCCGTCTTCCATCACGCCCGTTCAGATTGTGGTGACCATTCCGGCTTCGGTCGTGGCGGCCGAGGGGAACGTGAGCGTGAGCGTCGTTTCGCAGAGTCTGAATTCGACTCCGATGAACCTCGGCGTTAGAAACGTCGAGACGTACGTGACCGGTCTCAACGCGCCCAACGACATTGTCGTCAACGGGGCCGGCGATCTGTTCATCGCGAACGGCGGAACCGGCAGCGTACTCAAGGTCACTTCCGCCGGCGCGATCACCACGGCCGCCGCCGGTTTCAGCGTGGGAACGAAGAGCAACGCGGTCACCAGGGGCGGGCCGGCGGGTCTGGCGCTCTCTTCTACTGGAGATTTGTTTGTCGCGGACAATGCGGCAGGCACCGTGACGAGGGTGTCCGGAACGACGGCGACCCTCTTCGCCTCGGGTTTCACAAGGCCCACCGACATTGCGTTCGATAACGCCGGCAATCTCCTGGTCGCGAACGGGACGACCGGGGTGATTTCCAAAGTCACGCCGGCAGGCCAGAAGACGACGCTCGCCTCGGTTTCGGGTGAACCCGCCGGGCTGGCGGTGGACGGCGCCGGATTTGTGTACGTCACGGAATTCCGGTCCGGCACGGTTTACAGGATTTCGCCGGACGGCGGCGCCCTGTCGGCGCTTGGCGTCATGCCGCGCCTGAGCGACGCGCTTTCGATCGATGCCGAGGGGAAAGTGTTTGTCGCGTCCGGCGCCCGCAGCGCGATCTATCGAATGGAATCCACCGGCCTGGTCGCGAAAGTCTCGGATGATGTGTCCGGCGGACCGGCCGCTCTGACGTTCGACTCGGCCGGGCTGATGTTTGCGGCCTCCAACGCCCAGGACAAAGTCTTCCGGTTTCCGAGCCGCGTCTCGAGTCTTCCACAGGCGAAGCCGTTCGTCGCACGTATGGAACCGGCCTTTGCGGTTCCGGGCGCCGGCCTCTCCGCGACGTTGTCCGGCAGTGGCTTGTCGAATGCGACTGCTGTCACATTCTCGAACAACCAGATCACGGCATCGATCCAACCCGGCGGCACTGCGATAAGCATTCCGGTCAACGTCATGGTGTCGGGCGCGGCGCCGGTATCGAGCGCGACGTTCACAGTGACGACACCCGCCGGCGTTTCGAATGTTGCCGACTTCGATATTGTCGGCACGCCGGGCGTTTCACAGCTCGTGCCGGCAACCACGACGGCCGGCTCGGATGATTTCACGTTGACGATCCATGGTTCGAACTTCCAGCGCGACGCTTTCGTGAACTTCGGCTCGACGCCGCTGACGCCGTCGAGCGTGACGGCGACTCAGATCTCGGTGTCGATCCCCACGGCGGCAGTCAGCGAGATCGGGACGGCGATCGTGAACGTCAGTTCGGCCAGCGCAACGTCGAATTCGCTGAACTTCGATATCCGGACGCCCGTCGTCTCAATCGAGATTACGCCGAACGCCTTCAATCCGACCGCGCTGGGGGTGACGAGGCAGTTTACGGCGGTCGCAAAGAACGAATTGGGTAATGTCATCGCAAACAAAGCGATCCGGTGGACGTCCTCCACTGCCAGCGTGCTGACGATTAACGATGCCACCGGCCTGGCTATCGTGAACGGGAACGGAGTTGCGGACATTACCGCCGTCGTGGACGGCGTGTCCGCCTCGATTCCTGTCGCGGTTCAACAGGCGGTCGCCGCCGTCGTTGTGGCCCCGTCCCCGACGACGATGAGTTCGGTCGGAGATACCCGGCAGTTCAGTGCGACGGTTCGCGATTCGAACGGCGTGACCATCAGCGGCAAAGCCGTCGAATGGAAATCGTCGACGCCCGCAACGGCATCCGTAGACGGGACCGGCCTGGCGGCCGCGCTGGCAAACGGAACCACCACCATCGATGCATCCGTCGACGGTGTGGCCGGCAGCGCGGTCCTCACCGTGGACCAGAGCGTCTCCAGCGTCGAGGTGAGCCCGGCTGTTGCGACGCTTGCTTCGCTCAATGTGACCCAGAGCTTCACTGTTGTGGCCAAGGATAGCCGCGGGAATGTCATCCACGGCAAGACGGTCACCTGGTCCTCGACCGCGGCGGGTGTCGCGTCCGTGGGTGCCTCCGGTATTGCCACTTCGATCGCCAACGGAACCACGACCATTCGCGCCGGCGTCGACGGCATCACAGGCAGCGCCGCGCTGACTGTCGCTCAGGCGATCGCCTCGGTGGATGTCCAGGCCGGAACGGCAGGATCGCTTGCGTCTCTGGGCGACACACGCCAGTTCACGGCCGTGCCGAAGGATGCCAACGGCCAGGCGGTTTCCGGCAAGGCCGTGTCGTGGGCATCGGAAAACGCAACGGTCGTCTCCGTGAACGCATCGGGGTTGGCGGCGGCGACCGGCAATGGAACGACGCGCGTTCGTGCGACCGTCGAAGGCGTCTCGGGAGCTGCCGACATCACGGTCGCACAGGCGGTCGCGAGCATTGACGTGACGCCCGGAACAAAGACCCTGACCTCCCTGACCGACAGCCAGCAGTTTGCGGCGAACCCGAAGGATGCCCGCGGAAACAGCGTCCCGGGGAAGACCGTCACATGGTCCTCCGCCAGCGAGGCGGTTGCCACCGTCGATAGCTCCGGCCGTGCCACCGCAGTTGCGAACGGCGACGTGGCCATCCGCGCCACGGTCGACGGCATATCCGCCACCGCGACGCTGACGGTGAGCCAGGTTGCCGCAAAGGTCACGATTGTTCCGGCAACATTCACGCTCAGCGCGTTGACGGATTCGAAGCCATTCACGGTCACGTTGAAAGATGCCAGAGACAACGCTGTCAATAAGGCGGTGGTTTGGACCTCGGAGACACCGTCGGTCGCGACCATCGACGCCAACGGAGTCGCCACGTCGGCCGCCAACGGGACAGCGGTTATTCGCGCCGCGGTCGACGGAGTTTCCGGAACCGCGACGCTGACCGTTGCGCAGGCGGCGGCGACGGTCGAGGTTACCCCTGCAACGAAGACACTGGTGTCGCTCGGCGACACACAACAGTTCAGCGCGACCGTCAAGGACGCCAAGGGTGTGGTGGTCGCCGGCAAGACCATCAACTGGGCGTCGGATACAAGCTCGGTGGCAACCATCAGTTCGCTCGGGGTCGCAACCTCCGTCACCAACGGTACGTCTGCCATCCGGGCGACCGTTGAAGGCGTCTCCGGGACCGCTTCATTGACGGTGGCTCAAGCCGTCGCCGCCATCGAAGTTTCGCCTCCCACCAGGACACTCAACGCGTTGAACGACACGCAGCAGTTTGCCGCCACGGTCCGGGACGCAAAAGGCAACGCCATCGCCGGCAAGACGATTTCATGGACCTCCCTGACGCCTGCCGTTGCCTCGGTCAGCGATTCGGGCGTGGTGACCGCGCTCGCCAATGGATCGTCGACGATTCGCGCTGCCGTGGACGGCGTGACGGGATCGGCGAGTCTCACCGTCGATCAGACCGCGGCAACCGTGGAAGTCTCACCCTCGACCGCCACAATCACGGCGGTGACGGATACCCGCGCATTCACCGTGACCCCGAAAGATTCACGGGGTAACTCGATTACCGGAAAGACCGCCACGTGGTCCGTCTCGGACGCGGCCATCGCCAGTATCGGTGCGACCGGGGTTGCCACCGCAGCGGCAAACGGAACCACCACCGTTCGGGCGACGGTCGACGGTGTAACGGGCGCCGCGAGCCTGACCGTGGCTCAGGCCGCCGCCACCGTGGAAGTAACTCCGGCAACGAAGACTCTGGTTTCCTTGAACGACACTCAGCAGTTCACCGCTACCGTCAAGGACGCGAAAGGCGTCGCGATCAGCGGCAAGACCATTGCCTGGTCCTCGGAAGCGGCATCCGTCGCTACGATCGGTTCGACCGGACTGGCGACCTCCCTGATCAACGGAACGTCCACGATTCGGGCAACCGTTGAAGGAGTGTCGGGAACCGGCGTGCTGACGGTTGCACAGGCTGTTTCGTCGGTGGAGGTCACTCCGGCGGCGAAAACCCTCTCGGCGCTCAACACCACGCAGCAGTTCTCCGCCACCGTGAAGGACGCGCGGGGCAACGCGATTGCCGGCAAGACGATTTCATGGGCGTCTCTGACTCCGGCCGTGGCGTCCATCAGTGAATCCGGAATCGCCACCACCGTTGCGAACGGCTCGACCACGATTCGGGCAACGGTCGATGGCATCGCCGGAACCGCGGTCCTCACCGTGACACAGACGGCGGCGACGGTCGAACTGTCTCCGGACAACGTGACGATCGTCGCAATCACGGAAACCGCGGCGTTCACGGCGACGGTGAAGGACTCTCAGGGCAATGTCATTGCCGGCAGGACGTTGACGTGGACCTCGGACGATGTCGCGGTTGCCACCGTCAGCGCTGCCGGAGTGGCGACCGCCGTTGGACCGGGGAGCACCTTGATCCGGGCCGCGGTCGATGGCGTCAGCGGGACGGCCCGCGTTGTCGTCAATCAGGCGGTCGACACGCTCGAGATCGATATTGAGTCCAGCGGAGTGGCCACGGTGGACTACCACGTGGCGCAACCGAACGTCATCATTTATGGCCTCTCGGCGCCGATCACGCTGACATCCCTTGGGCAGACACAGAAATTTGTCGTTGCGGTACGCGATCGCAAAGGCCGTTCGATTCCGAATCGGACAGCGGTCTGGACTTCGGACGCTTCCACCGTGGCGACCATCACTTCGGGCGGCCTGGCCTCGGCGATTGGGAACGGGACGACGGTCATTCGCGTAACGGTCGAAGGAAAGACGGCGTCGGTGAACCTCACGGTCGCTCAGGCGGTGGCGTCGATCGAGGTGACTCCGGCTCCGGCATCCATCGACGCTCTGGGCGGCACCAAACAATTCAGCGCAACCGTGAAAGACGCGCGAAATAATTCCATTGCGGGCAAGACGCTGACGTGGGCATCGAGCCAGGCGTCCGTCGCCACCGTTGACGCCAACGGCCTCGCCACGGCACTGGCCAGTGGCAATGCGCAGATCAGCGCTTCCGTCGACGGCAAGACCGGCGCCGCCACGCTGGCCATCGGCCAGGCCGTCGCGACCGTCACCGTGTCTCCATCGAATGCCACCATCAACTCGCTTGGCGGCACACGCCAGTTCACGGCGACGGCGAAGGACCCGAAAGGCAACGTCATTCCCGGCAAGACCGCCACGTGGTCATCGGGAACGCCGGCCGTCGCGACCGTCAGTTCCAACGGCCTGGCTTCGGCGCTGACCAACGGCCAGACCGTCATCACCGCAACGATCGACGGTGTCTCCGACACGGCCCGGCTCCGTGTGTCGCAGGGCGCATCGCTGATGGAAGTCACGCCGGACAGCGCCACGCTGTCCGCGAAAAACCGGCAACAGGTATTCACCGCCACCGTTCGCGACGAGAACGGCAACGCGATCGCGGGCCAGGTGTTTACCTGGACTTCGTCAAATACCGCCGTCGCCACGATCAACGGAACGACCGGAGTTGCAGCGGCCGTCGACAGCGGAACCACGACGATTACGGCCACGAACGGCACTCTCACGACAACTGCAACTCTCCGCGTGGCCCGAAATGTCTCGAGCGTTTCCATCGGCGCGGACGGCAGCGGAACCATTCCCGCGCTGCAGCGTAAACGCAAATACACCGCCGTGGCGAAGGACGAGGACGGCTATACGATCGACGGGAAGGCCGTCACATGGACCTCCCTGACGACCGGCCTCGCCGACATCAATGCGACCGGCGAAGCCACCGCGCGGGGAAACGGCCGTGCCAGACTCCGGGCCGCGATCGACGGTGTTGTGTCGGACGTGGATCTCGACATCGACCAGCAGTTGAATCGCGTCGATATCGAATCGCCCGAAAGCGGCAAGATCAGAGCGAAGAATCGCAAACGGCAGTTCAACGCCGTCGCGAAAGACCCGGACGGCAACCCGATCGCCGGGCGAACGGCGACGTGGCAGTCGCTCTCCACCGCAACCGCCGAAATCGACAGCTCCGGCGTCGCGACGGCAAAGGGCAACGGCGTCGTCACCCTGCGCGCGACGATCGGCGGAGTTGTTGGCGAGACTTCTCTGGACGTCGACCAGGAAGTCAGCCGCATCGAAATGACGGCGGACGGGGCGGGATCCATACCGGCGCTGAATCGTAAACGGCGCTTCACGGCACGCGCCATCGATCCGGACGGCTACGAGATCACCGGTAAAACCGTCGCCTGGACTTCCTCCGATACCGGCAAAGCCACGGTCGACGCGAACGGCGAGGCCACCGCCAAAGGCAACGGCCGGGCAAAAGTGCGGGCGACGATCGACGGCGTCACGGGAGAATCGGATCTCGATGTGTCGCAGGCGTCGAGCAGCATTCAAATCGATGCCGACGGCAGCGGCTCCATTCCCGCACTCAACCGCAAGCGCCGGTTCACCGCGCGCGTGAAAGACCCGGATGGAAACGACATCGCCGGCAAAACGGTCAACTGGGCGTCGCTGACGACCGGCCTGGCCGATGTCGGCGCCGACGGCGAGGCCACCGCCCGCGGCAACGGCCGCGCCAGGATCCGCGCGACGGTGGACGGACTCTCCGCCGACGTCGATATGGACATCGCCCAGGTGCTGAACCGCGTTGACATCACCACCGCCGAGGCCGGCAAGGTCCGGGCACTGAACCGCCGCAGGCAATACACCGCAAAAGCGAAGGATCCGGACGGTAACGAAATTTCCGGTAAGACGGCAGTCTGGTCCTCGGAATCGAATGCCGTGGCGGAGATCGACAACTCCGGTACGGCGACCGCGAAAGGCAACGGCGTGGTCAAGGTTCGAGCGACGATCGACGGCGTGGTTGGCGAGGCGTCGATCGACATCGATCAACTCGTCGACCGCGTCGACCTGACCGCCGACGGCTCGGGCTCGATACCCGCCCTCAATCGCAAGCGCCGGTTCACCGCGACGGCGAAAGACCCGGACGGCTATCCGGTCACCGGCAAGGCCGTCACCTGGAGTTCGTCCGACACCGGCAAAGCGACGGTGGACAACTCCGGCGAAGCCACGGCCAAAGGAAACGGCCGATCGAAGATCCGGGCCACGATCGACGGCGTTGCCGCAGAAACCGACCTTGACGTGTCGCAGCTCACCAGCACCATCGGCATCGACGCCGACAGCGCCGGCGCGATCCCGGCGCTCGGCCGGAAGCGCCGGTTCACGGCGCGCGTGAAGGATCCGGATGGATTCGAGATCGCAGGCAAGACCGTGAACTGGGCGTCGCTCACCACCGGTCTCGCGGACATTGGATCCGATGGGCAGGCCACCGCGAAGGGGAACGGTCGCGCGAAACTCCGGGCCACGGTTGACGGCATTTCAGCGGACGTCGATATGGACGTCGAACAACAACTCCAGCGCGTCGACGTCACCACCGCTGAAACCGGAAAAGTGAGAGCGCTCAACCGCCGCCGTCAATTCACCGCTATTGCAAAAGATCCGGACGGGAATCCGATTTCGGGCAAGACCGCCACGTGGACCACCGAGTCCAGCGCGATCGCTCAGATCGACAACTCCGGCATTGCCACCGCCAAGGGCAACGGATCCGTTCGGATGCGCGCCACCATCGAGGGCGTCGCCGGAGAGACGACGCTCGAGATCGAACAATCCGTCGATCGTGTCGAAGTGAACTCAACGGCGACCGGCTCCATCCCGGCGCTCAACCGCAAGCGCCAGTTCACGGCAGTCGCGAAAGATCCGGATGGATATGTCGTCTCCGGCAAGACCCCCAGTTGGACCTCGTCGGATTCCGAAAAAGCGGACGTGGCGCCGAATGGCGAAGCCACCGCCAAAGCAAACGGCCGGGCGAAAGTGCGCGCCACCATCGACGGCGTGACCGGCGAAGCCGATATCGACGTTACTCAGGTGACGACGACCGTCGAAGTGTCGGCCACCGGCAGCGGCTCGATTCCCGCGCTCAACCGCAAGAGAAAGTTTACGGCGAAAGCCAAGGACCCGGACGGCAACGAAATCGCCGGCAAGACCGCGACGTGGTCCGCTCTCAGCCCCGACGTGGCGGACGTCGATTCCACCGGTGAAGTGACCGCCAAAGGGAACGGCCGGTCGAAGATCCGGGCCACCATCGACGGCGTTACGGCGGAAAGCGACTTCGATGTCAGCCAGGTGACCGGTTCGGTCGAGGTCACGTCCACCGGCAGCGGCTCGATTCCGGCACTGAACCGGAAGCGTCAGTATTCCGCCGTCGCCAGGGATGCGGACGGTTTTGTCATCGCCGGCAAAAACCCGGCATGGGGATCGTCGGCTTCCGGCATCGCGGACGTTTCTCCGAGCGGCGAAACCACGGCCAAAGGAAACGGTAAAGCGAAAGTGCGCGCAACGATCGACGGCGTAACGGGCGAGACGGAAATCGAGATCCAGCAGACCACATCGTCCATCGCCGTCTCGTCCACACAAACCGGTTCGATTCCGGCGCTGAATCGCAAACGCCAGTTCAGCGCGGTGGTGAAGGATCCGGATGGAAACCCGATCGCGGGCAAGACCATCGCGTGGTCGTCCTCGGCGCCGGATATCGCGGATGTTTCGCCGTCCGGAGAAGCGGCCGCGAAAGGGAACGGACGCGCCAGGGTTCGCGCGACGGTCGATGGCGTCACGGGTGAGAACGACCTCGATATTGCGCAGGTCGTGACTCAGATGACGGTAAGTTCGAGCGAAAGCGGAACGATCAAAGCTCTGTACCGAACCCGCCAGTTTTCTGCCGTTGCCAAAGATGCCGATGGTAACCCGGTCGCCGGCAAGACTGCGGCATGGAGTTCCTCCAGCGGTTCGGTCGCCGAAGTGGATTCGAACGGGCGGGCCACGTCGAAGAAAAAAGGACGAACTGCCATTACGGCGACCGTGGACGGCGTATCCGTTTCGGCGGACCTGGACGTCGATCAGGAAGTTGCGGTCGTGACCATCAACCCGGCCACCGCCACAGTGAGTCTGAGGGGCGCGGGCACGAAGAAAGCCTTCGAAGCCACCATCAAGGATGAGGATGGCAACCTCATCGACGACAAGGAAGTGACGTGGTCCACCGGCGACGACAAGATCGCCACCATCAGCAGCAAAGGCGTCGCCGACGGCAAGAAGGCAGGCACCGTGACGATCCGCGCCGATGTCGACGGCAAACGCGGAACCGCCTTGCTTGTCGTCAGCCCGTAGTGCTTTAATGCGTCGCGATGTCGAAACCACAGCCGGCGACCCAGGATTTCATCCGAAGCATCGAGCGGTTACACCGCATTCTTGAGGCTGCAAAACTCCTCAACTCCACTCTCGACATCAATGAACTGACGCGAATTATTCTCCGCATCATCCGGGAGGAAGTCGGCATCGATCGCGGGACGGTGTTCGTCGTCGACTGGAAGCGCCGGCAACTCCGGTCGATCGTTGCCCAGGAGGTCGAAAACGAAATTGTCCTTCCCGTTGAAAAAGGGATTGCGGGCGCCGTTGCGGCGACGGCGCAGGTCATCGATATTCCGGACGCTTATGCGGATCCCCGCTTCGACCCGCGTTTCGACCCGATGCTCGGCTACCGGACCCAGGACATTTTCTGCATGCCCATCGTGAATCGCGATGGCACGGTGGTCGGCGTTCTGGAGTTGATGAATCGCAGCCGTCCCCTCACTTCCGACGACCTGGAGTTCCTTTCCGGCGTGTCCGTTCACGTCGGCCTTGCCCTGGAGAACGCATGGCTTCACCGGGAAATGATCGAGAAGCGCAAGATCGAGCGCGAACTGGACCTTGCGCGCGAAATCCAGCATAACTTCTATCCGAATCTCCCGGAAAGCTACGGAGGCGTTGGAATCGCCGCATCCAGCGTCATGTGCGAGGCGGTCGGCGGCGACTACCTGGACTACTTTCCACTCGACGACGGCCGCTTCATTGTCATGCTCGGCGATGTGAGCGGCAAAGGAATCGGCGCGGCTCTCGTGATGACCTCTCTTCACGCCACCTGCCGCGCGCTGGCCCGTCACATCCACGCTCTCGAGAAGATCGCCATGATTCTCAACGACACGCTTGTCGAGACGACCGGGCCGGGAACGTTTGTGACACTGGCCATCGTTCTCGTCGACTCGAAAAGCCGGCGCCTGCACTACATCTGCGCCGGCCACAATCCGCTGCTCCACGTGGACTGCACCGGAAAGGCTTTCCTGATCGAGCGCGGGGGCGGCCCTCCCGTCGGTTTGTTCGCGCATCTCAGTTATGCGCGGGAGATCGTCGAGGTCGATGCGGGATCGACCATCGTGGTGTATACGGACGGCGTGAGCGAAGCGGAAGACAAGAACCAGGAACAGTTCGGGCTGGACAGGCTCGCCGGTATCGTTCAGGAACACCACTCAGAATCCGCCACAGGCGTCCACACCGGCATTCGAGCAGCCCTCTCGTCGTTTGTCGGCGACGTCCCGCCAAACGACGACTCCACCATGATCGTTTTGAAGTTCTGACGACGCATCAGCATCAGCCCGGCAGGTTTCCCCTCCTCGTCTCGACGAGGAGGGGTGGCGCGAAGCGCCGGGGTTGTGCTTTTAAAGAAGTGCAAAATCTCTGGACGCGCAAATCAACCGCGATTGCTGACTGTCGGCAGCCATCCGCGCCCTTCGAGTTGAGCCCAGGCAAGATCGACATGGTTCCTGCGGAATGTTTGCGCTTTATGAACATTCCAATTACGGAGCTGTCTGAAAGTTTCATCCGCATTTTCGGCGTGAGGGGCGTTAACTCCGTAATGGGCAATCCAGTGAACGCTGGACAATAATTCCATTCCAAACGGTGTTTCGAAATTCTCGATCACGTGAGCGACGGCGTTGAGATGTTTATGCAGTTTGGCGTTACCTTCTGCGAATTGCCTCGCTTCCTCAACGGCGTCCGGTTTTGGTTCAAGGGGTGTATCCGGCGAGTTCTTGCCATCGGCGAAGCCAACCACAAAGTGTCCTTCAATGCGATTCAGGACGTGACGTAGTTCGTCGGCGTAAGGACCGTAAATGAGCGGTCTGAATTTAAGTCGCAGATTCAGGCCTGACTCCTGCAGGAAGTAAGCGAGCTTCTGGAGTTCCAATAACGAAAGACGATATTGCCAACCTGTCGCGAGATATTGTTCGATGGCGAGCAGCAAGGCCGCTCGACCATCCGTCATTTTGGGCTTTGAGGTGTTGTCTACGATTTCTCCGGCTGGAAGTGCTCCGGCCGGTTCGAACACCAAGACCTTGATCTGGTGCAGGCCTCCGAGGGCCTCTTCGATGAGAGGGTAGACAGTCTTCCAGGCTAAGCCTCCATGGCCACAACCCAACGGCGGAACCGCGATGGATTGGATCTTCAGGTTCTCGATCTGGTTGATAAGATCATTGAGTCCCGCGGCAATATCGTCCAGGCGGGCTCTCTGTCTCCAATGACGTTTCGTCGGGACATTCAGAATGTATTTGGGCCCTGTCAAATGATGCAGGCGGTAGACGAAGACCTTGCCAGGCTGAACCTCTCCGCGTTCGCATGCAATGCGATACGCATCGTAATTGTCGGGGAACGCTTTCTTGAATTGAAGCGCGATGCCTATGCCCATTACACCCTCGGTGTTCACCGTATTTACGAGGGCATCGACCGGCGCCTTTAGCAAATCGCCGTGTGTAAGTTCAATCATGAGCTTTTCTCAATAGTACCAGTCGCCGTGCAATCGTGCTGGTGGCTTGTGATCTGACGCCGAGACGATTCCTTCCAAAGGACTTCTTCGACGGATGAAACCAAGTGAATGACATGTCCCTGACCCTCTGAATAACCGTCCACGAGTCCTTGTGAAATGACATCCCGGCTTCGTGGCCAAGTCTGGTCTCATCCGCTTAAAAAACTTCAGTTCGGTGAGTGGTAGTCCAGATCTAAGACGACATCGCAAATGGTTCAATGATTATCCGCATTGCCAACGCCCTTCCAAAGCTATTCCGACGGTTGGCTGGGTTTGACGGCACGTTAGATTACATTGGATTCAGTTATGACATTACGATCGACACTCTTCTGATCCGTTCTGCCGACATTTCAGCTTGTGACTCCCTCAGCGCTCGAGCAGAGGTTCGATGTATTTCAAAACGTTCTGCGTGACCACGGCGTAGCCCTTTGACGTGGGATGAATCCCGTCCGGCTGATTCAGGTCTTCCTTCGCAGCAACTCCGTCGAGAAAAAACGGAATCCGGGTGAGTTTGTACTTCTTTGCAAGATCCGTGTACATCGATTCGAAATCGCGAATGTAGTCGGGGCCGAGATTCAACGGCAGCGTCATGCCGGCCAGCACGACGGTTGCCCCTGCGCCCTGCGACTTCCGGATCATCTGCTCGATGTTCTGCCGGGCTTCACGAACGGGAATGCCACGCAACCCGTCGTTCGCCCCAAGTTCGAGAATGACGATTCGAGGTTTTTCCGCCAGGGCGAAATCGATGCGCGACAGTCCGCCGCTCGTGGTGTCGCCGCTGACTCCCGCGTTCACGACACGGTAGGGGTAACCGAGCCTGTCGAGTTCTGTCTGCAATCGCGACGGGTAGGAACCCGCCAGCGGCACGCCATGACCCGCCGTCAAGCTGTCCCCGAAGGCAAGAATGACGGGACGGTTATCCGGCTTTTTTGGCGGCGGTCCGTGAGCGCCCTCCTTGTCAGGGCCGGAATTCCCGCATGCCATGAGCGTCAGAAGCATTCCGAGGACGATGAAGAACGGGTAGCGCAACATTCATGTAGCATAGCAAAGGGAATTTCATGATTTCGGTTAAGAACCTCGTCAAGACCGTGGAAACCTCGACGCACACCGTTGAGATTCTTCGAGACATCAGCTTCGACGTGCCGGCGTCCCAGGTCCTTGCCATCACCGGCGCTTCCGGTAGCGGCAAGTCGACCCTGCTCGGTTTGCTGGCGGGCCTGGACTGGCCGACCTCCGGCTCGATTCATCTCGACGGCACGGACATCACGCGCCTGAACGAAGATCAACTTGCCCTGCTGCGCGGCCGCAGGATCGGATTTGTGTTTCAGGCATATCAACTCATTCCAACCTTGAACGCGTTGGAGAACATCCTTCTTCCCGCGGAGCTTGCGGGAAACGGTCACGTCCGGCAGTCGCAGCGCGCCCGCTATCTGTTGGACAGCGTCGGATTGAGCGATCGCGCGGATCACTATCCGGCGCAGCTTTCCGGCGGCGAGCAGCAACGCGTCGGGATTGCGCGCGCCTTCATGATGCAGCCGTCGATTCTGCTGGCGGACGAACCGACAGGGAATCTGGACAGTGTCAACGGGAACCATGTGCTCGAGTTGATGCTGAAGTTGAATCGCGAGCAGGGAACCACTCTCGTTTTGGTCACCCACGATCGGACCCTGACCGAACGCGCCGACCGCCGAATCATCCTTCGCGACGGCTCGCTTCTCAGTGACGAACTGTTATGAAGTTCGCCTTCCGCATGGCTTTACTCGACGCGAAGGCCAGCCGCGGCCGATTCGCGTTTGTGGTTCTTGCGATCGCGACGGGTGTGGCGGCTTTGACCGGCGTGAAAGGTTTCAGCGAATCCGTGCGCTTCACGCTTTTCAAGGAGGCGCGGACGCTGATGGGCGCGGATCTCATGATCCGCATGAACGCTCTGACGAACGAGAGTGAGAACGCGTTCCTGGCAACGCTGGAGGAACGAGGGATCGATCGGACCGTCGTCACTGAAACCGTATCGATGGCTTCATCCGGCCGCGGCTCGACGCCGGTCCTTTCGTCGATCAAGGCGGCCGATCTGACGAAGTATCCGTTTTACGGAGTGATGGAGTTCAGCCCTCCTCATCCCGAGTTATCGGCCGGGTCGGTAGCCGTTTCCGAAGATCTGCTCCTGCGGCTCGGATTGAAAACAGGCGCCTCGGTGCGCGTCGGCGGCGCGGAGTTCTCAATCGCCGGAGTGTCGCTGAAGGAACCGGACCGCATGACCACCGGTTTCACACTCGGCCCACGCGTGCTCATGACACGGGAAGGGTTCGAGCGGTCGGGCCTGAACGTTTTCGGAAGCCGGGCGACGCAACGGATCCTGCTGAAACTGCCGCCCGGCGTGGATGTGGAGGCGCTTCGCGCCGAGATTGCGACTGTGTTCAAGCGCCGGGGCCGTGTGATCGACTATACGGAGGCGAATCCCACACTTTCCCGGAACATGGAGCGGGCCGGTTCATTTCTGGCGATGGTGAGCCTCATCGCGCTGATTGTCGGCGGAGTCGGTGTTGCGACCTCGATTGAGACCCATATCCGGCAGCGTATGGATCACATCGCCATCATGAAATGTCTCGGAGGACGATCGCGCACGGTGATGGAGATCTATGCGGCCCAATCGCTGTTGCTGGGCGTCGCGGGCAGCGTTATCGGGGTGATTGGCGGATTCGCCGCCCAGGCGGTGTTTCCTCAATTCCTTTCCGGATACTTCGACGTTGCGATCGAACTGATTCTTTCGGGGAAGCCGCTGGCGCAAGGTCTCGCCATCGGCCTGCTGACGACGCTGCTGTTCACGATTCCGCCGTTGCTCTCGATCTCGCGGATCCGGCCGGCGCTGATTTTCCGCCGGGACATGCAGGAGAAATCGTCGCAGCAGGTGCGGTTCGCGGCATTCAGGAACGGTCCCCGGCTGATCTCGATTGGCGTGATCGCGATGGGAATCTGGGGAATTGCGGTCTGGATGAGCGATTCGACCAGGGTGGGATCCTATTTCGCGGCCGGTTTGATCGTCAGTCTCATCGTTCTGGCCGGGATTGCCAGGGCGCTTCTCTTTGCGCTCCGGAAGGTCATGCTGCGAGCCTCATCGAAAGTATCGCCCGTGGTGAGGCAGGGGATTGCGAATCTTTACCGGCCCGGCTCGCACGTCACCGCGATACTCGTGGCGCTGGGTGTCGGTGTGATGTTCACGCTGACCGTTCAGCTTTTGCAGACATCCCTGCTCGAACAACTGCGGGTCAGCGCGCCGCCCGATTCCCCGAACGTCTTTGTGATCAACGTGACCGCCGCAGACAAAAACGATCTCTGGAAACTGATCCGGTCGCAGGGAGGCGTCCTGGATGCTCCGGATGCCTCGCCCGCCGTTGCAGGACAACTCTCGAGAATCAATGGGACGCCGGTGGACCGGATTCCATTGAGCGAGGGGGAACAGCGGTATTTTCGAACGCAGTTTGCGTTGACCTGGTCGGAGGAAGTTCCGAAGGCCACGACTCTCTTATCCGGGTCGTGGTGGTCTGCGGCGGTTGCCGGGAACCTGGTCTCGGTGGAGGAAAGCGCCGCCGGCACCTTGAAGTTGAGTGTCGGGGACACGCTCGAATGGACGATTCAAGGGCGGGATCTGTCTGCCCGTGTCGCAAGCATCCGCCGAACGGAGGCGCAGCGGGTTGGGGCAAACAATCAGTTCATCCTTTCGCCGGCAGCTTTGCGCGGCTTCCCGGTCATCTATTACGGCGCGCTCCGGGTAAGGCCGGCGGAGGTGAGTGGCCTTCAACGCGCGGTGTTCAACCGCTTTCCGACGGTAACGGTTGTGAATGCCGCTGACGTTCTGGAGATCATTCAAGGCGTCGTGGACCGCATCAGCCTGACCGTCCGTTTCCTTTCCGCCTTTGCGATCCTGGGGGGAGTCATCATCCTCGCCTCGGCCGTGGCGGGAACACGGTACCGGCGCATGAAGGAAGTGGCAGTCCTGAAAACGATCGGCGCCACGCGCGCAAAAATTGTCAGCATCTTTTCGCTCGAGTTTCTGGTCATCGGGCTTTCGGCCGGCCTGATTGGTGGAGCGCTGGCATCGCTGTTCAGCATGGTGGTCATCGATCGCCTGTTCCATACCATCGCCGGAATTGAGCTTTTGCCGATTGCTGCGGCCGCTGTCCTCACCAGCATGATTGCGGTTGCTGCCGGGTGGGCCGCCAGTTACCGGATCCTTCGCCAGAAGCCGTTGGAAGTGCTGCGCCAGGCGGAGAATTAGCCGGCTGCCGGGGCAGTCCACGGTCCATCGAATTGTATTGACGTAAGGTCGTCTCTTGCCTTGTGGGACGTGGGTTCCAGCAATTCCTGAAAACTCCTGCACTTCTCGGTTTTCGTCTTTACTAATCCAGGGCCAGAGTTTAACGTACCGACTTCAAACGTGCGGCATCGTCCAGGACGCGGGAACTCGTGAAAAGGGCTTGGGTTGGTTTTTTTCTTCTAATCTGCGCAGTGCATCTGTGCGCTATCCAGGCGGACGCGCAGAGTGTTCTGTCGTTCCCTCGAGTCATTTCCGAGTCCAACGTTTTTACAGGAATCGCCGTAAGCAATCCCACCACTGTCGAAGTTTCCGTTTCTTTTACCGCGTTTTCTCCGGATGGTTCGGTGACCACCGCCAATGGCGTCCGGAATCCGGTGACCGTCAGCATTCCTCCCGGGGGACAGATAGCGCGCCAATTCGGTGAGATCTTCGGAGGGACAGGCTCGTTCAACGGATGGGTGCAGGCGGCATCGTCTTCGAGCGGTCTGACGGGCTTCTTCCTGAACGGCAACACGGCGCTGACCGATCTGGACGGGGCGGGATCGGTGGCGTCCTCTCCGGAGGCCGTTCTGCCGATTGCCGCTGAAGACGCGGTCGCGAAGACCGAAGTAACGATCGTCAACGTCAATACCGACCCCATCAACGCGACGCTCACGCTCTTCGGGCCGGCAGGAGCATCTCTCCAGAGCAAGGACATCACGCTTCCGGGCCGTGGCCTGATCCGGCAGACGCTGCTCGGGCTCTTCGGCCAGGGCGACTACGCCACGGCCTCGCATATCCGGATTCGCGCGGATCGGCCGCTGATTGCGCACGAAGTGGTGGCGGACTACCTGATCAAAGGCTCGAACGTCCGGCGCG
>JAHFTY010000317.1 GCA_023265365.1 Acidobacteriota bacterium
GAGTTCCCGCGCGGAAGATCGACGGCGCACGGGCGCGGCCGGAAAAGCGATCCGGATGTACTCCCGCATCCGCTGGATGCGCCGGTGAGTGTCGTCGTCGAGCCATGGCAGACGCATCAGCTTCGGATAGAAGGCAGCCCACTCCTCCAGGGTCTCCGGTTCCTTTAATCCCATCGCCACCGCGCGGCCGAAGTTCGGCGCTCCCGGATAAGGTGTGTAGATATTGCTGTGGAACTCGGTCGCCGGGAAACGCGACTTCAGCTCGCGCAGCATCTTCAAGGTATCGCGGCGGTCTTTGCCGGTCTCATCCGGCAATCCGAAAATCAGCGAGAACGTCGCGGTGATCCCCGCGTTGTGGAGTTTTTCGGCAACCCGGTAAATGACGTCCGTCGCCTGAAATCGAACCTTGTTCACGGTGCGCAGCACGTCGTCGGACCCGGACTCCGCGCCGACGAACGCGCGGGTCAAACCGCTTCGCCGCATCAACTGCAGATCCGGATCGCTCGTCCGAAGAAGAAAATTGGCGGTCGTCTGAATGCACCACTCGAACCGTTCGCCGGAATCGGCGAAACCCTGCGCGATCTTCACGCCGCGAAGCCGGTCGACGAGAAAGTTGTCATCGATGATGTCCACCAGATCCAGCCGGTGTTCGCGGACAAGCCCCACCACCTCGTCCACCACGCGTTCGGCCGGCAGCGCATTCCATGCGCGTCCATAGAGACTTGCGTTCGAGCAGAAACTGCAATCGTAAGGACAGCCATGGCTCGACATATACATCAGCCATCGGCGGCCGCTGAGTTTCTCGTAAACATCGAGGTCGATCAGGTGAAAGGACTTTGCCGGAAGGTTCTGAACGTTCGTGACCGGTCTGGACGGATTCTCCACGACCTCGCCATTGGCGCGTTTGAACGAACAGCCCCGCACACCGTCCAGCGGCAGGCCGGCATCGAGCCTCTCCACGGTTTCGAGAAAAGTCAGTTCGCCCTGGCCCCGGACAACGACATCCACATAGGGAGCCTTCAGGGTCTGGGCCGCAAGCGTCGACGGATGCCAGCCGCCGAACACGACTGGAAACCCCGCTTGCTTTGCCTTCACGGCGCGAGCCACCTGAATGGCCTCTTCGATCATGGTTCCGGTGACGATCGACACACCGAGGCAGACGGATTCATCGAGCTGCCCCAGTACCCGATCGACGAACCGGGGCTCCACCGTTGAATCAATGATGTCGACCGCATATCCCCGCGTCTCCAGAACCGAGGCGAGCGCCAGCAACGCCAGAGGTGGCGCCGCCTCAATGCTCCGGTACGACGGGAAGAACAATAGAACCTTCTTCATTCAAATAAACCTGCAAGCCGCCGGCTTCGCACCACCCCGGCGCTTCGCGCCACCCCTCCTCGTCGAGGAGGGGAAAAACCACATCGCCCTTAGCGTTTCCCTCCTCAACGCGGAGGGAAAAACAACATCGCCTAAGCGTTTCCCCTCCTCCTCAACGCGGTCTCAACGCCGAGGGGAAACCGCACAACAATTTCCCCTCCTCAACGAGGAGGGGTGGCGCGCAGCGCCGGGGTGGTGTCCATTCATTCACACGTCTTAAAGCCGGCGCCTACAACTCAATTCCATTAGGGGGTGATGGCAGGAGACGGAAGTCTACTATGGGGGCTCCGGTCACCGCAATGCGAGCCGGTAAATTGTGGTGTAACGAAACCCGCGCCGGCGGTCGGAAGCGAAATACAAGGTTTGTTCGTCCGGGGAAACAGCCGGCATCAAGTCGTTCGCGTCGCTCGACGTCTGCAATTCCCGGCGTCCGTCCTTGAGCGACAAACGCACGATGTCCCAGTTGCCGGCCACGTTTTCCGAAAAAAAGAACCAACGGTCCGAGGGTGAATAGGCAGGATAGCGATAATCTCCGGAACCCGAGACGAGCGTTCGCGTCGTCCGGGATTGCCTGTTCCACTCGGTAATCCGGTAATGGCCCTCGACCCATTCGGCAAAGGCGATCCGCCCGTCGTCGAACGAAACAGCGGGATCGTGAATCACCGAACTGCGCCGCAGAATTTCCCGCCAACCCGCATCGCCGTCGCTCCGCTCGGCCAGAACCCATCCGCGCTCGTCACGTTGAATGGCCACGATGCCTGCCGGACCCAGCGCCGGTTCCGTTGCGCCCGACCAGGCAAAGGCCTTCCCGTTGGCGAGGTGGCCGGAGATGGTTCCATGCAGCTCGTAGACGAGTCCCTTTCCGAAGGCGGAGGGATGCCGGAACGCGTCTTCGACAAACAAGGCGTCGACGAGGCCGGACTCCGCCACCGTTGGAAATGTCCTCAAGCCGGTTCCTTTCGCTTCGACCATCAGCGCGCCATCACGCTCATCCCGGTCCCACCTCGGGATGTCCCCCGCGGCGGCAACCCCCGCCAGCGCCGTCGACAGGCCGATCCCGATCGCCATTGGACGCAGCGGAACTTTCAGGACACCGAGCGTCCACAGGAACGCCGCCCACAGCAAAAGCATCAGAAACGGACGCGGAAATGCGAGAAGCATCGGCCATCCCGCATCGAATTTCTGGCCCGCGCCCATCCAGTTCGAACAGATCAAGGCAAACAGTCCCGCGAACAGAAACCGGACCCGGCTGTCCTTCCAGTGATCAACGGCAGCCGCCACGCCGGGAAACAAAACGAAGTAGTGATGCGTTCCCAGGCCGGGCGCGATGAGCGTCGCCGCGGCGGTGATGGCGCCGAGTTCGACGAGGGGGCCGGCCTTCGGTTCGACACCGGCATTCCGGCGCAGCGTCAGGAACGTGATGGCCAGCACGGTCAACGTGACGGCCGGACGCAGAAAGAAGAACAGGGCAGGCGCAGAAAATATCGGATATGGATTCAATTCCGCTTCGGGAACCAGGGCCCGGCGCAGAAGAGTCATCAGAGAATTGAATCGCACGTTGTACGGATCCAGAATTTCGCCGCGCATCACGCGCGGCAGCACCTCATCCAGGAATACCCGGTGCGGCGCCCAGCCGAGGAACAACAATCCCAACGCGCCAAACAGCAGCGACGCCGCCGCGGCCCATGCCAGGGCCCGACGGCGCCGCGCCACCGCAAAATAAACGACAATCAATCCGGGAAAGATCTTCGTGACTGCAGCCGCCGCAGCCGATGCGCCGGCAACGCCCGGGCTTCGGCCGTTGAGACTCATGGCGGCCGCCATGAGAAGCGCGACCACGATATAGATCTGTCCGAAAATGAAATTGTTTCCCAGCGAATCCAGGCCCAGCAACGCCATCAGCAGGACGTCCAACACCGGAGCCTCGATCCGGCGCGCCACGAACACAATCGCAAAAACCAGAGCGGCAAGATTGACGATGGTCCAGACCTGCTTCGCCGCAGCCGGCGACAGCGTCGCGACGGGCCAGGCGAGCAGGGCGGTAATGGGAGGGTAGAAGGTAAAGAGCGCGAGTTGGTGAGGGATGCCGGCCTTTTCCTTCATCGCGTCGAACCAGGACGAGTCGTAAAGATCCATCAAGGGTTCGCCGTGGCGCACGGCCCATGCGGAGGCGTAATAGTTTGGAAAATCGGTCGTCATCCGGGACCAGCCGGGAACGACGTACATCCAGACCAGCCGGATCGCCAGAACGCCAATGGCCGCGTGAAAAAGAAACCGCTTCATCGAATCTCGAGGACCACCATGGTTTCAGCCAACCCCCACCACCTTTTCAGTGCCGTGCTCACCATGAATCCGGAATCGCGGAATATCGCCTCGACCGCGTCCAGATCGCCCGCGGCCGAAAACACGAGATACATCATGCCATTCGTCTGAAGGTAGGTTTTTGCATTCGCGGCAAACCGCCGAATGACCGCGTGGCG
>JAHFTY010000168.1 GCA_023265365.1 Acidobacteriota bacterium
GATGGACCAGCTCCCGGCCGCACCGGTCACACTTCCTGTCGTTGAGGGGCACGCGGCTGTAAATGTTGTAGATGTCGCCGCATCCCGGGCACATGAGCCTGCCCGTCAAACGATTCACCAGCCCGCCGGACTCCGCGCCGATCTCGATCACATAAAGCTGGTCGTCCGCCTTCAATTCCCGGCCGAACGTTTCCGCCTGCTGAACATTGCGCGGGTATCCATCCAGAATGAATCCGCTCGAGCAATCCTCACGAAGGATCCGTTCGGCGACGATGCCGTTCACGATATCGTCGCTGACCAGTTCCCCCGCATCCATCCGCTCTCCGGCTTCCTTTCCGAAAGAAGTCTGCCGCGCCACCGCATCACGCAGCATGTCTCCCGTCGAGATCTGCGGGATATTCAACTGCCGCATGATCGCCCGCGACTGCGTCCCTTTGCCGGCGCCGGGATGGCCCAGCAGGATGACGATCTTTCGGCTCATTAACCGCGTCTCCCCCGGATTCGGCTCTTCTTAAGAAACCCGTCGTAATGACGCATGATCAACTGAGACTCCACCTGCTGCACGGTATCCATCGCCACGCCAACCACGATCAGCAGCGACGTGCCGCCGAAGTAGAAGTTCGTGCGGAGTCCCTGCGTGATGAACTGCGGAAGGATCGCGTCGAGCCGCGGCCCGATCAGCGGAACGCTCTGAACGTGGAAACCGACGTACATGAATTCCGGAATGATCGCAACGATCGACAGGTAAATGGCTCCGACCAGCGTGATCCGGGTCAGGATCGTGTTGACGTATTCCGCGGTCCGCTTTCCGGGCCGGATGCCCGGGATGAATCCGCCGTACTTCCGCATGTTGTCCGCCACTTCGTTGGGATTGAAGACAATCGACGTATAGAAGTAGCAGAAGAAAATGATTCCGCCGACATACAGCAGGTTGTACAGGGGCTCGCCGATCTTCAGCGCATCGGTGATTCTGACGAGTATCGCATTTTTGGAAATGATTCCGAACGTCTGTGGGAACGTCAGGATCGACGATGCGAAGATGACCGGAATCACGCCGCCCGTATTGACCCGGAGCGGAAGGTGCGTCGACTGCCCGCCGAGAACCCGGCGTCCGACGACGCGTTTCGCATACTGGACCGAGATTCTCCGTTGCCCGCGCTCGACGATCACCACGAAGGCGACGACGGCCACCATGAACACCAGCAGGACGATCACGGTCAGTACGGACCATTCGTTCGTCGACACCTTGTTATAGATGTCGATGATCGCGTGCGGCAACCCGACGACGATGCCGGCGAAGATGATCAGCGACATGCCGTTGCCGATGCCGCGCTCGGTGATCTGTTCGCCGAGCCACATGATGAACGCCGTTCCGGTCGTCAGGGTCAGCATGGTCATCAGCAGGAAACCGATTCCCGGATTGATGACGAACGAGCCCGAACGCTGAAGCGCCAGGCCGATGCCCAGCGATTGAACGGCGGCCAGCACCACGGTGAGGTAACGGGTGTATGTGGTGATCTTGCGGCGTCCGAGCTCGCCTTCCTTGGAAAGTTTTTCCAGGTATGGCCACACCACCGTCAGCAACTGCAGGATGATCGACGACGTGATGTAGGGCATGATGCCCAGCGCAAAGACCGTCAGCCGCCGGAAATTCCCGCCGGAGAACATATCGAGAAACCCGAAAACGGTTCCCGAGTTGTTGATGAAGAACTGCTCGAGGGCGGCCGTATCGATTCCCGGTGTCGGGACGAAGGCGCCGATGCGGTACACGCCCAGCAGGCCGAGCATGAACAGGATGCGCTTTCGCAGATCAGGAACGTTGAATATGTTTTTGACTGCGTCGATCACAGCGTTATGACCTCAGCGGTTCCTCCCGCCTTGGTGATTTTCTCTTTCGCGCTCTCCGTAAAGTAGTGCGCCGATACGTGCACCGCGCGATCGATCAGCCCGTCGCCAAGGACCCGCACGCCGCGTTTGGCGATCTTTCGGGCAAGGCCCGCAGCAATGAGTTCCTCAGGGCCGATCTTGGATCCCTTGTCGAATCTCATGAGATCGCTCACGTTGATAATCGTGAATTCCTTCTTGAACGGATCGTTGGTAAAACCGCGCTTGGGCAGTCGGCGGTGCAAAGGCATCTGTCCGCCCTCGAACCCGCGCTTCGCGTGGCTGCCCGAACGCGACCACATGCCTTTTTCGCCGCGGCCCGCGGTCTTGCCGTGACCTGTTCCCGGCCCGCGGCCGATCCGCTTCGTCTTATGGGTCGAGCCCGGATTCGGCTTGAACGAATGAATACCTGTCGCCATGATTAACCTTCCACGATCCGCAAAAGATGCGGAGCTTTGTTCACCATGCCGCGGATTGACGGCGTATCTTCAAGTTCACGCACTGCGTTCAGCTTGGTGAACCCGAGTCCCTTCACGATCAGTTTCTGATTCACGTTGAATCCGATCGCGCTGCGGTAATACTGAATCTTGATCTTCTTCGGTGCTGCCATGGTTTTTATCCTAGGATTTCTTCGAGCGGCTTTTCGCGCAGACGCGCCACCTCGGCCGGATCCTTCAGACTCTTCAGTCCTTCGAACGTCGCCTTGATGACGTTGTGCGGATTCGAGGTTCCGAGCGACTTCGTCAGAATGTTCGAAACTCCCGCAGCCTGCATGACCGCGCGAACCGCGCCGCCCGCGATGATGCCGGTGCCTTCGACGGCCGGTTTCATCAGGACGCGTCCCGCGCCGAACAGTCCGACGACCTGGTGAGGGATCGTGTTCTTGTGGAGCGGAACCTTGATCATGTTTTTCTTTGCGGCTTCAATCGCCTTGCGAATCGCCTGCGGAACTTCCTTCGCCTTACCGCTGCCGTAGCCGACGTGACCGCCTTCGTCACCCACCACGACGAGCGCGCTGAAGCTCAGGTTCTTACCGCCCTTGACGACCTTCGTGACACGGTTGATCGAAACGACCGTGTCTTTCAATTGCAGTTGTGCTGCGTCAATTCGTTGCGTAATCATTCCTTCTCCGTCGGCGGCCACAGACCGCCGCTGCATTTAAAACTTCAAGCCCGCTTCCCGGGCGGCGTCAGCCAGTGCCTTCACCCTGCCGTGATAGAGGTAGCCGCCGCGGTCGAACAGCACCGCGCTGATCCCTTTTTCGAGGGCGCGCTTCGCCACGGTCTTTCCGACCGCCTTCGCGGCGGCGATGTTGCCGCCGTTCTTCACTTCCGCTTTCGTGTCCGGATCCAGCGAGGAGGCGGTGGTGACGGTCGTGCCTTTCGCGTCGTCGATGATCTGGGCATAAATGTGTTTGTTGCTGCGAAACACCGCAAGCCGCGGACGCGTTTCGGTGCCGCTGAGGTTCTTGCGGATACGGCGATGGATGCGCAGCCGTACTTCGTTGGAATCGGTTTTCGGCATGGCTTACTTTCCTCCGGCCTTTCCGGCTTTCTTCTTGAGGGTTTCACCGGTGTAGCGGATACCTTTGTTCTTGTAGGGATCCGGCTTCCTGAGGCTCCTGATGTTCGCGGCCACCTGTCCGACCGTCTGCCGATCGACGCCACTGACCACCAGCTTGGTCTGCTTGTCGACCGTGATGCTGATCCCCGGAGGAATCGGATACTCGATGGGATGGGAAAAACCCAGCGTGAAAATCACCGAGTTCTTTCTCGCTTCGGCACGGTAGCCGACACCGACGATATCCATCTCTTTCGAGAAGCCCTCGGTGACGCCCTTCACCGCATTCGCCACGAGGGCGCGGGCCAGTCCATGGAAGGCGCGCTGCTGACCGCTGTCGTCCTTGCGGATCGCGTGGAGCTGCTTGTCCCTGGTTTCGAATTTGATGCCCGGCGGAATGGGGTTCGACACACTCCCCTTCGGTCCCGTCACGACGACCGAGTCGCCCATGATGTCGACCTTGACCTTGTCCGGTATGGGTATGGGTTTCTTTCCGATTCTCGACATTTCAATAACCCTTTAGTAAACGTTGCAGAGCAGCTCGCCGCCGAACCCCTGCTTCCGTGCTTCTTTTCCAGTCATGATGCCGTGTGAAGTCGTCAGGATGTTGATCCCAAGACCTCCGAGGACCCGTGGAATGTCCGTTTTCGAAACGTACACCCGGCAGCCGGGCCGGCTGATTCGCTCGATATTTGAAATGACCTTCTCGCCTTTCGGGCCGTACTTCAAAAACACGGTCAGCGTATTGCGGCCGCCCTCCTCACTGGTTTTGAAGTGAGTGATATAGCCTTCGTCTTTGAGAATGCGCGCGATTTCGATCTTGAGCCTGGAGGTCGGCATATCGACTTTCGCGTGCTTGGCCTGGACCGCATTGCGGACTCGGGTCAACATGTCTGCGATTGGATCAGTCATTTTCCCCTCTTCGATTACCAGCTCGATTTGATGACGCCCGGGACCTCGCCCTGGAGCGACAACTGCCGGAAACAAATACGGCAGAGCTGAAACTTTCTTAAAAACGCACGCGGCCGGCCACAGCGCTTGCAACGGCTGTGGTAGCGTACGGCGAACTTTTTCTTTTTTGCTTCTTTGGCAACAGCGGAAGTACGGGCCATCGATTCTCCTATTGTTGACGGAACGGCATGCCGAGCTGCTTCAAGAGCTCTCTGGCTTCGTCGTCCGTCCTTGCAGTCGTCACGATCGTTACGTTCATACCGCGGATCTTGTCGACCTTCTCGTACGGAATCTCCGGGAAGATCAGCTGGTCGCGCAGACCGAGCGTGTAATTTCCGCGTCCGTCGAACGAGCGGGTCGGGACGCCGCGGAAGTCGCGAACGCGGGGCAGGACCACGCTGGTCAGCCGGTCGAAAAACTCGAACATGCGCTCGCCGCGCAACGTCACGGCCGCGCCGATCGGCATGTTCTGGCGAAGTTTGAAATTCGCAATCGATTTCTTGGCCTTGGTGATCACCGGACGCTGACCGGCGATGCTGCCGAGTTCGGCGACGGCGACATCGACGATCTTCGCGTTCGCGATCGCTTCGCCCAGGCCCATGTTGATCACGATCTTCTCGAGCTTCGGGACAGCCATCAGGTTCGTATAGTTGAAGTGCTTCATCAGGGCAGACACCACTTCCTTCTTGTAACGAACGTGAAGGCGGCTCGGCTCTGCCGGCCCCTTCGGCCTCTCGCCCTTGCCCTTCTCGGGAGCGGCTTCGACGGCGCCCTTCCTGCCTTTTTTTTCGGTCTTTTCTTTCTTACTCACTTTGCACCTACTCGATGGTGTTGCCGCACTTCTTGCAAGCGCGGACGCCTCGGCCGTCGGCCAGAATCTTGTTCGCGATACGCGTGTGTTTCTTGCAGTTCTTGCAAACGATCGCGACGTTCGAAATATGAATCGAGGCTTCTTTCTCGACGATCCCGCCCTTGATGTTTTTCTGCGGATTCGGCCGCGTGTGCCGTTTGATCATCTGGATACCCTCGACCACGACTCGAGCTCCAGCCGGATTGACGATCAGGACGCGGCCCGTCTTTCCCCGATCCTTCCCGCGAAGGATGTAGACCTCGTCGTTTTTCTTGATTGGAGGAATTGGCATTTAGATAACCTCCGGAGCCAGTGAAACGATCTTCATAAACTTTTTGTCCCGCAGCTCCCGGGCGACCGGCCCGAACACGCGCGTTCCGATGGGCTCGTGATCGTCGTTGATGAGCACGGCCGCATTCGAATCGAAGCGGATGTAGGTGCCGTCCTTGCGCCGGGTCTCCTTGCGGGTCCGCACGACGACGCACTTCACCACGGAGCCTTTCTTGACGTTGCTGTCGGGCGCCGCTTCCTTCACGGATGCGGTGATGATGTCGCCGATTCCGGCCTTGAGACCGGTCGAGCCTCCAAGAGGCAGGATGACCGAAAGTCTCTTGGCTCCCGAATTGTCGGCCACCTCCAGGATGGTTCTCATTTGAACGGGCATGACGTTTAAACTCCTGCGCTCGAAGAGCGGATGACTTCTTTCAGACTCCAGCGCTTGTTCTTGCTCAACGGCCGGCTTTCCACGATGCGCACCATGTCGCCTTCGCGCGCCTTGCCGTGCTCGTCGTGCGCCATGAACTTCGAGCGTTTCGTGATGATGCGCTTATAGACCGGATGCGGCACGCGGCGCCGCACTTCGACGGTGATGGTTTTGGTCATCTTTGCGCTGGTGACCACGCCGACCTTTTCCTGCCGGTGGCGTGTTGCCTTTGCCGGGGTGACGCCCGGAGTGCCGACGGTTTCTTCTGCCATCGCTTAATTCTCTTTCTGCTTTTCGCGAAGGATGGTGAGCATCCGCGCGCGGTCTTTGCGAAGCTGCCGCATCTTGTTCAGGGTCTCGGTCTGGCCCATCGACCACTGGAAGCGGAGCCGGAACATCTGTTCCTTGATGTCGTTTTCCTGGTTACGGAGTTCCTGCACTCCCGAATCGCGCAGCTTTTTCACTCGATCTGCGGATTTCATGACTCCCCTCCCTTTTCCAGGCGCGTCACGAACTTCGTGTGCACGGGCAGCTTCGCCGCCGCGAGACGCATCGCTTCCTTGGCCGTATCTTCCGGAACGCCTTCCATCTCGAACAGAATGCGGCCCGGTTTAACAACCGCCACCCAGTATTCGGGAGCGCCTTTGCCTTTACCCATCCGGGTTTCGGCGGGCTTCTTCGTCACGGGCTTGTCGGGGAAAATCCGGATCCAGACCTTTCCACCGCGTTTCACAAAGCGGGTCATCGCGATACGGGCCGCCTCGATCTGCCGGTCGGTGATCCATGCGGCGTCGAGCGTCTTCAGACCGAAGTCGCCAAACTCCAATGACGATCCACGCCACGCTTTCCCTCTCATCCGGCCGCGCTGTTGCTTGCGGTACTTTACTTTCTTCGGCATCAACATGTGCGATTACCTCTATATGCTCGCAGCCGCAGGCCCCTGCGGCTGCCGGTTCGGCAGGATCTCGCCTTTATAGATCCAGCACTTCACTCCGATCACTCCGTAGGTCGTATACGACTGCGCAAACCCGTAGTCGACATCGGCGCGAAGCGTGTGCAGCGGCAGGCGTCCCTGCAAATACCATTCGGAACGCGCGATTTCGGCGCCGTTCAGCCGCCCGCTGACTCGAACCTTGATTCCCTTGGCGCCAAAGCGCAGAGCCGAGTCCACCGATTTCCGCATCGCTCGCCGGAAGGCAATGCGCTTTTCGAGCTGCATTGCGATCGATTCGGCCACCAGCTGGGCGTCGAGCTCGGGCCGGTGGATTTCCTGAATGTTGATGTAGACCTCGCGGTTCGTCCGTTTCTGGACGTCGGCCTTCAGCTTGTCGATCTCGGCGCCCTTGCGGCCGATGATGATGCCCGGCCGCGAAGTGTAAATCGTGATGCGAAGCTTGTTCGCCATCCGTTCGACTTCGATGTTGCTGACACCGGCATGCTGCAGCTGTTTCTTGAGGTCGCGCTTCAGCTTCAGATCCTCGTGGAGCAGGCGGCTGTAATCGCGCTTGGCGAACCATCGTGACCGCCAGGGCTTGGTGATGCCGAGGCGGAATCCGTAAGGATGTGTTTTCTGACCCATTATTCTCGCTCTCCAAGTTCGATGGTGATGTGCGCAGTCCGGCGCTGATACCTGTACGCACGCCCCATCGGTGCGGGACGAATGCGCTTCAAGCGGGGACCTTCGTTGATGAAGGCCTTCTCGATGAACAGATCGTCCACATCGAGGTTTTCGGACTTCTGCGTCGCGTTCGCGACCGCAGACTTGACGACCTTTTCGATTTCGCCCGTGGCCTTCTTGTTCGTGAACTTCAGCGTCATGAGAGCCTCGTTCACGTTCTTGCCGCGAATCAAATCGATGACGAGCCGCGCCTTCTGCGGCGACATCCTGATGAATCGACCGGTAGCCTTGCTGATCATGTTGCTTACCCTGCCTTAGGCGCCGGAGCGGCAGCGGGTGCGGCGGCCCTGTCTTTGGAGCCGCCCGCGCTGTGGCCCTTGAATGTTCGAGTCGGCGCGAACTCGCCCAGTTTGTGGCCCACCATGTTTTCCGTAACGTAGACGGGAATGAATTTCTTTCCGTTGTGCACGGCGATCGTGTGCCCGACCATTTCCGGAATCACGGTCGACCGGC
This sequence comes from Acidobacteriota bacterium, assembly GCA_023265365.1. Lineage (GTDB taxonomy): Bacteria > Acidobacteriota > Terriglobia > 20CM-2-55-15 > 20CM-2-55-15 > JAHFTY01. The sequence continues at coordinate 8,080 of JAHFTY010000168.1, forward strand.
GCGACCATGTCTTGTGAACCTTACGTTCGTTCTTCGCGTTCATGTTGGCGATCGCCTTCTGGAGATGCCCGTCGATGAACGGTCCTTTTTTAAGTGAACGCATTATTTACTCTTCCTCTTCACAATGAACTTGTCGGTCCGTTTGTTGTTTCGCGTCTTGTACCCGAGCGTCGGTTTGCCCCACGGCGTCATCGGGTGATATCCCTTCACGCGGCCCTCGCCTCCGCCGTGCGGATGATCGACAGGATTCATCACGACGCCGCGCACGGTCGGACGGAAGCCCGTGTGACGCACCCGTCCCGCCTTGCCGATCGTGACGTTTTCGTGATCCAGATTGCCCACCTGGCCGATGGTCGCCATGCAATCCACATTCACCAGCCGCGTCTCGCCCGAAGGAAGCTTGACGTGGGCGTATGCGCCTTCCTTCGCGACCAGCTGCGCCGAAGCGCCGGCGCTTCGGGCCATCTGCGCGCCTTTGCCCGGACGCAGTTCGATGTTGTGAAGCGTGGTGCCGAGCGGAATGTTTTTCAGCGGAAGCGCGTTGCCGACCAGAATATCGGCCGCCGGGCCGGACAATACGGACATGCCCACCTTCAAGCCCACCGGCTGAAGAATGTAGCGGCGTTCGCCATCCGCGTAGCAAAGCAGCGCGATGAAGGCCGAACGGTTCGGATCGTATTCGATCGTCTCGACCTTTGCCGGAATTCCAGCCTTGTCCCGCTTGAAATCGATGATGCGATAGTGCTTCCGGTTTCCACCGCCGCGATGACGAACGGTGATCTGGCCATAGTTGTTGCGTCCGTTGATGCGGTTCTTCGCTTCGAGCAGGGGCTTGTGCGGCGCGTCCGTCGTGAGGTCCTGCTTGTAATCGATGACGGTCTTGAACCGAAGCGAGTGGGTGATTGGTCTGAATGTCTTGATACCCATCAGAAGTTCTCCCCGTATTCGATCATTTTTTCGCCTTCCCGCAGCGTGACGTAAGCCTTCTTCCAGTCGGCGCGATAGCCCGAGTACTTGCCCCGCCGCCGCTCTTTGCCCGGCACGATCATGGTGCGGACACGCTGCACCTTGACTTTGAAGATGCGCTCGACGGCTTCCTGGATCTGCGTCTTGCTGGCACTGTCGGCCACTTCGAAGCAGACGGTCCGGTCCTGCTCCTTCAGCGAGAGGCCCTTTTCCGTAATGATGGGCCGTTTGATCACTTCGTAGATGGCGCTCATTTCGACAGCACCTCCTGTAATGCTTCGATCGCCGCTTTGGAGAACACGACATGGTTCGCGTTCAACAGATGGTACGGCGTCACCTGAAGGTTCCCCAGCAACTGCACTTCTTCGATGTTGCGCGAGGCCAGGTGAAGATTGGCGTTCTCCTGGTGATCGATGACGAGAACCTTGCGGCTCCCGCCGATCCCCGTCAGCGCCTTCGCAAGCGGTTTCGTCTTGTGATCGGAGAGCGCAAACGCGTCAACCACGCTCAACTGGTTTTCCTTCAGCTTGAATGCGAGAGCGGACCGGAGGGCGGCGCGAAACATCTTGCGCGGCAGGTGATACTCGTAATCGCGGGGCTGCGGACCGAACACGATGCCGCCTTTGCGCCAGAGCGGATTCCGGATTTCGCCGACGCGCGCGCGGCCGGTGCCCTTCTGTTTCCACGGTTTCTTCCCGCTTCCGGAGACTTCCGCGCGGGTCTTTGTTTTGTGGGTGCCCGACCGGTTGCTCGCGAGATATTGCTTCACGGCCTGGTGCATGAGGTCCTCGTTGATCGGACCCGCGAACACCGCGTCCGCCAGTTCGAGCGTGCCGACGACTTCGTTCTTGAGATTCTTCAGGTCTACTGTTGCCATGTTTACCGCCCCGTCTTCTCGATCACGACGTAGCCGCCGGCCGGACCCGGAACGGCGCCGTGAACAAAAAGGAGGTTATTGTCCTGATCGATTCGCGCGACACGCAGATTGCGCACGGTGACGCGCTCGTGACCCATGTGTCCCGCCATACGCATGCCCTTGATGACGCGCGACGGATAAGCCGAGGCGCCGATCGAGCCGGGGGCCCGATGGAACATCGAACCGTGTGACGCGCGACCGCCGCGGAAATGATGCCGCTTGATGAGGCCGGCGAAACCGCGGCCTTTGCTCGTACCGATGATGTCCACGTACTCGGCGCCGTTGAAGATGTCGACCAGCACTTTGTCGCCGGTATTCGGAGACTCGTCGCCGGCAACGGACGTCTCGCGCAGAATGCGAACCGGGGCCGCGCCGTTTCCGGTCTTCTTGAAGTGGCCGGTCATGGGCCTGTTCACGTTCTTCGGTTTGATGAATTCGACAAAGCCGAGCTGAACAGCGTCGTATCCGTCCTTCTGGGCTGTCTTTTTCTGCACGACAACGCACGGCCCGGCCTGAATGACGGTCACGGGAACGACGGTTCCATCGTCCTGAAGAAGCTGCGTCATTCCAACTTTTTTGCCAATTAATCCGTTAACCATATTTCACCGATTTCGAATTGCGTAATCTGCAATCTTATTTGGACGCGTGTTCCCGGCCGAACGCCTTGATTTCGACGTCAACGCCCGCCGGCAGATCC
>JAHFTY010000169.1 GCA_023265365.1 Acidobacteriota bacterium
GCTCCTGGAAAAAAGTTTCGAACGCGCTGAGATTCACCACCGCGGGATCGACTTCCACCTGTCCGAAGTCGGGGTTCACCGTGGCATCGAGGGTCATGTTGCTGCTCAGTCCATATTTGACGTCGAGACCCGATCCTGCTATCGCGCGCGACCCGTCGTTGAATGGATTGCCCCTGCTTGCCGGCGTGAACTCCGCGCTGCCGCGGACGTAGGGCAGGATCTCAATATTGTGTCCCGGCTCGATATTTTCGATGCCTTCGAGATTCGCGAACCGCGATACCTGTCCGAATTCCTTCTTGGGAACCAGCTCGAGCCACGAGGATTCATTGTTACGAAACAGGAAACGCGACGCGTTAATGCCCCAGGTCTGCCTGGCGGCCCTGGCGAATCGAAGCTGCGAAAATGGGACCCGGATCTCCACGAACCAGCCCGTCTCGTCGATCGAGGTCTTGGCATCCCACACGGCATCCCACGACACGTCGTTGTTCACATCGTTCGTGACGATGAAGTCGCGAAGGGAGCCTGCCGCATTCACCTGAAACAGCGCTCCGGTCAGGTGATCGTGATAGGGATCGAGATACAACTGGAAATAGTCGCCGTCCTGAGAATCGTCGCGCCGGGAAAGCCGCGTCACGATTTTCGATGGATTGCTGTCGGATAACTCGGCTCCCACGTAGATCGCATGCTGGTCGTAGAGCACCCGGATTTGCGTCTTTTCGGTGGCCGGCTGGCCTTCGTTCGGGTCGCGCTGACGGAATCCGCCATAGGCCGGAGCCTTCTGCCACGCGGGTTCGGTCAGGCGCCCGTCGACGGTGATCTTTTCGGTTGTCGCGACCGCAGTGTACGAGGGCACCTGCGCGGACACCGTTCGGACCGTAATAAGAACGGCCCAGAGCGTGAGGCGGAACTTTCGCATCGTTGTCGACCTATAGACTCCGGGATGGGAAATGTGTCAGTAACGGACGTGTTCAAGGAACAGGCCCGACGCCGGCGCGGTCCATGCCGCGACGTCGAGCCGGGGATCGCACTTTCCGGTCAAAAGCCCGGCGACGTCTTTCTCGCTGATCTCACCGCGGCCGGCCTGGACAAGAACGCCGGCGATGCGGCGGACCATCCGCCACAGAAAATGAGACGCTTCGATCCGGAACGCGATGATGTCTTCTTCAGTCTCGATCCCCGTATTTTCCACCACGACGATCGTGGATTCATGCGGTTTTGACGGATCCTGCGCGCGAAAACACGCGAAATCGTGGCGGCCCACGAACATCGACGCCGCGCGGCTCATGGCTGCGGCGTCGAGGGGTTCTTTCACCCACCAGACATATTTCTTCATGAAGGCCTGTTTGCGGGTCGAAATCTGGTAGACGTACACGCGCGACTTCGCGTCGTGGCGGGCATGGAAGTTGCGTGGCGCCGTCTCGAGATCGAGGATGACGATGTCCGCCGGCATCAGGTCGTTCAGGCGTTTGAGCAGGACGTCCGGCTTGTGCCGGACCGGCGCGGACACCTTCATGTGCATCACCTGGCCCAGGGCATGGACGCCGGCATCGGTTCTGCCGGCGCCCTGCATGTCGATGTCGGCGCCAAAGACGGCCTTCGCCGCTTTCCGGATCTCACCCATCACGGTTCGGGCGTTCTTCTGGTCCTGCCATCCGCTGTAGCGCGTGCCGTCGTATTCGAGCAGCGCCTTGAAGGTGGTCACTATGGAGCGCTCGGCGGAGGAACGCGGCGCCGGGTGGCCTGTTCGAACGCGTAGCCCAGTGTGAGCAGCTTCGGTTCGCTGCAGGCCATTCCGGTGAAGCTCACGCCAAACGGCGCCGGCTTCGCGTTGAAGCCGGCGGGAAGCGGCGGAGCCGGCGCGTTGGGAACCCGCGCGAACGGCACGATCACGGTCGGATATCCCGGTTTTGCGGCAATGGCGGCGCCCGATGCGCCGGGGAAGAGCAGGGCGTCGAGCCGGTTCGCCTTCATTGCCGCGTCGATTCCGTTGGTCGCGGCAAGCAGCACGTCCTTTTTGCGATCGGCTTCGTAACGGGCGCGATCCGCATCGAGGTCCATTTCATCGGAGATATCGAGCAGCGCCTGTCCGTACTTGATTGCGCCGAGCGACTTGTGCGCCTCGTTCCACTTCCGGAGATCGGTCAGCGTCTTTACCGGCGCCGAGGCTCCCAGGCTTTGAAGGAACTTGTTGAAGTCTCGCTTCATGCCGTACTTGAAAACGTTGGAGCAGCCCTCGTCCTTGCCGCGCGTCTGATCGGCGGCGCCGCAGGTATTCCAGAGAAGGAGGTTGTTCTTCGCGTCCTGCGTGGAAATGCTCGGTATATCAACCGCGTCCACAATAGTCGCTCCCTGTTTCTTCAAGACGTCGATCGCCTCGGCCATCGCTTTCGCCTGATCCGGATTCAGCCCGCCTCGCGGCGGATCCGATCCCGGAACTTTCACGGGATCGTAGTAATTCGCGCGGGGAATGCCGATGCGAGCGCCCTTGAGACCATCCGCCTTGAGGAACGGCGTGTAATCGCGATTCGGCGGCGGAGTGCACGTTTTCGTCGCCGGATCGTTCGGATCGGGGGCGGCGCCTTCGAGGGCGCCGAACATGATGGCCACGTCGGTGACGGACTTGCCCATCGGGCCGGCGGTATCCTGATCCGCCGTGATGGGAATCACGCCGTACCGGCTGATGCGCCCGATCGTGGGTTTGATGGCTGCGAGCATGTTCTGATTGGCCGGACTGAGAATCGAGCCCGACGTCTCCGTTCCCACATTGACGGCCCAGAAATTCGCGGACGTTCCAATCCCGGAACTCGATCCACCCGTGCCCAGCGCCGGCCGTCCGTCGGCAGTGGCGTCGCGCGGATCCTTGCGCGGATCGTACGGGTTCATTCCGTAGCCCCCCACCGCGCTGTAGTTTCCGGGCATTCCGACGGTCACCCAGTTCGCCAACTCCGTCAGCACCGTCTTCGCCACGATCACCGCGCCGGCGTCCTTCAGATTTTTCGCGAGAGTTGCATCGTAAGGCGGCATGAATCCCTCGAAGGCGAGCGCCCCGCCCGTGGTCGCGATGCCCATCGTCAGAATGTTGTCCTTCAACGCGACCGGAATGCCGTGAAGCGGCCCGCGAATCTTTCCCTGCGCGCGTTCGCGATCGAGTTGCTCGGCCTCTTTCAGTGCGTTGGGGTTCACGGTGATCACGGCGTTCAGCTTGTCCTCGTACGTTGCGATGCGGGTGAGGTACTGCGTGACGAGTTCCTTCGAACTGACCCGTTTCTCCTTCATCGCCCGCTGCATATCCGGAATGCTCGCTTCGACGACGCTGAACGGTACTTTGCGTTGCTGCGGTACTGTTGTCTGCACCAACGCGCCTAGAAGAATGGCGATGAGCGTGATCTGTCGTTTCATGGCCGGAATTGTACTCCAAGAAGAATGACCGTCTTCTGCCACGGCTAGGTTTGCCCGGATGCATACCCGGGTTTGATGAAGTCGTAGATCAAGGCGACACGCTGTTTGTAGGGGATGAACGCGCTTTTCATGGCGTTGATCGTGATGCGCTCCAGATCCTGCAGCGTCAGTCCGAACACGTTGGCGGCGGTGCGGTATTCCTCGGTGAGGGTGATGCCGCTCATCAGCCGGTTGTCCGTGTTCAATGTCACGCGGAACCGGTACTTGTGGAAGATATCGAACGGGTGTTCTTCCAGCTTTTGAACCGCGCCGGTATGGACGTTGCTGGTAAGACAGATTTCCAGCGGAATGCGTTTGTCCAGCACGTACTGCGCCAGCGTTCCCATGCTGAGGACGTGTCCGTCCTTGATCTTCATATCCTCCACCAGGCGCGTCGCGTGACCGATGCGGTGCGCGCCGCACCACTGGATTGCCTGCCAGATGGATTCCTTCCCGAACCCTTCGCCGGCGTGAATCGTGATGTTGAAGTTCTCTCTTTGAATGTAATGAAACGCGTCGACGTGTTTCTTGGGAGGATATCCCCCCTCTTCTCCTGCGAGATCGAAACCCACCACGCCATGAGGCCGGAAGTCGACGGCGAGTTCGGCGATTTCCTGCGAGACTTCGGGGGACATGCTGCGCAGAGCGCAGAGAATGAGTCCGTAGTGAACGCCGAAATCTTTCCTGCCGCGCTCCAGTCCCTTAAGAACGGCAGGGATAATTGTTTCCGGATGAAGTCCTTTCAGTTGATGCAGCACGGGGGCGAACCGCGTTTCCACGTAAACGACGCCGTCGCGTTTCATGTCTTCCATCGTCTCGTAGGCGACGCGCTCGAGAGCTTCTTCGGTTTGCATGACTCCGGATGTGTGCTCGAACCCCTGAAGATAGAGCGGAAGGCTCCCGCGGTTGGCGTTGGTCTGGAACCATTCGGCGAGATTGCCGGCGTCGGTGGTGGGCAGCCTGGTGTATCCGGTCTCTCGTGCAAGATCGACGATGGTCTGTGGACGCAATCCACCGTCGAGATGTTCATGCAGCAGCACTTTTGGAAACTTCTGGAGATAGTCCGTGGTGAATTTCATTCCCCGATTGTACGACCAACGCCGATGCTTGAAGGCAGAGGAACCGACGGTGGATCGCGTTGTTTCATGAAAATCGCGAAGTCGCTGTCCTCTCTAATTTCCAGATTCTGGTTCCCCACTCTCAAAAAGGGCGATTGACGATCCCACCCAGGTGAAATTCTTATTGAAGTCCACTCCCATCATTTTCCCCCGTGACAGCCTGCACAAGTTTTGCGCGATGACGGGCGGCCCGCCCTCGACCTTGAAGATCATCATTCGCATTTCCACTTTGACCTGTCCTCCGTCGGCCGCGTCGATAACGGGCGCGTAGTCGAGCTTTTCCTGCAGGCACCATTGCGATCGTTCCGGCTGCGGGACCCGGTCCAGATCGGCCTTCGACGGCGCCACGTTCACGCCGCCGCCTGCGAACGAGAACAGCGGTTTGAGCACGAAGCGTTGTGAAAGATCTTCGGGTGTGGCCTTCAATGCGGAGAGCAGGACAGTGCGCGGTACGGCGGGGTGGTCGAGATCGATCATCGATTGTTTCGACCACGTCCAGAACCAGTTGGGATGCGGCGCCCACTCGACATCGAGGTCGTCCGTGAAGCGGAAAGGAAGCCGGATGTTCTTCCGGATCAGTTCATCGAAGACCACCCGGGTGTGGATACGTTTCACTTCAATGTGACCTTCGCGCCGGTAGAGCTTCCGGCCGCGGCGGACCAGCGTGGTTGGGCAAACGGCATCGACGTCGAACAGCTTCTTCGTTGCGGCAAAATCGGGGAACGTCTTCTGCGTCGGCGGATCGATGTCCATGAGGATCACGTTTTTCGGATCGTGATTGCCCACGATGGCGCGGCGCGCCAGGTCGAGGAAGCGGGATCGGTCGAGTCCGGAAAACCAGCAGGACCAGTCCTTGTTCAGGCCCGGAAGAGTCGAAAGGATTTCGGACCACACGTCGCGCTGGATCACCTGGAAGGCGGTGAGCGAAGGGAATCCCTGCAGTTCCACGAGGCGGGGGACCAGGCGGCCATCCGCGTCCCGGGTGATGGCGAAATCGATTTGAGCGAAGGAGGGAAGCGCGTCCATCCGAGGCGAGCGCCATTCTTCGGGAATTGCTTCTTTCATTCGCTTTAAATTGGCCGGTTCGGCAAGTTGCTCCAGGATTTCCGCCGCCGCTTTCGTACATCTCGCGCGGAGATCGGCGGGCAGGAAAACGGGAGATTCCGCGAGCCGGAACTCGAACCGAACGTTCAGGCGCCTTGCAAGCCGGTCGCAGTACCGCGCGTAGACCGCCGGCGAGAAGGCCTCATTGAAGAGTCGGCGATAGTGTGCATCCATATCGTGTGCGATTGGAGGGATTGTGAAATTGGACGAATCCACCGCGTCCGGTTTCAAAAATTGTCAAAGACATCGTCCTCGTGAAACGCGAACGGCCATCCCAGCTTTTGTGTGCGCAGGCGGATTTGCCGTGTGAGGTGAAACCTCAGCGGAAGGAGGAACGTGTACTGCGACGTCAGGGTGAGCGACCGTTCCGTTTCTAAATCTGAACCGTCCTGGGTGGCGTGGACGCGTTCGTCATACCATTCGCGTGTGACTTCGCCGCTCGCGAGTTTCCGGTCCAGCAGCGATCGAAGGCGCCGCCGATCGACGATTTCCGGATGATGGTTCACGGCGAAGATACGCGGCATCACCGTGTTCCGGTCCCGGGCGAGTTCCAGCATCGTCAGCGCGTCACCTTCGCGGCCGTCGGGCAGGACTTCGCATCCGATGGCCGTCATCCCGGAAGGCAGACTCTTTGCCGTGGGAATGAGGTCGAAAAGACGGCTGTCCAAAACACGGAGGCGGCGGCCATCCGGAAGGCGATGCGCCAGACGTGAAAACCAGTCGTGATGCGCGCCTTCGGCGGTGAGACTGCTTTCCACCACCCCCGTGCTCTTTCCGCCTTTGCCCGGTCCACGCAGAACCGGGGCCGCGGCCCCGGACCACAGGCACAGCAGGCCAAAGCTGTGGCACACGGCAATCAGCGCCGCTTCTTCATTCGCGCGGATGCGTTCGAAAAGGTGGAACAGCGGTTCCTCCCACGCCGGATTTTCCGATACGCCCTGGGACTCCGGCGCGATCCCGTCGTTCCGGCGTGGATCGATGTGGCCCGGTCCGCCTGTTCCCACATAAAGATGAAAGCGGCCGCCGGGAGGCTCGGGAACCATCAGGGAATGCCGGACGTCGTAGGAGACCGCGCGAACCGGGAGCCGCGGGCAGAGGTCTTCGACGATGTGGCTGATGGCCTGGACGATGCAGTCGTGGCCCAGGTTCGGCCAGTTGTGATTCATGTCGAGAATCGCAACGTCGAGAATGTGGGGGTCCGGCGGCGGAATATCTCCGGGACGAAAGACGCGAACCGCCGAAAACGATGACGTCAAGCGGTGACTCCGTGTTCAGTTTCCTGCATCACATAGTCTACTACCGAGGCAAGGTTCTTCGTGTCCGAGAACACCGCCAGTTGCCGGTTGGCGCCGGGTTTGCGTTTGATGATCTCGTTGACATACTCCACCTCTTTACGCGACCCCAGTTCGTCCACCACATCGTCGATAAACGTCAGGAGTTCGCGAATCAACTCGACGGTAGGCACCTGAATGCCCTTGCCGAAGTCGATCAGGCTGCCGTCCAGTCCCCAGCGCGCGGCACGAGCCTTGTTTTCCGCAATTAAGGAACGGCGATAGAGCCGCCATCCCATGTTGTCGTTGTAGAGCTTCCAGATTTTCGCCGTCAATGCCTGGCAGATTGCCGCGAGGCAGATGGTTTCGTCGACGCGCATCGGGATGTCGCAGACGCGGTATTCCAGAGTGGGGAAAAACGGATGCGAGCGCAAATCCCACCAGATTTTTTTCGCATTGTCGATGCAGCCCGTGCTCACCAGCGTCTGCACGAACTCCTCGTATTCACGCGATGTTCCGAAATACTCGGGGATTCCTGTGCGTGGAAATCGTTCGAACACTTTTGCGCGATAGCTTTTCCATCCCGTGTTTCTTCCGACCCAGAACGGTGAATTCACGGATAGCGCAAAGATGTGCGGCAGAAAATACCGGACGGCATTCATCACCTGAATCCGCGCTTCGGCGTCCTCCACGGCGACGTGCACGTGAAGTCCGAAGATCAGGTTCGCCCGCGCCACCATCTGCAAATCGTCCACGATCTGAACGTAACGCGGGTCGTCGGTGATGGGAACGTCGGCCCAGTTGGAGAAGGGGTGCGTGCCGGCGGCCGCGATCCGGACGCCGTTGAGGCGGGCCAGATGGATGAGTTGGGCGCGGAGTTCCGTCACTTCCTTCCGCGCCTCGCCGATGTCCGCGCAGATGCCGCTGCCCACCTCGATGACCGACTGATGCATCTCGCGCTTGATCTTGTCCTTCATCAGGACTTCGCCTGCGGCGAACATTTCCTGGACGTGCGATTTGAGTTCGCGCGTCTCGGGATCGATCACCTGAAATTCCTCTTCGATGCCGAGCGTGAAGGACGGTCGTGATCGCATGTCAATCCCTCTTCAAGATGTGCGGCCATGTTCCCGTGGGTTCGAATGCGCGCGGCGCGCGAACCCGATCGATCAGGACGGCGGCCATGTTGCTCACGACCCATTCGAAGTTCCGCTGTCCGACCGAGTGGAGGTCGGCATCCGGCGCGGCATTCATGAAGTCGATGGCGTAGGGAATGCCGTCGCGTATCGCGAATTCCACCGTGTTCATGTCATAGCCCAGCGCAATGCACAACGCGAGCGCATCCTTGTGAATGCGCTCGATCAGTTGTGGATCCGCCGGAGGAGCATCCGTGACGTATCGAAGGTGATGCGGCTGCCCCGGATCGTACCGCATGATGTGTACCCGCGACCTTCCCAGCACGTAACAGCGGTAGTAGTCCGTAAAGTCGATACATTCCTGCGCCATCATGGTGAGGTCCCGGGTCTGGTTGTACGCGGCAAACAGCGCGTCGCGGTTGTCGCATTTGTAGACATCCTTCCAGCCGCCTCCATACGCCGGTTTCAGGAAGATCGGGAACCCGAGGTATTCGCAGACCGCGTCCCAGTCCACGAACGCGAGATTCCGGTACGACTTCGCCTCCGTGTTCGGCGGATGCTGCTTGTGCGGAAGCACCACCGTTTTCGGAACCGTCACGCCCGCGCCCAGCGCGACGATGTTGTTGAAGTACTTGTCGTCCGCTGCGCACCAGAACGGGTTGTTGATCACCTGCGCGCCCTTGCCGATGGCGGCTTTCAACATCGTCCGGTAGAAAGGCACCTCGTGGCTGATCCGGTCCAGAATCAGATCGTAGGCGGGCGGCGATGCGTCTTTGAGATAGGACACCTGCAGCGCCGACGCACGCACGTCCTCGCCGCCACTCTCATTGATGGCGTTGATCAGAGCCCAGGGAAACGTATCTTCCATGCCGAACAAGATGCCGATCCGCTTCGCTCCCATGGTTACCTCGATATGGAATAATGATAGGAATCGTAACGTAATGGAGGCCTGGTGCATCGCGAATATTTGAAGTCCGGCAGCCGCCATCTGGGAAAGCCGATGGAATGCCTCTGGTTCGGACACTCGGGCCCTCCGGTCCTGATTTTCCCGACGTCGCTCGGACGCTTTTATCAGTGCGAGGACTTCAGCGTCACGTCATCCCTGTCCTCGAAAGTCGACGCGGGCGAAATGCAACTCGTCTGCGCGGATTCCGTCGACGCCGAGAGCTGGTACAACGACCAGATTCCTCATCGGGAACGCGTCCAGCGGCACGAACAGTACGATGCCTATCTTCACGATGAACTGATGCCTTGCATTCTGCATCGGTCGGGCCACTCCAAAGTCACCACGTTCGGCGCCAGCTTCGGCGCTTATCACGCAGCGAACGTTGCGGCGCGATATCCGGAAATGGTCCGGAAGGCCGTTCTGTTTTCAGGTGTATTCGACATTCATCGTTTCCTGGACGGATTCTGGAACGATGCCTGTTACTTCCACTGTCCGACGGCGTACATTTCCAACGCCGATGAACATTGGATCCGGCGTTTCACCGGTGTCGAATGGATCGTCGCCACCGGGGAGGGTGATCCGCTCATCGAAGAGAACCGGCAGTTTTCCGGTCTCCTCACGTCCAGGGGAATTCCCAACTACCTCGAAGTGTGGCAAGGCTTCGGCCACGACTGGCCATGGTGGAAGGAACACGCCCCGCGCTTTCTGCCGTAAGAAATCAGACGCCGTTCTCACCGACTTTTTAACTCAATTGTGGAATTCGGATTTCGGATGGACTACTTCCCGGGTTTTTCCAGACCAAGAGCCTCGATTCGGACGACTCCCTGGAGAGCAATCAGTTCAGGATCGCCGGTCATCAGGGTGGCGTCCAACGCCATCGCGGCCGCCATGGCGAAGGCATCCGCGTAGGATAGCCGGTGGATGCCTTTCAGAGACGCTGCTTGAAGCACGGCAGGCCGGTCCGCGGCGATAACGTTGATGGAGAGTTGGTCGAGATCTTCGAGAACCGAATCCGCTTCGGAAGTTCCTTTCGATCTGGCGATGATGTAATAGATCTCGCCGAGATTGATCAGAGAAATGAAAAGTTCGCATCGGCCGCGCTCCGCGCTTTCCAGCACGGATTTGACCCGGGCGGCCGCCGGCTCTTCCTGCTGAAGGAAGGCGAGCAGGGCCCACGCGTCAACGACGATTCTCGGATTTGTTTTCGCGGGCATGCTCATCCTCGAGCGCTTTCACCAGCTTGTTTCCGGAAAACCGTCCGTAGAGCCGATCGATCAGTTTTTTCGGCAACGGCTCGATCTCGATTTTTCCTCCGGATACCACCACTCGGAGCGTGGCGCCGGGCTGGATTCCAAGCTTCTCACGCACTTCCTTGGGCAGGACGATCTGTCCTTTCGACGACAGTTTTGTGATCGGCATGCTTACCCCCCGTAGGATGTTCTTACCGATTATAGCCGATTCTTACACATGGCGAGACGGTAAGCGGCGAAGGGTGCGTCAGGACGGGGTTTTTATTTCTTCAACTTCGCTCCCGTGAGTTGGGCGATCGCGGCCAGGGTGGTTTGGGCGGCATTCAAACCCAGGCGGAAATCCTTGTCGCTATATGTGGTGTAGACATCGGTGGGCTGGTGCCA
>JAHFTY010000170.1 GCA_023265365.1 Acidobacteriota bacterium
GAGATGCTGCAGGCACTGAACCGGCTCATACCGGACAGCCAGCCCCAACTCGTGTTACCCGATCATCGCTTCAATCGGGCTGTTGGCGACTTTGCCGGAATGCCATACAGCATTTCCGGTGAACTGCTGTCGCCGGAGGACCACGTCATTCAACGCTCCCGCAACCTGCCGCTTCGGGCCGACAAGGAGATTCTCGCGGAACTCGCGAAAGAGCCGGGATGGATTCTCCCGGTCGGAGCCTAGCGTGGCAATCAGTTTCCGTGGGATCCGATGGTGTGACTGACTCCCGGTTGACGCCTTCTCGCGCCCGGACTCGAAGGAGAGAGGCGATGTTTCAGCGCATCCTGGTGCCTGTCGACTTGACGGAAAAGTCCATGGTGGCCGTCGATATGGCCTACGGATTGGCTTCCCAATTCGGATCCGAAGTCATTCTGCTGCACGTCATCGAGACCATCGAACACCTTCAGTTCGATGAATTGAAACCTTTTTACGAACGCCTCGAAAAAAGCGCGCGAAAAGGTCTGCAGGAATGTTCCGAGAAGTTTGCATCGAACAAGATCAAAGTCGATCAGGCGGTCGTTTATGGTCATCGATCCAGGGCGATCGTGGGCTTCGCCATCGAGAACCGCGTGGATCTGATCATGATGGCATCGCACCGCGTTGACCCGGACCGGCCGGGACACGACTGGAGCAGCATCAGCTACGCGGTTGCGATCATGGCAACGTGCCCGGTGTTGCTGGTCAAGTGATCGCGTTCCGTCACTCGAACGCCTGGCGAAAATCGTGGAGCAGGTCCCGCCAGTCTTCCACGCCCACGGAAATGCGAACGAGGTTCTCACCGATACCTGTTTTGAGGAGTTCCTCCTCGGACATTTCGGAATGAGTGGTCGTGGCCGGATGGCACGCCAGGGTTTCGACGCCACCAAGGCTCACTGCGTTTCTTGCAATCGTGAGCTTCCGTAGAAAGTTGAACGCCGCCTCTTTGCCTCCTGCGACCGCAAACGAGAACATCGCTCCGGCAAAACGGCACTGACGGTCGCGGATGCGCTTTTGTTCGGGTTCGTCGAACAGGAGTGGATAGTGGATCGTCTGGATCTTCGGATGACCGGCGAGCCCTTCCACGATGTGCTGCGCGTTCTTGCTTTGTCGGTTCATGCGGAAAGTCACTGTCGGCAGCCGGCTGTCCAGCATCCAGCACTCGTCGGGCTGAAGAATATTTCCCAGAATGGCCCGTGTGCCGCGCAGTTGCTGGATGAGGTCCGGGTCCTTGCCGAGGATGACTCCAGCGAGCATGTCGCTGAAACCCGACAAGTATTTTGTGCCGGAGTAGACAACCAGATCCGCTCCCAGCGGCAGTGGATGCTGGAACACGGGACCCATCAGCGTGTTGTCGACCGCGATGAGCGGGCGGTCGGCAAGCGGAGCCGCCGATTGGGCGGCCGCCTCGATGTCGGACATTCGCAAGGTTGGGTTGGCCGGCGTTTCCATGAAGATCAGCCGGAGGTTCGGCGCCTGCCGAATGGCATCGGCCATGGCGGCGGTGTCACCCGCAGGAACCGGAATGCCATTCATGCCGAGCGGTTCCAGCAAGTGGTGAATCAAATGGTGTGTTCCGCCGTAGAGCGGCGTCGTGAAGACGAATGAGGTTCCCGGGTGGCAAAGCGTCAGAAACAACGTCGAAATCGCCGCCATTCCGGAATTGAAGACGGCTGCCCCCGAAGCCTCGGGCTCGAGTGGTACGATCTGGTCCTCAAGGATGTCGGCATTGGGATGGGAAAGCCTTGAATAAATCAGATCCACCCTCTCGCCTTCCGCGGCGTGGGATTTCCCGAGAGCAATGCTGAACGCCCGCTCCGCGTTTTCAGGGCTGGAGAACACGTAGGTCGATGAACGAAACACGGCGGGACGCGCGGAGCCGACCGACAGGGCGGGATCGAATCCTCTGGTGAGGACCGCGGTCGACGGCCGGACAATGTAAGGCGGCTTCGAACTCCGGTGACGCATGGGCCTCCCTCGATGGTCGTAAAGTCGAGACCTGGCCGCAGAACGCCGGCGGCTTCAGAATAACGACGCTGACAGACATTGGCGCCGGGGCCAGGAACGAATCCCGCCGATACACGTTTTTCCTGTGTTTATCCGGCTGCCTGTACCCAGGCGGCGGGCCGGACAATCGATGAGAGAGGGACGACGAGTCTGACCTGAATCGTGGACCCTTTTAATGTCTGACCGTCCAGGGACCGGGCGGCCTCTGAGAGCCGGGACGGGTCCATGAGTTGGACATACGCGAAGCTGGGGGAAGTTCCGCTGACGGTATCCCGGATTATCCGCACGCCATAGGTCCGGAATCCATGGGCCTCGATCCAGTCATTGAGGAAATCATCCGCACATCCAATCGGGAGATTCGTCACGAGCAGCTTCATCGGTCGTTCCATTTCCACCTCCTGCAGAGTCCTGGTCCTGCGGCAAAAGTCACCACATTGCCCGTTTTCCGTGGAGCAGACCCCGATCTTGATCGTCTCCTGGCCTGACTCGAATTTCAGAACGCTTCTGCCACGGCTGCTACGTCTTGCACGAAGGCTGCCAGATGTTCGATCCTTCGATGCGGGATCTGGTGACAGTTGTGACGGGGAGTCCGCTTTTCTGCGTCAAACGGGGGTTGCCAGTCGCCGGATTGCCGCAGTGGTGAAGCGTTGTCCCCCCGACTTGTGACACAGTGTCGAGGCCGCAGCTTTACCGGAGTCCGGTGCTGCATATTCGTCACGGTTTCCGGCTGTTGTACGATCCGTATTTCGCTGCGAATCAGGTTTTCGCGGCTTGAATCGCAAACGTCTCTATTTGGATCGGTTAGTGCAGCAGGTTTGGACTCCGCAAAATCTCGGTGCATTTGGGGACGCAGGGGGAAGTATGCGAGCATTCTTCGAGATGACGAACGGTGACGAGCGCTACATGCGTCGCCACCTCGATCTTTCCGACGCCTTCATGACGGGGGAGCCCTTCAAAATTTCTCTGATCCCTGAGTCGCAGAAGTGCGAAGTCCTCTCCGTCTTTATCCACTCCGCCCTGGACCGGTCCGGTCTGGAAGGCCTGCCGAATCTCAAGCTAATCGCGACCCGATCGACGGGCTATGACCACATCGACCTCGAATACTGCCACTCCCGTGGTATCGCCGTGTGCAACGTGCCGGTCTATGGCGATAACACCGTGGCGGAACACACGTTTGCGCTGATCCTCGCGTTATCGAGAAAGGTGATTCAGGCTCACAACCGCGCTCGTACCGGCGATTTTTCGTTGTCCGGTCTTCAAGGCTTCGATCTTCGCAATCGGACGCTCGGAGTCGTGGGGACCGGACACATCGGTGTGCACGTGATTCGCATCGCTCGCGGGTTCATGATGCGCGTGATGGCGTTCGACACCCGGCCGGACAAGCGGCTGGCAGACGCACTGGATTTCGAATACGCCGCGAGTCTCGACGATCTTCTGCCGGTCTCCGACATCCTGACGCTTCATTCACCATTGGTGCCGGCCACGCATCACATAATCAACAGGAAAAACATCCACAAGATGAAGAGGGGCGCGTTGTTGATCAACACGGCCCGCGGCGGCCTGATCGAAACGGACGCGCTCCTGGAAGCGCTTTCGTCAGGCCATCTCGGAGGCGCGGGTCTGGATGTGTTTGAAGGCGAGACGCTGATCAAGGAAGAGAAGCAGCTTCTGTCGAACGATTACGATGTGAACGAACTCCGGGCATTGATGAAAAACCTGGTGCTCTTCCGCCACGAAAATGTGATTGTCACCCCGCACGTCGCATTCAATAGTGTGGAGGCTCTCGAGCGGATCCTGCTGACGACTGCCTTGAATATCCTCGCTTTCGAAGGTGGCAAACCCACGAACCTCGTCTGACCGGCACGCTCGCCTCGACACCCTGTCCGTGGTCTACCGTGAGACATCCCGGCTCTTGCCAAATTGGCAATGCATCTCAAAGTGAGCTTCGACATTTCAATAAGTTGGCGGCGGCATATGCCGTGCAAGCGCCACCAAGGGAGGCATCATGGTCGATCCGACAATCACGTTTGTTCTTGCCGGAAGCGACGGCTCGCGGATGCAGCCGTTGACCGTCAGACAGCCGAAGGTGCTTGCGCCATTCGGCGGTATTTTTAGAATTCTCGATTTCACACTTTCCAATGCCATCAATTCGCAGCTCCGGCACGTCTACGTTGTCGGCGAGCGTCAATGGGAGAGCATCCAATCCTATATTCGGGACGGATGGTCCCAACTTTCCAAGGAATTTCGCTGGGACCGGGACGAAGACGTGATGTCTCTCCCGCCAGCCAGAAATCCTTCCGACTACGCCGATATTGTCGGCAGGAGCCGGGCTGAGTTCGTCCTGGTCATCTCCGGAGAGCAGATCTATCAGCTGGATTACCGTCGCGTGTTGCGGCAGCTGGCGGAGAGCCGGGCCGACTTCATAACGTCGGAGGCGCCGCGGTTCACCATATTTCGGCGGGAAGCCTTTCTGAAGCAGTTGCGGCATGACAGCGACCTCTGGGTCCGGCCACCTCAGTCGGCCCGATCCGAATCGTTCAACTTCACCGGGTACTGCCGAACCGTGGAGACCCTCGACGACTATCACGCCGCGAATATGGATTTCCTCACGGACCGGCCGGGCTTCGACCCGTACACCGGCACGTCCTGGCCGGTACGGACGCTGTCCGGGCCCAGGTACCTTCAGGAATCCCGGCACGCCCTGAATTCCCGTGTCAGCCTGGGAACGCGGCTCGGCCTGGGAAGCAAAGTGTCATCCTCAGTTGTTTCGGCGGGCACGCGAATCGAGGCCGGCTCCGAGATCGAGCATTCGGTCATTCTCAGCGGTTGTCATATCGGGGTGCGCTCTCGAATCCGAAACGCGGTGATCGCCGAAAACGCGACCATTCCGCCAGGCTCGTGGATCGGCTTTGATCTGGAAGCCGATCGTTTGCGGTACGCCGTCACGCCCGAAGGCGTTGTCGTGGTCGCTAACTCGGAGGCCGCTCCAATGCCGCTCATTCACCGGCGATGTGCGCGGGTTGGCACCCGAGGTCGCTGAATTCGAAAGTGTGAATGAACCGGCGCCGCCGCCACGGCGCTTCGCCATTCCTCCGCGTTGAAGAAGACGGAATATCTCGAAGGCGTCGAGGGGCCGCCAATGTAATCACACGCTGAGGGCCTCGGGCTGACTCGCGTTGGACAACTGAACCTCGTGGCTTGGAATCAAGATGCTTGGAATGCTCTGGCTCCTCGTCCTCGCGCAGATTCAAATCGATCGCGTCGTTGCGCCGATCCGGCCGACACGAACAGAAGCGACCGGTCTGACTGTGTTTGAAATCCAGGTGAGCCGTCCGAACCAGGTGCACACCACGCCCCGGTTTGGCCAGGCTCCTTTCTCCACGGCCGCCCTGAGTGCTCTGTTACAGTGGCGATTCTCGCTGCGCGAGGGGGCTCCCGCGGGGCTTCTCAGCGTCACGTTCCTCTTCCGACAGCATCAGTTCCGTCCGGCAGTTGTTCCGAGTCTTTCCATTGCCCCGCTGGCGGGCCGGTCCAACTCAGCGGCAGTTCCGGCAGCAGTGGTGGATCCCGGTCATCCGATGGACTCGAGGTCATCGGGTTTCCTGATACTGGAAATGAAAATCGATGCCGACGGCAACATTGAAAGCACCAGGGCGCTGCTCGACGAACCCCACTTCCTCAACTTCGCTCAGGACGAGATCCGGAAGTGGAAGTTCCGTCCTGCCCGCGAAGCAACGCGGAATGTTCCGGGGACCGCGATCGTGGTGATTTCCTTCGTCGATCCGTATTCCGAATAGACAGCCTGTCCTTCATGAAGCCCGGCGAACGGCGAGAAGAGGTGTCGGCCAGTACTTCCGGATATTGGACGGAACGGCGTTCCGAATCTCGTTCATTTCACCTTCAGACACGTGAGCCAGCAGGACTCGGATAATTGCGCGGGCCACGTGCTCCGGATCGATGTCGGCTCGGGGTTTGAAGCAATCCGTGATCTGATCGAGGAAGGCCTGTGTCTTGCGATTTTTAAAAGGGGTTCGTGCCGGATTCCAGCCCTCGTAGTACATGCCGCGAATGAAGGTCGGCATCTGTGCGCCGAGCTGCACGGTTTCCATAAGCGGAAGCCGGTCCCGCAAAGCATGCAGAACGCTCCGCATGGCTGCATAGGCGCGCTTCGGATCGGCCCAGTCCAGCTGCACCATCGCATCTCGCAGCCAGAGGTTGGTTTTTTGCGACGATTTGTCGAATGTGCCTAATGTGCTCATGTTCGACCTCCTGCCCGGGTGCTTGCAGACGTCGTTCCGTTTGAAGGGGGCCCGGAGGGGCGGCCGATGGAGAACGGCTGGCATGGTGCGTGCAGCAGACAGTGCGTCATGATCAAGCAGCAGATCTACGATATCTTTATTGAGTTTGAACACCGTTCCGCCGCCATCTACTCCCAGCTATCGACGAAGTGCACCGTCAATCCGGGGCTGACCTGGTTTTTTGTGGAGATGGCGACTGACGAGAAACGGCAGGCCGGCACGCTGGAGTATTGCAGGGACAATCGCATGTTCTCCGACCGTCTTCCCGATGCGGGTCAGATCCAGCGTCTGGGTTCGCTATTCAAGGAGATCGCCAACCGTATGTTCAGTGAGAACATCGATGTGGATGGCGCGTTCGAGGTGGCGATCGCCTTGGAAACATCCGACATGAACGACATTTACGACGGTCTCACCGAGACGGCCAACGCTTTGAGGAACGTCAATCGCAGTAAGACCGGGATCGCCACGTGCGATCGGTTTGAACGCCTTCATGCCGCCGCAGTGCGTTTTGGCGCGGCGACCGCGATTCAAAACGTGCTTCACCATCTGGCCGAAGCCTCGGTTATGGCGCGGTATTTTGGTCAAGAAACGAGTGCTGCCGCGATATAGGCCATCCGCCGTTTCGAACCTGTAACAGCCAGATTGTCGGGCATGGAACTGCCCTTTGCCGAAGATCGCGACAGGCTGTCTCGCGGAAAGGCGATTGACAATCCAAAACTCTGATCTACGCGGCCTGGATCGAGATTGTTTTCGCAACCGGCTCCGTGGCTAATGGCGCAGTGACTTTCAGCATGCCGTCCTTCAATTCCGCCTTGACCATGTCCGGGTTGACTTTTTTCGGGAACGTGATTGCCCTGAAGAGACTGCCGGTCTTGATTTCACTCGAATAGACTTTGCCACCTTCTTCCTTGCGCTCTTCCCGGGTTTCGCCCTTCACGAGAATTTCATCGGGTGTCACCTCGATCATCAGGTCTTCCGGCGACATGCCGGGGATGGCGAATGTCAGCGTGAAGGCATTGTCCTTTTCAGTTATCTCGACGGCAGGTTTCCAGATCAACTCCCGCTCCGCGGCAAGCCAATTGTTCAGATCGGTACCTGCGTAGCCGTTGTCCCGGAAAATCTCATAGGCCCGGCGCATGATGCAATCCTGCATACGCTGGAGTTCGTCATCGATCGACTCGGGTTTTTGTATAGGCAGGGTTTGTGACATGGGAGTATCTCCTTCGGATGTCTCGGGTCTTCGATCATCCCGGATATTCAGGCAATTCCTCCGCCACACGGGAGCGCCGAATCGCAGCGTTTTCAAGACGTGCCCGGGGCTTTATTTGTCAATGTGGCGTGATCCGTCGGATTGGCGGCGTCGCCCCAAACCAAAGTGTCGAATCCACCGATCGGTGTTCCTGCCGTTGAATCGCGTGCGGAGCGCACCGGCGTTGGCCGTTCGTGGCAGTCTGCACAACAAGTTGGGTTCTCTTTTGTCGATGACCATCGGCCGGACTCACACGTGCAGACGAAAGCCGCGGGAGAGCTGGAAATGGGTCACACCTACGGTTTTTCGATAACAGCCGGTCACGATTTCGATCGGGCGTTCGGGTTGGTGTTGACGGCGCTGAAGAAGCAGGGATTCGGAATTGTCAGCGACATCGATATGCAGGCCATCTTCAAGGAGAAGCTCGCCGTGGACAACAGGCCGTACCGCATCCTGGGCGCCTGCAATCCGATGATGGCGCATCAGGCGTTGCGCGCAGATCCGGACATCGGATTGTTATTGCCATGCAATGTTGTGGTCAGGGAAGGGACGGAAGGAGAAGTCATCGTGGCTTTCACTGCGCCTGAAGCGTTGCTCGGCCTCGCCAACAGCGACGATCTGGTCAGTCTGGGTTTTGAAGTGCGCCGCCGGCTCGAACGGGTGCGCGATGCGGTTTCGGCCGAGATCGTCGTGTAGCAAAGCGGTTCCGTGCTCCAACGTTTTTCGTCAGGCCGCCGTCACATGGCGGAGGACCTCGGCAAGCAACCGGTCGCTGCTCATTTGTGCGGCGAGGTCATCGAGGGAAAGCAAGCCGACCAGTCGTTTGTCCCTGCTGAGGACGAGCAGGCGCCGGATGCGATTGTCTTCCATGATTCGCGCCGCCGCGGTCAGCACGTCGTCCTCATAGCACCAGATCAATGCGCGGGTCATCAGATGGCGGACCGTGGTCATGTGGGGATTGCGGCCTTCGGCGATGCCGCGCAGCAGGAGGTCCCGGTCGGTCACGACTCCCATCACGATGCCGTCTTCGACCGCGGGAAGGAACCCGATCGCTTCTCTCCGCATGAGCTTCGCTGCGTCGACCAAACTGGTGTCGAGCGAGATCACATGAACGTTGGGGCTCATCACCTCATGGACTTTCATAAGACTCTCCTTAACGATTCGGCAATATCTCCGTTTCCGCGAAGTCCGGCTTGGTGTCGCGGAGTATTTCAAGGATGGCGTTGCGATCCGTCTGGCTCAAATGCGCGAACTCGGGACTGTCGTCCTGACCCGTCAGCACTTCGCGCAGTCTTCGATACACATATGTTTTGACGCTGAAGGGCAGCCCATTGAAGCCTTCCGAGTAGATGAGATAGCTCAGCGGGTATTTCAGCAGGCGCCCATTGAGATCCAGTTCTCGCAGCGATCTGCCTTTGTGATCGCGGGGTCCGGCGCTGGAAAACTCCGCGGCGAAGCTCGTGGAACCTTTGATCGGGCCGCTGAGCCTGGCTTCTCGGACAAAGAGCATTCCTTTAACGAGGGCTTCCGCCCGCTGCGGGTCTTTCGCTCGGGTATCCGTGCTGGCCAGGGTCATCAGATTGTGGAGGTACGTCTGATGGACGAGCAGCATCATGGCGACGATGTCGCTGTGGGGTGAAAGATAGGGCTCGGTGTTGAAACGCTTCTTGAGATCCGTGACGTTCCCCGTGGCAGTGAGGTTCAGGCGGTCCAGGTATATCTTTACATTGCCAATCTCATGGGCTGCTTCGGCTGCGTTAAAGTTTCCCATATGCAACTGGTCTCCATGAGTTCCCGTCACATACCATCCACCAAACCTGTTACGAAGCGGTGTCCGGTCCGACGACACGGGATTGATGTCGGAGGGAAGCGGATATCCGTACCGATCGGAATAAACCGACTGCACCACGAATCCCGGGACTCCACCCGTGTTCAGCATCGCATCGTGACATTGCAGGCAGTTGTTGAATTCCCGCTGAAACCTGGGCTTTTCCTCGGCTTTCTGTTCCAGGGTGTAGAACACCGCTCCCAGCTTTGGGTCTACTGCAGCGACTTCGATAACCCGGCCGCGCTGCACCCATCCGATATAGACGTCATCGTTGAAATAGATCGCGCGCGGCGTCCAGGGTGCAATCTTGTCGAGTTGGAAACTGGTCTTGGAGAAAACCAGCGATTGTGACGAGGCGGGGATTCGAAGTTCTTTCAGGACCGAGGACAGGTAGCCGTGTTCCTCGTCGAACACGAGCTTGACGTCGCCCCGGTCGATGCCTGCCTGAAGCCGGGAAATGACGTCGGTTGGAGTGGCGGCAGCGTAGTCGGCAAGCCACTGGTTGCCCGGAAACTGCAGCATCGCCAGAGCGGAGGCAGGAAGAACACAAGCCAACAGGGTCAGAACGCGCACGGATTTCATAGATCTGGTAGCCTCGCCGCCGCCTAACGCACGTGAGATGCCTGTGCAGTTTCAGCAACTTGGAGTGTTCCGGAGGCCGCGAATCCGACAATATGTCTCAATGTAAATGGGCTCCCGAAGAGCGGAGGCAGAGGAGTCAATTGGCGGAGGCTGGGTTCGGTGTCTGCAGACAAAATGACCGGTCGCAAAGCCGGTTTTGGCGGAGAAGCCAGTTTGGGAAGCAGCTTGCTGTTCAGGTACGCGATCAGATTCGTCATTTCCGAGCCGTGGAATTCCGGCCAGACCAGTCCCTGCTTTTTCGCGGCGTCCACCATTGCCGGGCCATGTTTCCAAACGGCCGCTGCAATGGTGACCGGCGAAAACACTTCACCATGCTGAGCGAGATCCGGAGCACCGGTTTCGCGGCGGCGTTCGTCGTGACAGCGGAAGCAGTTCTTCTCGCGATAGACGTTGGCTCCCCGTTTCGGGTCACCTTTTTCGAGGAAATAACGCTGAGCGAAGAGATAGGCGATGAGGTTCTTCATGTCGCCCGGCGCCAGCTCCGGAAGGTCCGCTGTGGACCGGTGCAGCATGGCCGGATGGTTCCACATGGATGCGATGTAATCTGTCAGGGTCCATGGCGCCGGCTTG
>JAHFTY010000318.1 GCA_023265365.1 Acidobacteriota bacterium
TGCCAATTTCTCCCTCGACAACTTTACGAAGGGCATCAAGAGCACCCAGTTCGTGAACGCGCCGGCCGGCCTCCTCTATCCTGGCGACCCCGGTTTCCCCGCCGGCAACACGGGGTTGAACAAGCAGTGGTTGAATGTGTCGCCCCGCCTGGGCGTCGCGTGGGATGTGAGCGGAAACGGCCGCCTGGCGGTGCGATCCTCCTACGCGACCAACTATGACTTTCCGACGGCGATCTTCCAACAGGTTCCCGCTTCCGGAGCTCCATTTGGCAATCGCCTCACGTTGACCGGGAACCTGCGGTTCGACGACCCGTATCGAAATGTGCCCGGCGGGCAAACACTACCGGTGGCCGTCCCACCGCCCGCCAATGTGGTGTTTCCGGGCTTCGGATCGTACGCCGCCATCGATCCGAACATCAACTCGACCCGCGTCCAGTCGTGGAATGTCACCGTCGAGAAACAGTTCGGCGCCACATGGCAGGTGGCGGCGAGCTATTTGGGCACCTACTTGGACCGCATCTGGGGCCAGGATGCCCTGAATCCCGGCGTCTACATGGGGCTTGGCCCGTGCACGCTCCGAGGGGTGTCCTATCCAGTCTGCTCGACCGTCGCGAATACGGACGCGCGGCGCGTGTTTTCTCAGGTGAGTGCCGAGGCGGCCCAGAAACTGTCGTTCGTGTCTCAATATAGAGCCGTGGGTACGCAAAGCTACCGCGGCTTGAAGCTGTCCTTCCAGCGTCGTGCCGCCAACGGCGTCAGCCTGGGTGGGAATTACACCGTCTCGCACTGCGAAACCGACACCTCGGTCAGCGGTAACTTTATTCAATTCAATAACACCTGGCTGAAACCCGGCGACCCATCGTATGATCGCGGCAATTGCCTCTACAACCAGCGTGAGATCGCCAACGTCACGGTGGGGACCCAATCGCCGCGGTTTGCCAACCCTGCGCTGCGCGCCTTGGCCTCGGACTGGCGAGTGTCCGGCATTCTCAACGCGAACACGGGCAGTTGGCTCACCGTGACCACCACGAGGGATATCGCGTTCACTGGCATCCCAGGCCAACGGGTCGATCAGGTGCTCGGGAATCCGTACGGCAGCGACCAAACGCTGACTAGCTATCTCAACCCGGCGGCCTTCGCATTCCCGGCGAATGGCACACTTGGCAATGAAGCCGCGAGGGGTTTTGAAGGTCCAAGTTTCTGGAAGATCGATGTGTCCCTCGCGAGAGTCCTGTCGTTGGCCGACCGGCGGACGTTGGAGCTCCGCCTCGAGGTGTTCAACCTGACCAACAATTTCAACTGGGGCGATCCCAACACGAGTCTGGATGCGGGCACGTTTGGCCGGATTACCACCCAAGCGGGCGATCCGCGCATCATGCAGTTTGCGGTCAAGTACGGCTTTTAGGGGCAATGGAGGTTTCGATGAAGATTGTGAAGGTTCTCGGCGCGGCAGCGATGACATGGGGTTTGCTTCTACTTCCAGTTCCGTCGTTTGCGCATCACAGTTTCGCGGCGGAGTTTGACCGAAACAACTGCAAAGACTTTACGGGCACACTCACGAAAATCGACTGGCAGAACCCTCACGGGTATTTCTACGTGGATATCAAGGATGCCAGTGGAAACGTGGAATCCTGGTCTTTTCAGTCCTACGCGCTTAACACCCTGAAGAGAGCCGGCATTGAAAGGCAGCTGTTCCTCGAGAACATCGGTAAGGAAGTATGGGTGAGAGGGTGTGTCGCGAAGAATGGCAAAAGCCGTTATGCCGCTGCCGGAACACTCAAGTTTTCGGATGGCATTCTGCGCCAGGCGGGCCAACTTCAAGACTAGCGTCAGGAGCCGTGACCATGAAACTTCGCTTTCGCTACGGCGTCGTTTGTACCGCAGTGCTGACGCTTGTGTACGTCCTTTCCCTGTCTGCCGGCGCCCAGGATACGGAGTACACCATCAAGCCGCTGCCGCCGGGTGGCCCGGCGCCGCGGTTAGCGGACGGGCATCCCGATTTCTCCGGATTGTGGCTGCCAAATGGTGCCGGCCAGGGGGTCAGCGGTCGCTTCGGCGTCGACCCGGCCGCACGAGGGCAGTTCGACCCCAAGGTGACGCCGGAGGAACGACCTTCGTTCCAACCCTGGGCGTCGGCGAAAATCAAGGCCATGACCCCGACCGAGCTCGAGCTGTCAAAGTCGTCTGTGAATTGCATGCCGCGCGGTGTTCCAGCCATATGGCTGCAAAATCCATATTCGACCCAGTTGGTCTCCACGCCGGGACAGTTGGTACAGCTCTTCGAAGTGCTCAATAACTTTCGTGTGGTACCCACGGACGGACGTCCGCACACGAAGTATCCGGAGCCCTTGTTTCACGGTGAAGGTGTGGGCCGGTGGGAGGGCGACACGCTGGTCATCGATGGGATTTCGTTCGACGAACGAACCTACATCATGCCCAACGGGTGGTTTCACAGCGATCAGCTACATGTCATCGAGCGCTATACGCGTCCTTCCATGAACTACCTGATCGTTCAGATCAGCGTCGAGGATCCGAAGGTGCTGACGAAGCCGTGGACATCCGCCCCTCGTCGTTGGACCCTGGCCAATGATCACATCTACGAGTTCTACTGCACGAACAACCATGAGCTCGTCGAGCTCGAAAAACTCAGAGAGCAGGAACTTCAGGGAAAGTAAACGAAAGAATCCCCGGGAGTTCTCACTGTCGGTCACCACTGACCCGCCGGTACGTGCCGGCGGGTTTTTGTTTTTGGGCAGATCCTGCGCGAACGCGTTCAAGAGTCGTCCGTCCCTACAATTTGGTTATCGTCTATGCTTTCGGGCGTGCGAAAGAGGCGCGGGGCCTGCGCATTCCGCCGCTCAGGGAACGGCGGGACGAGATTCCTGCGCTCGCCCGCCACTTCCTCGCGCACTCGGCGGCCGAATTCAAGAAGGGCGACGTCCGCGTCTCCGAAGAAGCGATGCGGTGCTGTCGCCGCACGATCTGTCCGAGGCGTCTTCAACTTAAAGGCATCGACATTCCGAAGACCGGACAGGCGGGCACTTCGGGCGTGGGTTTGATGGTCACGAAGACAGTGGTCGTCATGGGCGATTCTCAAATCACGGCTCCGCCGGGTAGGCCGCGGGACGCGCTGCTTCGAGCGTATGACAAGAAGACGGGCCAGCAAGTCGGCGCTGTCTGGATGCCTGCGCCGCAGAGCGGATCACCGATGACTTACATGGTTGACGGCAAACAGTACATCGTCGTCGCCGTCAGCGGCGGTGCGCACTCGGGCGAGTATCTTGCCTTCAGTTTGCAGGAGTAACATCACGGAACAATCCGACTGCTGCGATCCACCGACTCCTCCGAGCCGAGCATGAGTTCGGGTGCGTGATTGTTGTCCTGGCAGACGTACTCGAACAGCTCCGTGCCTGCTTCCCAACGAAGCAAGAAGCCGGCGGTCCATGTCGCCGTGTACGCGCCGGGATCATCGATGGTCACTTCATACTTCATCGTATTCATATCCGTGCGCGTGAACCGTTCGATCATGTGAAGCTGGCTCGTGTGCGGTAGTCCCCTCGACATCCAAAAGCCTTCGTTAAAACCGACTGTGTCGACGACCAGCGTATCCTTTTCCCAGTGACCGATGGAGTGTCCGTAGTAATCGGGAACGTGATCCTTCGGATGAGGCCGGCCATCCATATAAATGACGCGGAAGGTGTGAGGCCCACCAATGTCCATGATGAAGACCCGCTGGAGTTCAGGCAGATCCACGAATTCGACTCCATAGGGCGTGAGAAATTGCCTCGGTCCGCCGGAAGGCTTGCATCGCGTATGCGGTTCA
>JAHFTY010000171.1 GCA_023265365.1 Acidobacteriota bacterium
GCTGATCGCCGTTTACGACAACTGCAACAGCCTGCACACCAACGCCTACGACGAGGCGATCACCACGCCCACCGAGGAATCGGTGCGCCGCGCGATGGCGATCCAATTGATCATCAACCGGGAATGGGGACTCGCGAAGAACGAAAACCCGCAGCAGGGCGCGTTCGTCATCGACGAGTTGACGGACCTTGTCGAAGAAGCGGTGCTCAAGGAATTCGACGCCATCGCCAGCCGCGGCGGCGTGCTGGGTGCGATGGAGACGGGGTATCAACGCGGCAAGATCCAGGAAGAATCGCTCTACTACGAGCGCAGGAAACACGACGGCTCACTGCCGATCATCGGAGTGAATACATTCCGCAACCCTCACGGCGATCCCGCAACCCACGAAATCGAACTGGCGCGTTCCAGTGAGGAAGAAAAGCAAGGCCAGTTGAAGCGCGTCCGGGAGTTTCAGTCGCGCCAGGCGAACGAATCTCCGCAATGGCTCGCAAAGCTCAAGCAGGCGGTCATTGAGAACGGCAACGTGTTCGAGGTTCTCATGGACGCCGTTCGCCATTGTTCGCTCGGCCAGATCTCTACCGCCCTTTACGAAGTCGGCGGCCAGTACCGGCGGAATATGTAGCGGGATTCGCCTGGCCGGCGGGAGCCCTGGCTATTTGGGATCGAGCTTCAAGGCGACCGAATTGATGCAGTACCGCAGTCCCGTCGGATTCGGACCATCCTCGAACACATGGCCGAGATGGGCGCCGCAACTGCTGCATTTCACTTCGGTGCGGACCATGCCATGGCTCCGATCGGTTTCCGTGTCCACGTTCTCTTCGCTCACGGGCGCATAGAAACTCGGCCAGCCGGTTCCGGACTCGAACTTGGCGTTCGAATCGAACAGTTCGTTCGAGCATGCGACGCATTTATAAACACCCTTCTCTTTCGAGTGAACGTACTCGCCGGTAAACGGCCGCTCGGTGCCGCGCTCGCGGCAAACGTGGAATTGTTCCGGAGTCAGTTCGCCCTTCCAGTCCTGATCCGTTTTCTCGATTTTTTTCTTCATGCGTTCATTCTACCTCCTACAATGTGGGCATGAGTACGCTGCCGAAAGCGGTGCGCATCGTGGAAGTCGGGCCGCGCGATGGATTGCAGAACGAGGCGAAATCGATACCGACGGACAGGAAAGCCGAGTTTGTCCGGATGCTCGCCGCCGCCGGCCACAAGGAAATCGAGGTTGCGTCCTTCGTGCATCCCAAATGGGTTCCGCAACTGGCGGATGCCGCGGAACTCATCAGGCAGCTGGAACCGGTTCCGGGTGTTCGCTATTCCGCTCTCGTTCCGAACATGAAAGGACTGGAGCGTGCGATTGAAACAGGGATCCGGCGGGTTGCGGTTTTCACGGCGGCCTCGGAAACCTTCAACCGGAAGAACATAAACATGGGCGTTGAAGAATCGCTCGGGGTGTTTCGACCCGTCGTTGAAACGGCGTTGAGGGAGGGTCTTTCGGTTCGCGGCTACGTGTCGACCTGTTTTGTCTGCCCGTACGAGGGGGCCGTGCCGAAGGAGAAAGTCGCGTACGTGGTGAAGGCGTTGTTCGACCTGGGCGTCGATGAGATTTCGATCGGCGACACCATCGGCGCCGCAACCCCCCGGGATGTCGAAACCACGGCCGGTCATCTTCTGACGCAATTCCCTGCCGCTCAACTCGCGATGCACTTTCACGACACTTACGGCATGGCTGTCGCCAACGTCTACCAGTCGCTTCAGATGGGCATCACCACATTCGACAGTTCCGCCGGCGGTCTGGGCGGTTGCCCCTATGCGCCGGGCGCGTCGGGCAATGTGGCGACGGAAGATCTTCTGTATCTGCTCGATCGTCTCGGAATCGAAACCGGCGTGTCGTTGAACCTGATCCGGCGCGCATCACACTTCATCGGCGGAGAGCTGGAACGTCAGCTTCCGTCACGCGTTCTGCAGACAACCTGATGCCGCACACCTGCGAAAGCCGCCTCCGCGTTCGATATGCCGAAACGGATCAGATGGGCGTGGTCTACCACGCGAATTACCTGGTCTGGATGGAAATCGGACGGACGGATTTTTGCCGCGATTGCGGCTTCAGCTATCGCGACCTGGAAAGAGAAGAGAACGCCTTCATCGCTGTCGCCGAGGCCCGCTGCCGTTACCGATTCCCGGCACACTATGACGACGAAGTGATTGTCGAAACGCAGATCGCCCGGCTCGGCAAACGCGTGGTCGAGTTTTCCTACGTCATGCGGACCGGGACCGCGATCCTCGCCGAAGGCACAACCGTTCACGTGGTGATTGGCGCCGACAAGAAACCGCGTTCCATGCCGGACAGATATTTCGACATGATGCAGGCGAAGCTCTAATCGAGGTTGCGGGTGTGCACGGCATGGACGCGATGCGAAATGGCGAACTGGTCGTGGTCCCTGGCCCGGATTCCAGGCAGCCGGTGTGGTTCAAACTTCCGCGGTAAAACGGTCGTAGGCGCCGGCTTCTTGCCGGAGCCTACGACCGTTTACCGCCCGGAGCGGCAGCGGCGCCGCTTAGAACATGAGCTTCAGCCCGATCTGAATTTGCCGGCTGTCGAACGCGGTGCCGGTTGTTCCGAAGCGCGGCGAATCGAACTGCGTCACCATCGGAAAGAAATTCACCTGGTTCAGAGCGTTGAAGATTTCGAACCGGAACTGCAGATCTTTGTCTTCCGCGAAGCGGACGCGCTTCAGCAGCGAGAAGTCCGTGCCCGCGAAACCCGGCCCTGTGAGACTACCCTTCCCTGCATTCCCGACGCTGCCTTTCGGCGGCATCGCCAGAGCCTTGGCATTCCACCAACCTTCGGTCGGATGCGGCTGGCTGCTGCGGACGTCGCCAACGATATCGGGGCGATCGTTACGGCGGCCCAGGCCGCTGTTGTCAATACCGAGACTCGGAGTCGCCGGCGAACCGGAGTTCAGGCGAACCACACCCGACATTTCCCAACCTCCCAATACGGTCTGGACCGCGCCGGGCGCCGAGGACAAGAACCGTTTTCCGCGCCCGAACGGCAGCGAGTAAACATAGCTTGTTGCAAAGCGATGCCGCATGTCCTCCGTTCCGGGTCCCCATTCGTTTGCGAGATTGTACGAATCGCGAACGGTACCAAGATTGTCGAGGAGCTTGCCCCATGCGTAGCTCACGAGGAGCGTCAGGCCGGAAGCCGAACGCTTCTCGCCGCGAACCTGAAGGCCGTGGTAGATGGACTGGCCGCGAGGCTCGAGATAGCTCGTCGGACCGAACGATGGATACAGAGAGACGCCATTGATCGGCTGATTGATGTCGCGCGTGGAATCGATTTTGAGACCCCGCTTGCCGACATACGCCGCATCGAGAACGATGCCTAATGGAAGCTGCCGCTGAACATCCAGATTCCAGTGCTGAAAATACGCGGTGACGAGATTGGGATCCACGCCGTCCGCGCTGAGGGTGCCGCCCACACCGGTTCCTGGCCACGGATTCTGGAAGGTTGGCGCGTCGCGCCGCGTGAACCGCTGGGTCAAATCAAATGGCGCCTGGTTGTAGTAGCTGCAGAAACAAAGATCGTCGATGGAGTAGAAGATGCCGTATCCTGCGCGCACGACCGTCGTATTTGTCGTTCCCGGCGACCACGCGAGACCGAAACGCGGCGCGAAGTTGTTTTTGTCAGTGGCATAGAGCGGACCCGTGTTCCGCTTAATTTCAACTCCGGGATAAATCTTGTTGAAAAACGCAATGCCGTTCTCGAATCGTTTCGCTTCGCCGGGGATGCGAATGCCTCCCTTTCCGCCGCTCAGGGTGGGATCGAAGCTGGAGAGCTTCTGCCATTTTTCATCGAGGGATCCTGTCAGTTCCCAGCGCAATCCATAGGCAACCGTCAGATTCCGCCTGGCTTTCCAGTCGTCCTGGATGAACCAGTTCGTGGACCATCGCCGTGGGTGCTGGCTTAGCGGTCCGAGCGGCAGCGCGCGATTGGTGGTGTCTGCCAGGCCAAGCAGAAAGTCCGCAAAGGGATCGCCCGTTCCAACGCCGTTGAAAGAGAACGATCCGCCGGCATTGCTGACCAGGATGAGGTTCATATATTGGCGGAATATGTCGCCGCCGAACTTGAGGGCGTGATTGCCCCTGAGAACCGAGAGCGTGTCGGCAACCATCCAGTTGCCGTCGCGTCGCGGCTGTGTGGCGCCCTGGCCCACGCTGGAATACCCACTGATGGAAACCTGCGGAATCTTGTTTCCGATCGGATCCACATCACCGACCGTTCCGGCGATTCCGAAGACGTCACGCGCGTAATTCTTATCTCTCAAAAACGGCAGCCGGTCGCGGCCGACGCGGGAGAGACCGGCGCGAAATTCATGAATAACGCTCGGCGAAAGCGTCCACGTTTCGCTGAGCGAGACTCGTTGGTTCACGACCTTCCCATCGGTCATGTAATTCGGCAGTTCGGGCTGTCCTCCGATTCGCCACTCCAGAAGCTTGCTGTCGTAAATGCCGTATGACACGGATAATTGATGATTGGTGGACATGCTCCATGTCGTCTTCGCGTCCATCTGCCAGAAATGTTCCGGCTCTTGAAGGAAAGCCGTGGCGTTCCTGACGAGACTATCGCGCTGGGGTTCAATATAGAAGTAGGGCCGGAACTTCAGCGCGATCGGATCCAGGCGGTCGAGGGGGATCTTGCTGTTCGGAAACGGCTGGCCGGTGAGCGGATCACGGATCGTTTTTTTCAGGCGGGAAAGATCGCCATTCCAGAATTCCGCGAACGGGACGGTTGGCGTTGTCGTGCGGTACCACGTCTGCCGCTGCCCCTGGAATCCGACAAAGAAAAACGCTTTATCCCGCTGGACCGGCCCGCCGAATGTGGCTCCATACTGGTGGCGTTTGAACTCGGGTTTGGTCGCCGGATCGAAGAAGTTTCGCGCATCGAAATTGTCGTTTCGTGTGAACCCGAACCCTGTGCCGTGAAACTGATTCGTGCCGGATTTCAGGATCGCGTCCACCTGCGCTCCGGCGTATCGCCCATATTGCGCGTTGTAGTTCTGCGATTGGACCTTGAACTCGGCCACCGTGTCGATGTTGACGCGGTAACCCACCTCCATTGTGCCGGCGCCATTGTTATTGACGCCGTCGACGAGATACTGATTCGTCTTTTCGTCCATGCCCGCAGCGACAAACCCACCCCGATCGCTCAAATGTGAATTCGGCCGCGGCGCAAAGGTCCCTGGGGTGAGATATGCCAGTTGGGAAAAGTTTCGGCCATTGAGGGGAAGGTCCACGATCTTTCGTTCGTCGACCACGGTTCCGACCTGCGAATCGTCCGTTTGGATAAGTGGAGCCGCGGCGCTGACTTCAATGACCTCGCTGGCCTGGCCAACCTGGAGCGTGAAATCCATTCGGACGCGGGCGTCCACGTCGACTGTAATACCCGAGCGGATTTCCTTGCGGAAGCCGGCCAGCTCCGCACTGATCGTGTATTTTCCGGAAGCGAGCGGCTCGACGCGGTAGTTCCCGGTTTCATTGGTGACGGACTGGCGGACCTGATTGGTCCCTTCATTTGTGACGACGATGGTGACGCCCGGAATCTGGGCGCCGCTGGAATCACTGATGGCGCCAAGTATCGTTCCCGAGCTGACCTGGCCGGACACTGCGGCACTTGCGGACAACATCACCGCCAGTGCCGGGACAAGGCATTTTCTAAA
Source organism: Acidobacteriota bacterium (assembly GCA_023265365.1). Taxonomy (GTDB): domain Bacteria; phylum Acidobacteriota; class Terriglobia; order 20CM-2-55-15; family 20CM-2-55-15; genus JAHFTY01. The sequence goes on from JAHFTY010000171.1 coordinate 5,718, forward strand.
GTGGTGCATATCCCCTCCGTTCGCAGAATATTTGCGACGAGTTTCTCACGGTGAAACGAGAATTGCGGAGGATGCTCCCACATGAGTGGAACCTGTGTCAATCAACGCCCGCGGCGGAAGCGGGCTGGGGCGTGGGTGGAGTCTCGATCATACCTGGGACGCGTTTTTCACGCGCTTTGGCCGTTTCTTGAAGGAAAGAAAACTGCGTGTTGGTTTCAGCCACCGCGAGCGGTAAAACGAAGGCAGCGCTCGCGCCGTTGATCGAGCGCTAGAGACAAGCGCAGCGTCGGAGTCCGTCTGATGGCCTATTTCTTGAACACCGACTTTGGCATCAGCGCGTGAATGCCCTTTGTTCCGTCCACAACCTGAGTGACGACCAGGTCCATCACGGAACTGGCGAGCATGTAGGCGTCATCGCGCTTCAACCCTTTCATCTCGACGATCCAGTCCAGCATTTCCCGCGTCGCGATTTTAGCGGCTTCATCAAGATCCGGGTTGAGACCGATCGTCATGGAACTGGTCCAGGGCGAGACGCTTCAGCGGCGGATTGGGCGTGGCGCCATTTCGTTGGACGAGGCCTTGCCGATCGCGAAGCAAATTGCGGATGCCCTGAACGCAGCGCACGAACGCGGCGTCATTTATCGCGAGCTGAAGCCGGGCAACATCATGTTGTCGCCCGACGGAAAAGTGAAGGTGCTCGACTTCGGCCTCGCCAAGTCCAGGGAAGAACAACTGTCCAATCTCTCGCACTCGCCGACGTTCGTCAGCGCCGCGTCCGCGACCGGCATGATTCTCGGCACCGCGGCGTGACGAGTCCCGAGCAGGCCCGCGGTCGCGCCGTCGACAAACGCACCGACGTCTGGGCGTTCGGCTGTGTGCTTTACGAGATGTTGGCGGCACAGCAGGCATTCGGCGGCGAGACCGTTTCCGACATCATCGCGCGCACGCTGCAGCAGGAACCGGACTGGACCAAGCTTCCGCCGAACACGCCTCCTCTCGTTCACGATGTGCGACGACAGGAGCCATGTGTGACCGGCGACATAGGAACGGCCGGGGACGCGCGCCCGGCCTGCTACCCCCGCAACTCAACGTAAGCCGCTTTTATACGACATCGAGACAGGGCCTGCCCGCTTGAAATTCTTATCCGCCTAAAGGCGCCCGTTCACATCGACGGAAGTGTGGTTCATTGCATTTTTAAGTTCAGAGTTCCCCCGGACTGCGTAAACAGTTGCAGGATGCCTGTCGACGTCTGGCCGGCTGTTCCGCTGAAGATGATGAACTGAGTCGAGTACCCTCCACCATCCGCGAGATGCGGTATGAACAACGCCGGAGCCGCAGCCGCTTCATTCGCCGAAGGTATTGTTGTGAAGAGGAATTCATTCCGTTCGTTGTAGCGACCCCGCACTCCGACCACCGCGATTGATGCCGGGCTCGATATCCTCAGCACCCCTTGAAAAGGCGTCTGCAAGGCGGCGAATCCCTGGATCTGATTTATGAACATCACGGCCTGTCCGTTTGCGGGAACCTGCAGCGTGCCGGTAAGCCCTGTCGATGAGCCGTCAAGCTTGTTCAATTCCAATGTAACGGCCGCCACGTTGCCGGAGTTGTTCACGATGGCCAGGCCCGACTGTATCGAACCGGGCGCGCCGCGGCTGAAATCCCCCGATGCTTCAGCGTACATGCGAAAAGCTCCCGCTGAAGGCGAAGCGGGCACACCGGCCTCAGCTACGGTCTTCCCATCACTGCGGAAAGAAAAGATCGCCGACCCCGATGGCGCCGGTGTATTCGCAGCGGGAGTCACACGAACGTATCCGCTCAAGATCGTGGCCCCAGTTCCCGAAGTCTGCAGTTTCTGAGAACTCCTGGCGGGTATCGAATAGGCAAAGCTGTTGTTCGTTTGTCCATTTACTGCAAGGCTGCTCGCCTGACCCAGTTGATCGCGAAATTGAACACTTCCCGTTAGAACGATGTCGGTGGGATTGACGAGCACAATCTGGGTTCTCCATCCACCACCCTCGGCGAAGTGCGGGAAGACAAGGGAACCAACTCCAGTCGTCGTACTGAGGTCCGTAACTGGCAGCGTCGTCATCAAAAACTCGGATCGTTCGTTAGCGAGTCCGCGAAGTGCAATGACGGATATCGGCACAGAAGAATTAAACGTGAAACTACCATTGATTGAAGACCCGCCGTTGAACGGAGCCTTATCGAGAAACGCGGCGAGCTGTCCTTTGGCGGGAATGGTCGTACTGCCTGTGGCAAAGTTGACGCCATTCGCATCGGTGAAGAAGAACGTTACCGTTGCCACCTGGCTGTTCGGATTTGCCATGGCCAGCCCCGTGTTCACCGGTCCGCCTGCTTCCGCATAGATCCGCCCGGATTGAATCAGTGCCGCCGCCGGAACACCAGTCTCGCTGACAAGAACATTATTCTGACGAAGTCCGAAGATCGCCAGGCCCGACGGTGCCGTCCTTCCCGAATCTGGTTGAATGCTTGCGTAGCCGACAGATGTTGTCTGGGCAGTCCCCGAACTGACGAGAGAAAGGCCGCCGCGATCGACAAGCGCGAAAGATATGTTTGAGGTCGCGGACTGATCCGCAGCAAACATGTGTGCTCCGGGCGGCAGTATATCAGCCGACGGAGGCCGCCGCGATTGACAACGCTATTGAGCTTGTTGTCTGCTACGAATCCGATCGAGTTACTGTCCGGCGACCAAAATGGGGCCACCGCCCCATCGGTACCCGCGACGGGTTGAGCGGATAGGAAAGTCACATGGCCCTGCCGGGCCACCCCCGAGGATGAAAATCTCAGACCTCCCGGCTGAGGCCGGGACGTCTGAGCCGGGGCGCTGAGCGGATTTTGGGCTGGTTCGGCCGTTTTTAGCCCCATCGAAGAATCAGCAACTTGCAGGTCGTTTTCGAGACAATTTCAAGCGGGCTGGGGCGTCGATGGATAGCGCATAAAATGGCCTTATGTCACCTTGCAGCTGGCGGCAGGCCGGGCGCAACCGACGAATCCGAACAGCAGGATCGCGAACGTGGCCGCTCGATAAACATTCGTGAGAAGTGCATGGCTTTAGTTCGTCCCTTCGATTAAAGGCGCGCTGGTTCGCATGCGTCATCGTAATCCGTGCCGTAAGCTCTGGCACGCCGAACCTGGCGATGATTGGCAATACTTGGAGGATTATCAGACCTCGGCCATGTCGAGGACTTCACGGATGGCGATTTCCACGCGCGACATGAGCGATCGTGACAGTTGGCAGAGCGGCCCTTGAATAAGGCGCTCATTGTCGACCGACCGAAGCTGGTCGATCAGAAGATCGGAGTCGCGCCGGAGCTTGTCCAACGCGGCGACCCTGATCCGAAGGGGTTCGGCGTCTTCAACCAGAGTGGTGGTCATGGGAATGACCAGTGTAGAAGGATGGTCGACATTGAGAAGGTCCTGCGACTGAACCACGAGAACAGGCCGCGTTTTGCCGGGTTCGGTACCACGCCTCGGGTTCAGATTCGCGACCCAGACCTGACCTCGCTTAAGCATCGGGGTCTCGCTCAATCGCGGCGAATTCTGCATTGACCCGCCCGCTTTCCTTGCGCACTTTGTAGGATGCCGCCGCCAGGCGCTGGCTGCGAATCCGGGCGCGCGTGCTGCGGTTCATTTCTTCGATCGCCAGGCGCACATAAGAGGCCCTCGACATCTTCAGTGCTTCCGCACACCGGGCGCTGTCTTCAAGCAGGTCTTCGGGCAACTTCAACGATATCGACTCCATTGACCACCCCATCGAATATGAAATCTGAATATCAGTCTAGGATATTCGCTGTCGATATTCAAGGAAGCGGGCCCATGATACCTCCTCGTCGAGGAGGGGAAAACGCTTTTCCTCGATTTCGCCTTATTTTGGACAGCAATGCCTTGGCCAAGGCGGGGAAAAGTCTTCGTCCGGCGGCTCCACGGCTTTGAGACTTCCCCTCCTCAACGAGACTCAATGAAGAGGGGAAGTCTGGACCTGCAGCGACTGGTCAGAACTTGTACTCAGCTCCCAGACGGAAGATTCTCGGATTGAGAACGCCCGTAATCTGGCGGCCGAAGGTCAGACCCGTCGTGGTGACAAATCCGAGCGGCGTGTTCCGGTTCGGAATGTTGAACAGGTCGAACATCGCGGAAAGTCGCTGGTTCTCGGTGATCTTGAACTGCTTTTCCGCGCGCGCGTTCCACAGCTTCACCGTCGGGAAGAAGTACTGGCCGAGGTGATCGATCGTTGCGGTGAAGTTGCCCTGGGTCAGGCCGGTGATGGACTGGGTGCGGGCGTAGGTTTCGCCTCTCTGGGAGTTGAACGTCGTGGTGACGTTCAAGCCGTACGGCAGTTGGTATTGGAAGACCGATTTGAACGACCAATCCCAGTAGTGCACCCCCGAGTTGCCGCCCCAGTTCAGCGTGTTCGGATCGTAGCTAAGATCCTGGCGAAGGTTTCGCTTGGTGCGGTCGTATCCGGCCATCGCCATCCATTTGTGGCTGAATCGCTTGGTCATGCTGACCTCGATCGTCGAGTAATTGGCGCCCACACCCTTGAAGTTCCGGATGAGCGTGTTGTTCACCCCAACAAACTGCGGGAGCAGGTTGTAGAGAACGATGCTCTGATCGTCCCCCGTGCCGGTAATTCCATCACGGCCGATGTCGGTTCGGGTGACGGGTGTGAAGGAATTGATGTCCTGTGATGTGTTGACCGATCCGTAAGGGTTCTGTTCGATCTTGCGCACAAAGTTGACGCGCACGCCGAGGTCCGGAATCAACTGGTGATCGAGACCTGCGGTGTATTCGTCGGTATATGAATTGGAGAGCTTGGAATCGACGGTGGTCG
>JAHFTY010000026.1:0-3484 GCA_023265365.1 Acidobacteriota bacterium
TGGCTCGAGGCCGACACGATCATCCGAAAACAGACTCAGGGACGTAAGTCACTCGACGACTTTCTTCGCGCCTTCCATGGCGGCCCCAACGGACCTCCGGAGGTGAAACCGTACACGTTCGAAAGCCTCACCGAATCGATGAACGGCATCGCCGCCTACGACTGGAAGAAATTTTTCGACGAACGGCTCAATCGAACCGGTACGGACAAGGCCCCGTTGGGCGGCATCGAAGCCGGCGGATATCGTCTGGCCTATACCGAAAGGATGACGGATGAGCAAAAATCAGTCGAAGCGATCACCGGTGGCGCCAGCGTGGCGTACTCCATCGGTCTCCGGCTCGGAGGAAGCGGGGAAGTCGTCGACGTCCTCGCCCGGAAGGCTGCAGCCACGGCGGGCATGGGTCCCGGAATGAAGATCGTCGCGGTAAACGGCACTCAATACTCCATCGACGTCTTGCGCGGCGCCATCAAAGCCGCCCCAGCCGGCGGGCCCCTGGAACTCCTTGTTCAGAACGGAAAGCGTTTCGTCACGTTCAAGCTGGACTACAAAGACGGCGAACGCTATCCCTCATTGCAGCCCAACGGCCAGCCCACGCTGCTGGACCAGATTTTGAAGCCGCTGGCGCGGCAGTAACTGACAAGATCCAGGTCAGACTTCCTGATTTTATTGGCCGGGTCTCAGATTCTGCCGCGCCTTGTCTGCGAGGGCACGCGCTTCCGGAAACAGTTCGACCGCTTTCAGCACCTGCGGATCGTCCTCAAGCAGGGTGCGCGCGGCTTCGGCGGTGCCCAGCTTGTTGTAAATCACTTCGTACCGGATTTGCCGTTTGACGAAGGCGGCATTGTCCTGGAGATCCTTTTCGGTGAAAGCGATGTTGCGCTTCTGCAGATGCTGCTTGAAACTCGCCAGGATTTCGCCGGAAACGTGGAACGACCGGTCGATGGCGGTGTTCTTCCCCAGGAAATCCCTTGCGAACGTAAAAAACGCGTAGCGGTTTGCCAGTCCGGTCTGGAAGTCGTTCAGGGCGGGTATGGCGACCGTGTAATCCGGCGCGATTCCGCCTCCTCCCACAACGACCCGTCCGAGATCGGAATGCTTGATTTCCTTGTCCTTCGAATCCGCCGAGCCTTTGTGGTTGTAGTAGTCGAACTGGGAAATCTGCGAGTAGTCCCGCTGAATGAGACGCCCGCTGGGCGTGTACCACTTCTGCGTCGTCAGGGCGAGCCCGGAACGGTTATTCAACGTGTAGACCGACTGGACCAGCCCCTTGCCGAAACTGGTTTCTCCGACGATCAATGCGCGGTCGTGATCCTGCAGCGCTCCCGCGACGATTTCCGACGCGCTGGCGCTGTTCTGATTCACGAGGACGACGATGGGATAAAGGTTCTCCGTATTCACCCGCTGCGATGCGTAGACGTGATTCGAGCCCCGGACACGGCCCCGCGTTTCGAGAATGGTCTGGCCTTTCTGCAGAAAGGATTCCGCCACTTCGATCGCCTGGGGAAGGACGCCGCCGGGATTGCCGCGCAGATCGAAAATCAAGCCATCGATGGATTTGTAGTCGATGCTTCGGAGCGCATTGCGGAGTTCCGAGCCGGAGGTATCGGCGAAACTGTCGAGCTTGATGTACCCGATGCCCGGTGTGATTCGGAACGCGCTGTTGATCGTGAATCGCGCGATCTCGTCGCGAATCGCGGCGATGTGCATCGGTTCTGCAATGCCGGCCCGTGCGATGGTCAGGTTGACGGAGGTTCCCCGGGGCCCTTTGATCTTTGAAACGACGGTATTCAGCGACATGCTGTCCGTCGGTTCGCCATTGACCTCCGCGATGATGTCGCCGACGTGGAGATCCGCTTTCTCGGCCGGCGAGTTTTTGGCCGGCGGTGAAACGATGGTCACTTTTCCGAATCGCGTGATGACCGAAACGCCGATGCCGTAATACCGGCCGCGCTGATCTTCCATCATGGAGGCGAAAGCTTTCGGGTCGGAGAAATGAGAGTGAGGATCGAGTGTGCGCAGCATCCCGTCGATGGAGCCGTACACCGCTTTGTCCGAATCGACAGTCGTGGCGTGGTTTTCCTCGACCAGCCCGAGCAGATTCATGAACAGCGCGAGCGAGGATTCCTCCTCGGCCTTGACCGGGGGTTTGACGCGATCCTGGCCCAGCAGTCCCCCAAGTCCGGCGGAAACCAGCAGTACCAATACGACACTCAACGCTGCGCGCGATCCTCTATTCATTCGAATCCTCTCCATTTCGGTCCAGTAAAGTCCGGCCCGGAGGGGATGTCAACGTCTTCTTTCACACGTATACTCTACGAATGTCCGCGGAAACTCCGTCGCCCTCATCCGCCCATCTGCTGGAAATTTACCGGACCATCGTTCAGACGAGACTGTTCGAAGCCAGGGTGATCGCCCTTAACCGCCACGGAAAGATTTCGCTCTATGCATCATCCGAAGGCGAGGAGGCCGGCGCGGTGGCCTGCGCGTCGGCGCTCGCGGCCGGTGACTGGTTGTTTCCCGATTACCGCAGCACGGGCGCTCTGTTCGCCCGCGGTGTTTCGATGAGCGCCTTTCTTTCGCAACTGATGGGCACGGGAAACGATTCGAGCAAGGGGCGCCAAATGCCGACCCACATTGCCTCGAAGGAACTCCGAATCGCTTCGGTGTCCACGCCGGTGGGCAATGGAATCGTGCACGCCACCGGGCTCGCCTGGGCTGCGAAACTGCGCAAGGGCCCGGAGGCGGCGCTGGTGCTGTTCGGGGATGGCGCCACGTCATCGGACGGCTTTCATGCCGGGATGAACATTGCCGGCGTCCACCGGCTGCCGGTCGTATTCATCTGCCGCAACAACCAGTACGCGATCTCATTGCCGCTCGCCATGCAGACCGCCTCGAAAACGCTTGCCGCGAAGGCGGAGGCATACGGATTCCCGGGAATCCAGGTTGACGGAAGCGATCCCATCGCCGTCTACGAAGCCACCGCGCAGGCATTGGCGCGCGCCCGTTCGGGTGAAGGCCCGACGTTGATCGAAACCGCGGCGTACCGTCTTGGCGGTCACACCACTTCCGACGACGCGAAACGTTATCGCACGGACGAGCCGGGCAATGCCTGGCGCAAACGCGACGGACTCGAGAATTTGAGGCTTCATCTCGAGAGTCTCGGTTTGTGGGACACAGAGCAGGACAACACGCTTCGCGATGAGATCGGCAAAGAGATCGACCGGTGCGTCACCCGCGCCCTGGAGGAGCCGTCCCCGCCCGTCTCGAGCCTTTTCGACGACGTTTATGCCGAAATGCCCCGGCATCTTCAGGAACAGCGCAAGGACGTGCTGCCATGAGCTTGATGAACATGGCGCAGGCGCTCAACGACGCGCTGAAGGTGGAAATGCGGCTCAATGCCGATATCGTCGTTCTCGGCGAAGACGTTGCCAAACTGGGCGGCGTGTTCCGTGTGACGGACGGCCTGTTGGATCAATTCGGCATC
>JAHFTY010000026.1:3494-28838 GCA_023265365.1 Acidobacteriota bacterium
ACGCCGCTTTCGGAAGTCGGCATCATCGGGTCCGCGATCGGCATGTGTCTTTATGGTCTGCGGCCCGTGGCGGAAATACAGTTCGCCGACTTCGTCTATCCGGCTTTCGATCAGATCGTGAATGAACTCGCCAAGTACCGCTATCGTTCCGGTGGCCAGTTCGGCTGTCCCGTCGTGGTGCGCATGCCCTCCGGAGGCGGCGTGAAAGGCGGTCACTGCCACTCGCAAAGCCCGGAAAGTTACTTTGTGCACACCGCGGGTCTGAAGGTCGTGATGCCGTCGAATCCGTACGACGCAAAAGGCCTGCTTCTCGCCGCCCTCCGGGATGAGGATCCCGTCATCTTCTTCGAACCGAAGAGTATCTACCGCACCGAAAAGATCGAAGTGCCCGCTTCGGATTTCACGGTTCGTCTCGGCAAGGCCGCGACCGTGCGTGAAGGCTCGGACGTCACCGTGATCGCTTATGGAGCCATGGTCCCGCTCGCGCTGCGGGCTGCTGACACGGCATCGAAAGACGGGATCGGCCTGGAGGTCATCGATCTCCGCACCCTGCTTCCACTGGACATCGATCACCTTGCTGCGTCGATTGCGAAAACCAGCCGGGCCGTCATCCTTCATGAGGCTCCGCGCACCTGCGGTTACGGCGCGGAACTGATGGCGCAGATCGTCGAAAACTGCTTCTGGGACCTGGACGCGCCGCTGGCGCGCGTGACCGGCTTCGACACGCCGTTTCCTTACGCGCTCGAAGACGAATACATGCCGAACGAACAGCGTCTCCTGAAGTCCATCCGCCAGACGCTTCAGGCATAGGCCGAACAGACCGCACGATGGTTCAAGGTGTGGTTCTTACATGAAGCCGTGGAGTCGCGGGACGAGAATTTTTCCCCGCCTTGGCCAAGCCCAGGGCCAAGGCGGGGTGCCGCGAAGCGGCGGGGCGGTTCGACCGACCAAAATCAATTTCTTGAACAGCACCACCCCGGCGCTTCGCGCCACCCCTCCTCGTCGAGGAGGGGAAAACGCTTTCCCTCGATGTTCGCTTAGAAAGAAAGCAGTAATTGGGACAGCGTTGCCCACGACCGCGACGACCGCGAGGCCCATCTTGACAGGCCGACCCGTTTCACCATACAAATAACGTCGCAATCGAATCGCAGCGTGGCGGCGGTTGCGACAACGACGTCCTGGAATCCAAACGGTTCCACGGGCGTTTTTTTATTTTGGAGAAATTTCGTGTCAGTAGAAATCGAAGAACTCGAGTTACACGACACCATGCAGGCGCTGCTTCGCGCGATGATCACACAGACGATGGAGATTCAACGCCTCATCGAAACCGTTCGGGAGTCGCAGCCGCCCCCGGCTCATCGCAGCATCCGGATTCCCTCCCTGGAGGAGGCTGTGGGTGTTTACGAGCGAAGCCTGATCGAAAGCGCACTGGAAACCTCACGTGGAAATCGAACGCAGGCCGCGCGCCTGCTCCGCGTCACGCCGCGCATCATCAATTACAAGATCCGGAAATACGCCATCGACTGTTCGCGATTTCGCTGAGACCTGCCGATTTGAATCCTTGACCGCCGAGGGCTTCGGCCGGGTTTACCCACTGTAGTAGACTACTTCTTCGCATAAAACGGGCCACCGGCAACTCTCAGGTGATTCCCACCGTTGATCACTCCCAGGGTGATTGAATGACAAATACCTTTCGGTTCGCGATGTTCGTCGTGTTGTCTGCCTTGTTGGCAGCATGTACTTCTGCCGAGCAGGCCCAATCCGGCGGCGGGGGCGCGCCCCAGATGCCTCCGGTTCCGGTCAGCATTGCGGTTGCCGCGGAAGAGCCTGTTCCGAGTGAAGTAAGGGCGTTCGGTACCGTGGAGGCATTTTCATCGGTCGAGGTGAAAGCCCAGGCCGGCGGACCCTTGTTGAGCGTGAAGTTCGCGGAGGGCAGCAACGTCAACAAAGGCGATCTGCTCTTCGAGATCGATCCCCGGCCCTATCAGGAAGCGCTCCGCCAGGCGGAAGCTGCGCTCACCAGGGACACGGCGCAGCTCAGGCTTGCGGAAGCGAACCTGGCGCGCGACCAGGCCAATCAGCGGAATGTGAACTCCGATGCCGAACGGTACGCCCAGCTCGCGAAAGAAGGCATTGCCACCCGAATGCAGCAGGACCAGATCCGTACGGCCGCCGACATGGCTCGGGAAAGCGTCCGGGCGGGCGAAGCGTCGATCGAAAGCATCCGCGCTGCGATGGAATCGGATCGCTCGGCGATCGACAAGGCGAAGCTCGACCTCAGCTACTGCCAGATTCTTTCGCCCATTTCAGGCCGTACGGGCAATCTGCTGGTGCATCCGGGGAATCTTGTGAAAGCGAATGACATCCCGCTCGTCGTCATCAACCAGGTATCGCCGATCTTCGTCACGTTCGGCGTTCCCGAACGCCAGTTGACCGAGATCACGCGGAGGAACGCCGCGCACAAACTGCCGGTCGAAGCGTCTTTTGAGGATGGAAGCCCGGTCGAACGCGGAGTCTTGAGTGTGGTGGACAATAAGGTGGATCCCGCCACCGGCACGATCCGGCTCAAGGCGACATTCAGCAACAACGAACGACTGTTGTGGCCCGGCCGTTTCGTCAACGTGGTGATGACCATCGACACCGAGACCGCCACTGTGATTCCGGCGGAGTCCGTGCAGGCCGGCCAGCAGGGCCCGTTCGTTTATGTCGTCAAAGCCGACAAGTCCGTGGAGCCGCGGCCCGTTGTTGTGGGCGCGACCGTGAACGGAAAGGTGATCGTCCGGAAGGGCGTAGCCGCCGGAGAAACCGTCGTGACGGACGGACAGTCCCGTCTTTTTCCCGGCGCCACCATTGCTCCTGCCGCTCAAGGGACGAAGTAGCCATGCATTTCTCGCGCATTTTTATCGAACGCCCGGTGATGACCGGCCTGGTGACGTTCGCGATCCTTCTCTTCGGATTCGTCGGTTTTCGGGCCCTTCCCGTGGCCGCGCTGCCGAGCGTCGACTACCCGACCGTTCAGGTCACGGCGTTTCTGCCAGGCGCCAGTCCGGAGACAATGGCGAACTCCGTGGCGACGCCACTGGAGCGCGAACTGTCGACGATCGCCGGCGTGCAGACCATGAGTTCGTCGAACAGCCAGGGCGGCACGATGATCACCGTTCAGTTCGAGCTGAAGCGCAACATCGATTCCGCCGCCCAGGACGTTCAGGCGGCCGTCGCGAAAGCGCAATTGCCGGCGAACATGCCGCGGCCGCCGGCGGTCGAGAAGACGAATCCGTCGCAGCAGCCCATCCTTTATTTGTCGCTCAACTCGGACACCCTGCCTCTCTACACCGTAACCGAATACGCCGAGACGATGCTCGCGCAGCGCATCTCGATGATCAGCGGTATCTCCCGCGTGCAGGTTTACGGCGCGCAGAAGTATGCGGTTCGGATCCAGGTCGATCCGGATGCGCTGGCCGCCCACGGTATCGGCATCGATGAAGTTCAACGCGCCATCCAGACCGGCAACACGAATCTGCCGACAGGCCGGCTGAACGGGGAAAAGCAGGCGTTCACCGTTCAGTCCAACGGCCAGTTGATGAACGCGGCCGCGTACCGTCCGCTCATCGTCCAATACGCCAACGGCACACCCATCCGCCTCGAACAATTCGGCAACATCGTCGACAGCGTTGAAGACGACAAAGCCATCGCCTGGTTCAACGGCATGCGCGGCATGGTGCTCGCCATCAGCCGCCAGCCGGGCACCAACACGGTCGAGGTGGTGGACAACATCAACAAGATCCTGCCGGAACTGCGCGCGGCGCTTCCGCCGACGATTCAGCTCGTCACCGCGTTCGATGCCTCGGAGTCGATTCGCGGCTCGATCCACGATGTCGAGTTCACGCTGATTCTCACCATTGCGCTTGTCGTCACGGTGATTTTTCTGTTTCTTCGGAATCTGACGGCGACATTGATTCCGGGATCGGCCGTCATTCTCTCGATTGTCGGCACATTCGCCGCGATGTACCTGCTCGGATACAGCCTGAACAATCTGTCGCTGATGGCTTTGACGCTTTCGGTGGGCTTTGTCGTGGACGACGCCATCGTCATGCTCGAAAACATCATCCGCTACATGGAAATGGGCAAGGGCCGCTACGAAGCCGCGCTGCTGGCTTCGCGCGAAATCGGATTCACGATCCTGTCGATGACGCTGTCGCTCATTGCCGTCTTTATTCCCGTGCTCTTCATGGGCGGCATGGTCGGGCGTCTGCTCCACGAATTCTCGGTCACGATCATCACCGCGATCCTCATTTCGTGTTTCGTTTCGCTGACATTCACGCCAATGCTCGGAAGCCGGCTGCTGCCGCCGCACACGGCGAAGCACGGCCGGATGTATCGCCTGCTCGAAGGCGGTTTCAACGGCATCGCCGGCTTCTACGATTTCACGCTGCGAAAGGTACTGAAACACGGCGTGGCGACAATGGGCATCGCGCTGCTCCTGCTCGCGGGCACCGTCTACCTTTTTTATACGATGCCGACCGGATTCATTCCGAGCCAGGACAGCGGATTCATTTTTGGCATCACGATGGCCGGCCAGGACGTTTCCTTCGCGTCGATGGCGAAGCGCCAGCGCGCGGTTGCGGACCTCATCCAAGCCGATCCCAACGTGGAAAACGCGGTGGCATTCAATTCCCAGAGCAATACCGGGTTCCTGTTCGCCAAGCTGAAGCCTCGCGATCAGCGCGCTCTTTCGGTGGATGAGGCGATCGGTTCGCTGTATCCAAAACTTGCGGCGATACCGGGCATCATGACATTCCTGCAGAACCCGCCCCCGATCACCATCAACGGTCAGTTCACGACGAGCCTTTACCAGATGACCGTCCAGAGCGTGAACCTGAACGAAATCTACGACTGGGTCCCGAAACTTACCGGCCGGATCCTCGAACTGCCCGGATTCCGCGACGTCAACAGCGACGTCCAGATTGCGAGCCCTCAGCTCATGGTCGACATCGACCGCGAACGGGCGAGGGCCCTGGGCGTGACGCCGGATCAGATCCAGAGCGCGCTGTTCACCGCATATGGAAACCGCCAGGTGTCGAATATCTACGCGCCGGCGAACCAGTACGCGGTGATTCTCGAAGTGAAACCCGAAGACCAGAAGACGCCCGACGCCATCTCGATGTTATACGTCCGGTCAGCCGCCGGAAGGCTTGTGCCGATCAGCGAGGTCGCAAAGGTCTCGCGCTCGGTGGGCCCGCTCAGCGTCAATCACTTCGGGCAGCTGCCTGCCGCCACCATCTCGTTCAACCTGCAGCCCGGCACGTCGCTGGGCGAGGCGGCGCAGCGCGTGAACGACGCGATCCGCGAACTACGCGTGCCCGCGAGCGTGACGGTGAATTTCCAGGGAACCGTGAAAGAGTTTCAGGATTCGTTCAAGGGCATGTCGATCCTGCTGCTGGTTGCGATTCTCGTGATCTACATCGTGCTCGGCATCCTTTATGAAAGCCTCATCCATCCCATCACGATCCTTTCCGGCCTGCCGTCCGCCGTGTTCGGCGCGCTGGCCACACTGACGCTCTTCCACAAGGAACTCGATCTGTTTGCGTTCGTCGGATTGGTCATGCTGTTCGGAGTGGTGAAGAAGAACGCCATCATGATGATCGACTTTGCCCTGGAGGCCCAGCGTACCGAAGGGAAGTCGCCGTCGGAAGCGATCTATCGGGGCTGCATTCTTCGATTCCGTCCGATCATGATGACCACGATGGCCGCTCTTCTCGGCACGCTGCCGATCGCCCTCGGCTACGGCGAAGGCGCGGATGCGCGCCAGCCTCTGGGATTGGCGGTGGTTGGCGGACTGCTGGTTTCCCAGGTCCTGACGCTCTATATCACGCCCGTGTTGTATCTCTACATGGAGCGGCTGCAGGCCTTCCTGCGCGGAAATCGGCGCCGCCACGTGACCATGGCCGACCGGATTCCGGCGGACTGACCATCTTGCGCCGGGTGGCCAAACGACAGCGGAGCGCCGCGAAGTTCAGGCGTGGTGAATGGAGACATCAGGCGGCAGGCATTGGAGCGCGGGCCGATCTGCTACCCTTCAGGTGGAACGGCGAACGGAATCGACGGCGATCGCATCCTGCCGGCTGCGCCGTATATCGCCGAGGACACTCACGTCGAAGAGATCGTTCGTGTCCTCCCGGAGGTCCTGTAGATGACCATCTTCACACCCGAAGCGACACTCGGCCCGTTCTATCCGGGCGTCTTCGCGCTCGAACAGATGCCCCACGACCTTTCCCGCGTCACGCCGATCCTTGCGCATCGTCCGCAGGGCCGGCCGATTCGCGTGTCGGGCCGCTTCCTCGACGCGCTGGGAATGCCGGTGCCGAGCCTGATCGTGGAGTTCTGGCAGGCGAATGCGCACGGGCGCTACCGCCATCCGCTCGATCAGTCCGGCCGTCCGCTCGATCCGCAATTCGACGGCTTTGCAAGAGTCCGGACAGACGACGACGGCGCTTACACCTTCGCCACCATCATGCCCGGCGCGCGCGGCGCCCGTGCCCCGCACCTCCGTTTGACGATCTTTGCGTCCGGCATCGATCGCCTCGTGACCCAGATCTTCTTCGACGAAGAGCCGCTGAACGAAACGGACCCCGTGCTGTGCGCGGTCAAAGATCCGGACGTGCGCCGCCGCCTGGTTGCGAAAAAAACAGGCGACGCCGAGTTCACCCTCGACATCGTGATGCGCGGCCACAATGAAACTCCATTTTTCGACGACTGGGCCAGGTGACAATTGACGAATCGCGTGCTTCCCGTTGTTCATAACGATCGTGAGAGCGAGGCGCGAACGCCGTCTCAGCCCCTGTTGATCCTTCCATCCGAAGCGCGCGATGCTTTCGATCCGATGCCCGTTCTTCCGCCGGTGTCACCTCGCGAAGCCGACCTCACTCGCATCGCGCCCGGCCGTCCGCGTGCGTCCGGCGATGCGATTGTGGTCACCGGCCGCATACTCGACGAGGACCGGCGGCCCGTGCGCCGCAGTGTGCTCGAGATCTGGAATGCGAATACCAGGGGCCGGTACTCCCATATCCGCGATTTGGCGAATCCGGCGCCTCTCGATCCCAATTTCTACGGATTCGGCCGCGCAACAACGGACGATGACGGCGTTTACCGGATCCGCACGATCAAGCCGGGTCCCTACATTGCACGGACCGACATCGGATGGTGGCGGCCGCCGCACGTGCATTTTTCTCTGTTGGGCGGCGGCGTCCGGCTCGTGACCCAGATGTACTTTCCGAACGAGCCGCTGAACGAGAAAGACTACATTCACATGACGGTACCCGCCGACGAACGTTCGCGCACAATCGCCTCCGCCGTTCAGCCGGACGTGTTTCAATTCGACCTGGTGGTCCGCGGCCGTTTTCAGAATTTTGTTTAATCGCATGAAGAGCCTGCTCGTTTTCCTTTTGCTGGTCTCGCCCGTTTCGGCGCCAGAACTGTCCGGATCGCGGTTTCGGTTCTGCCTGAAATGCACGATGGTCCTGGATTCCAGCGATATGAGCTTTAGGGTTGAGTCGCAGGACGAGGACTTTTCCCCGCCTTGGCCAAGGCGGGGTGCCGCCGAGCGGCGGGGCGGTTCGACCAACATAATCAGTTTCTTGAACAGCGCCACCCCTCGTCGGGGTCGTCGGGGAGGGGAAAACGCTTCTCCTCGATCTGGCCTTATTGGGACAGCATTGGTTTCGGCGCAGACGAAACCGGAGATTCGCGTTTCACCGGCAAGCGTCCAATCCGGCGCTTCCCTGGTGGTTGCGGGAACCGGCTTCACTCCGGATCGAACCGTGATGTCCCACCTCCTGCGGCCCGACGGCAGCGAGTACAATCCGCTCCGCATTCGAATCAATGAGCGCGGCGAGTTTTCTCACCGGATCGACACCACAATGCTGGATATTGGAACATTCGAACTGTGGGTCGAAGATGAGGCATCCGGAGTCGTCTCCAATCGAGTGCGGTTTACCGTGACGCCGGCAATACCTCCAGTACGACTGTTCTGATTCGGTTAGACTGGCTTCCAGCCAGGGGCGAGGGACGAAATACGAATGCGTATCGACGAAGTCACCCACGACAAGTTGCGCACATGCCTGAACCATGCCAACCGGGAGCGCTCTTGACCAAAGCTCCTGTTTTCGGCGAACGCATCCAAGGCATTCCTTTCATCAAACGGCCCAGCGCATACGCGCTTGTGCGCAATTCCCAGGGCGAGCTTGCGACTGCGAGGACGAAGCGCGGATGGTTTCTGCCCGGCGGCGGCATCGACGCCGGAGAGACTGCCGAGACAGCGGTGGCGCGGGAGACCGTTGAAGAGTGCGGGCTGATCATCCAGCCGACCCGCCTGATCGGCAGGGCGATGGAGATCGTTCATGTGCCGAAGCGGCGCGCATGCGTCGGGAAAGACAGTTTTTTCTTTGAAGCCGATTTACTGGGTCAGACCGCCGGCACCGAAAAAGATCATGAACTCGAATGGCTCGACATCCGGCGCGCCATCGAACAACTGACGGATCGCAGTCACCGCTGGGCTGCGGCGCGTCTGGGCTAAGCGGCTTTCCACTCCTTGCCGGGAATCCAGGTGTTCAGTATTTTGCGTGACCGGAGTAGGGACTGCGGATGTCTCCAGATGGACTGCCACGCATCGCCACGTTCCTGCAGGCGGCGGAAAATGTTTTGGATGTTGTAGCGCTGCGCCCCAAGCCTCGATGACGAGACCTCTTCCCAGTCCAGCGGCGTCGCCACCGGCGCGCCGGGCAGCGCACGGAGCGCATAGGGCGCGACGGCGGTCTGCGCGTACCCGTTCCGCATCACGTCGATGAAGAGTTTCCGTTTTCGCTTCTCCTTGCGGATGGCCGTCGTGACGAGGCCGGGAAAAGCGTCTGCCAGCCCGTGCGCGACGTCGCGGGCGAATTCGCGCACTGCGTCGAAATCGGCGGTCTGGTCGAGAGGAACACTGACGTGAAGTCCGCGGGAACCCGTCGTCATCGGATACGAACGCAGGCCCAGTTCCTGCAGCACGTCCCGCAGCGCTGCAGCCATGTCGCGGACAACGCCAAAGTCTTTCGTCGAAGGATCGAGGTCGAACGCCATGAGGTCCGGATTCATCGGCTTCGGCGTCCGGCTCAGCCACATGTGCGGCGTGATGCAACCGGTGTTCGCCAGAAAGACGAGCGACTCGGCATTGTTGGCGACGGCGTGCGTCACGCTGCCTCCCACCTTGCCGGCGGTGACGCGTTTGATACATCGCGGAAAGTAGGGTGCGACGTTCTTCTGGTAAAAGCCGTCTTCGCCGATCCCATTGGGAAATCGCTGGAGCATCAGTGGACGATTCTCGATGTGTCCTCGACGAGCAGGGGGTGGCGCGAAGCGCCGGGGTGGTGCTGTTGAAGAAACCGTCTTCGTCCTGCGAAACCTTGCCTTTCACCGGGTCACGTCGCTGGAATCCAGGGCCATCGTGCATTTCCGGCAGAACCGAAACCGCAACGTGTCGCCCGACCGGCCCGGCCGGTTCCGCTACAACTCTGAAGGCAGGCCGTGATATTTAGAATTCCCATGAAATATTACGCACTGTTCTATGACGTGGTTGAGAACTTCACCGAACGCCGTATGCCCTTTCGCGAACCGCATCTGAAAATGGTTGTGGACGCGCACGAGCGCGGCGACCTCGTGATGGCGGGCGCTCTCGGCGATCCGCTGGAGCAGGCCCTGCTTGTGTTTCGCGTTGCCGATGTGGCGGTGGTCGAACATTTCGCGAAAACCGATCCGTACGTGACGAACGGCATCGCGAAGCGGTGGCAGGTGAAGCCCTGGAACGTGGTCGTCGGCGGAGTGCAGTGATCGCGCGTTACTGGTCGGCTAACATGAAGCCATGGGGTCGCAGGACGAGGACTTTTCCCCGCCTTGGCCAAGGCGGGGTGCCGCGAAGCGGCGGGGCGGTTCGTTCAACAAAATCAATTTCTTGAACAGCACCACCCCGGCGCTCCGCGCCACCCCTCCTCGTCGAGGAGGGGAAAACGCTTTTCCTCGATTTCGCTTCATTCGGCCGGCAGTGCCTCAACCGTGATCGTATGGTACCTTTGAGCACACTCAATATGCGCCAACTGGTCCATCAGTACCTTGCGGGGGCACTTTCACGACGCAGTTTCATCGCATCGCTGGTCGGCGCCGGATTGACGCGCGCGGCCGCGGCATCGTTACTGGAGGCCGCGGAACGCGGAGAGCAGTCGCGTGTCGGCGTGTCGGCCGGACGCATGGTTTCCGGGACCGGCGGCGACCTGATGGCCGAGCAGGTGCAGGCGGCCGGAGTGAAGTTCATCTTCACGAACCCGGGGTCCTACGAAGTCGGTTTCTTCGACGCCCTGGTCGACCGTCCCGATCTCATCCTCATCGAGGGTCTCCACGAAGGACTCGTCGTGTCGATGGCGGACGGTTTCAGCCGCGTGAGCCGCCAACCCGCGTTCGTCAACGTTCACGCGATTGCCGGAACGGCGCAGATGGCGGGTCAGCTCTACAATGCCCATCGCGACGGGACTCCGCTGGTGGTGACGGCCGGCATGGCGAACATCACGACCTTCAGTGACGATATCGCGCTCGGCCCCGTCGCTGGTTTTCATCAAACGGACATCAACCGCCAGTTTACGAAGATCTCGTCGGACACGACCGACGCGGCCTCCATTCCGCTTCACGTTCGCCGCGCATTCAAAACCGCGGCGAGCGCTCCCGGCGGCCCGGTCTATCTGTGCGTGTCCAGCGACGCACTGGAACAGCAGAATGTGTCCGCGGACATCTGGCCCGCCGACAACTTCATGATGTCGGTGCGGCCGCGTCCCGCCCGAGACCAGGTGGAAGCGCTGGCGAAACTCCTGATCGAGTCGGCGAAGCCGGTGGCGCTCATGGGCGACGAAGTCTGGAAAAGCGGCGCGCAGGCGGAGGCCGTGGAGTTGTGCGATCTGCTTGGCATTGCCGCCGCGTCGAATCTCGATGCGTTTCAAAACTTCCCGACGTCGCATCCTTTCTTCATTCGCGACTACATCGGCGGCGACGACAAATACCCTCTCGGTGGATCCGACTTCGTGCTGCAGGTCGGCGCGCGCGATTGGGGCGGTTTCGCTCCGTGGAATCGCATGGCCACCGGCGGGCGATTCGCGGCAATCGGCATGGACGCCGACTGGATCGGCCGGACCCAGGCCATGAACCTGGGCGTGGTCGCCGACGTGAAAGAGACGCTGCGCGATCTGATCGCGGCGGTCAAGGCAACCGCCACTCCCGACCGGATCGGGCGGTTGCGTGACGGCCGTGCGAACGACATTACCCAGTACTCGAAGGCTCTTGCCTCCATGCGGATGGACGCGGCGCGCAAGACGTTCGGTCAATCGCCGATCCATCCGGACCAGCTTGCCGTTGAACTCGATCAGGCGCTCGATCCGAACGCGATCGTCGTGAGCGAGAATTTCACCGGTCCGAACGAGCTGTTCCAATTCGGATACAGACCCGGCGAGAAGATGTGGATGATGGCCAGCGGCACCTCGCTCGGCTGGGGAATCGGCGCCGCCATTGGCGCGAAGATCGCCTCGCCCGACCGTCAGGTGGTGTGCAGCATCGGCGATGGCGCCGTGATGTACAGCGCATCCGGTTTCTGGACGATGAAACGCTATGACGTTCCACTGCTGACCGTTGTCTGGAACAATCGAAACTATCAGACGGTCCGCAACAATTTCGCCTATTACAACGGCCGGATGAAAAGCACGGACCGGTATCCCGGTCTCTACATCGGCAATCCGGATATCGACTTCGTCAAGCTCGCCGAAAGCCAGGGCGTTCCGGGCGAACGCGTGACGGCGGCCGGCGGCATCCGCGCAGCGCTCGCGCGAGGCATCAGGGCGACGCGCGACGGAACCCCGTACGTTATCGAGGTTGTGATCGCCCGCACCGGACCGGGCGCCGGCTCCACGTGGTATCAGAAATACTCCGCTAAATGACGACGGGTCTCCCGAAGCACGATCCCTACGCGCCGCTTCGACTGCCGGCCTATCGGCGATACCTTTCCGGCAACACGATTCTCATGGTCGGCCAGCAGATGCAGAAAGTGGCCGTCGGCTGGGAGATCTACGAACGGACGGGATCCGCCATCCACCTGGGTTACGTCGGACTCGTGCAGTTTCTGCCGCTGGTCCTGCTTGCCATCGCCTCAGGCCATGTTTCGGATCACTACAACCGCAAACGGGTGCTGGCGGTGTCGCTCGCATTCACGGCTCTCGCGGCTTTCGGGCTGGCGTGGAATTCGCATCGCCGCGGTTCTGTCGCCATGATCTATCTGCTTCTTTTCGTGACGGGCGCGGCAAAGTCCTTCCAGAATCCCGCTAGTGCCGGAATTGTTCCACGTATCGTGCCGCGCGAGCTTTTCAGCGTTGCGGCCACCTGGAATTCGAGCGGTTTCGAACTGGCTTCGATGATCGGACCGGGAATTGGCGGTCTCCTGATCGGTTTCTTTCAGAGCCCTGTTCTCATTTACGTGATCAACGCGGTATCGGCCATCGTGTTCCTGGCGGCGCTCGCCCGAATCCGGTACGACCATCAGCCGGTCGAAAAGGCGCCCGTCACCCTGAGGTCGCTCTCGGCGGGCATGCGTTTCGTCTGGCGGCAGAAAGAAGTGATGGCCGCGATGACGCTCGACATGTTTGCGGTGCTCCTCGGCGGCGCGACCACGCTGATGCCGGTCTACGCGAAGGACATTTTGCAGGTCGGGCCGCGTGGGCTGGGATGGCTGCTGGCGGCGCCCTCCATCGGCGCGTGCACGATGGCGATGGTTCAGGCGCACCGTCCGCCTCACCGGCGCGCGGGCGATGTCCTGATGCTTGCGGTGCTCGGCTTCGGATGTGCCACGATCGTGTTCGGACTTTCCAAATCGTTCTGGCTGTCGATGCTGGCGCTTTTCATCCTGGGGGTCTGCGACAACATCAGCGTCGTGATTCGCATCACGCTGATCCAGCTTCTGACACCCGACGAAATGCGTGGCCGGGTATCCGCACTGAATGGCGTGTTCATCGGTACCTCGAACGAGCTTGGAGGATTCGAGTCCGGCCTCGTGGCCGGGCTCTTCGGTCCTGTCGTGTCGGTCGTTGCGGGCGGGATCGGGACACTGCTCGTCGTGCTGTCGGTCGCGCGGCTCTGGCCCGAGATCCGCGCGACCCGGTTGTGATCAGCGGGCCGGTAATCACGGCTCATCCGTGGATTAGTACTCTACAACACGAACTCGCTCTCAGAAGCGGGCTACCCAATGAGCGTCAGGCGATGTCGGCCGGGCTGACAACGCCGAGCCGACCCCGATTGAGGCGTTCAAGGAATCCCTTTCAGTTCGCACAAACCGAAGGATAAATCGGGATGCCTCTACGAGCATTCCATCGATGGGAGGCTATTTTATCAGGGCTGCGCCCCGCCGAATCCTCAGGCAAGCCGGGAGATCGAGGGCGCAGCTCTCGGCAGTTGGACCCGGGCTGTGACAAACTGTTGCGCATGATTTACCGCGAGGATCGCAACGAGGTCGCTGTGCTTCGCATGGAGCACGGCAAGGTCAGCGCACTGGACCTTGAGATGTTGCTCGAATTCCGCTCGAGGCTCGACGAACTCCAGCGGGAACCGAGGCGGGCCGTGATTCTTACGGGGACGGGTTCGAGCTTTTCGGCAGGTGTGGACCTGTATCGATTGTTGGAGGGAGGCCGCGAGTATCTGGATCGTTTTCTTCCTGCCCTGGACGCCGCACTTCGCCAGTTGTATGAGTTTCCGCGTCCGGTCGTCGCCGCCGTGAACGGCCACGCGATCGCCGGGGGCTGCATCATTGCATGTGCCTGTGACTTCCGGTTGATGAGCGCGGGCCGGATCGGCGTGACCGAATTGCTGGTCGGCGTCCCTTTCCCCGCGTTGCCGCTCGAGATCATTCGCGCGTCGGTCGCTCCGCAGCACTTTCAAAGCATTCTTTACACGGGCCGAACCTACACTCCTCCCGAAGCGCTCCACGTCGGCCTCGTGGACGAAGTCGTCCAGGACGAAGCATTACTCGATCGCGCGTGCGACGTGGCCCGAAGGCTGGCGGCGATTTCGCCGCGGGCGTTCGAAATCACGAAATCGCAGATCCGCCGTTACGGGCGGGATCTTGACGCGGCAATCCTGGAGACATGGACGTGTCCTGAAACGCGCGCCGCCATTGAGGCGTATCTGGAGAAAACGATACGCAGGAAAACCCCGTGACTGAATATAGGATGACGGTGGAGGTCTTATGAGGCTCTTGCTGCTTGTGTTCGCGCTGCTTGTTCAAACTCCTGCGGCCATCAATATCCAAGTGAAGGAGACCGCAGGCATTCGTCGAAGCGCCTATCCGGTTAATGCGCGTGTTCCGTTTCCCAAAGGGATACTGAAAGACACCGAGCACGTCCGGTTGATGCTCGCCGACAAGGAAGTGGGAGCGCAGTTCGCGGCGGAATCCCGATGGCCGGATCAGTCGGTGCAGTGGCTCGACGTCGACTTCAACGCCAGCATCGCGCCGCTGGAGAATCAAACGTACCGCCTCGAGCACGGCCCGGACGTCAAGGCCGCTGCCGTTCTTCGGGGCCTCGCGGTAACGCAGAATCCGGACTCCATTCAGGCCGGCAACGTCCGCTTCAACAAATCCGGCGCGCCGATGCTGCTGTCCGTGCGCTACCGGCAGGAAGATATCGGCAGCGGTCTGAACGGATTCACCGTCACGGACTCGACCGGCGCGTCCCATGAACTGTCCGCAGCCGCCGGCCTCAAGGTGGAAGTGGTGAAACCGGGTCCGCTCTATGCCGTCGTGCGCTACACCGGAAGACTCGCGCTCGATCCGAGCTATAACGTGCCGTTCACGATTACCGCGGAAATGCCCAACAGCAAGTCGTGGGTCAAGTACTCGGCCAGCGTCGACGACAGCGCGAAACGCATCCGCGACATTTCGTTCAACACGCCGCTCGCTCTCAGCGCGCCGCCGCTGCTGTGGGATTTCGGCACCGGAAGCTGGAGCTATGGATCGTTCCGGAATCCGTCCGACTCGGTGGTGTTCACGCAGACCGTCAAGGCGAACGCGAACGAATGGGTGATCAGGAATGGAGCCAAAGGCCAGGAGCAGATCTATGAGACCGCGGCAGGCAATCGCCCAAAGATCGCGGAAGGTTGGGGACACTTTCAGGACGGGAAGGAAGTGATCGCTTTCGGCTTCGACAAATTCGGCCGCCGGCCCGGCGCCTACACGGTCGCCTTCGATGCGCTCGGCCAATCCACGTACCGATTCGCGCCCGCACAGCCCGGAACGAAGATTGATCTCGCCATTTATCAGCACTACGTCGCGAGTCCGACTCCGATCGGGGCCGTCACCAGTCCGGTGTCGATGCTGAATTCTCTGAGTGTTTCTCTCGAACGCGATGTGTATTCCAAGGCCGGCGTCCCCGTTCCGTAACGCGACAAGCCACTAACGAAGGGTGGCTCGACGTGCCCGCGTGGTCTCACCGGCGGGGGCCCGGCTGTTTTTCAAACGTGCGTTCGAACTCGCTGCGGAATCGTCCGGCGTCCGCGTCGACGGCGACTTTGAAATGCGACATCGGATTCCAGCGCAGCAGCGCGGTGCGGCCAATCTCCCTGCCTTCGGTGACGACCTCGATGTCGGCGCCCTTCACCTCGACTACGGACGGATCCACCAGTGCCATCGCGGCGAGCGGATCCCAGGCGTAATACAAGCCGCTCATGATGAGATGCAGCGTCGCCCCAAGCACATCCGCCGCGAGCCGTCCGAGCGTCGATAATTCCCGGCCGGAAAAGTTGCGAACATCGCTCGCGCCGATCGGCACGCGGTTCGTCGCATCGAGACCGATCATGACCTGCGGGACAGGAAGCGCAAACACCCGGGCCGCCGCGTCCGGATCGCAGTAGATATTCCATTCCGCAACGCCATTTGCTCCTCCGGGATTGCCATCGAAAAGATTTCCCGGGACTTCGACGGCGCCGCCCATGGTGACGATTTGCCGGACCGCAGGCTGGGCAGCCTGGCCCGAAGCAAGCGCGAGATTGGTCAGCGGCCCGAGCGCGAGGATCGTTGCCGGATCATGGCGATCCATCAACCGGCGCTTGAGAAAAGCCACGGCGTTCTCCGGCGGGCGTGAATCCGAAACCGGCGGCATCGAAACCGCGCCTAACTCATCGGTCATCTTCCGCCAGGCCGCCGGAAACGTGTGAGAAGTCCGAAGCGGGTACTCCTCTCCTTCGAATACAGGAATATCTTCGCGGCCGGCGAGCTTCAGCAGCCGGCGCAGGTTCCGGGCGCCCGGCTCCACGTGCGCCAACCCATGAACCACCGTGATCGCCTCAATGCGGACGCCCGGCAAAGACAACAGGTAAGCGATGGCCAGGAAGTCGTCGGTGCCGGCGTCCGTATCAACGATGATCCTCATGCGCCGGGATTATACGCAGCGCAATGTGTTGCCGTCCGCAGCCGATGCGATGACCTGGCCGATGGCGGGCCAGACGATCAGCCGGATCCAGTGTCGAGCGGCAGACTGGCTATCCATGCGGTTCGACGTCATCGAGGCGCGCGCGCGCTTCCGCAATCCGCCGGTCGATGTCTTCGAGCGCGGAGCCGAGCTGAACCTTTCGGCCGGCGTGCGCCGTGGTATTCCACTGGCGCTCCAGCTCCGTCCTCGCCAGCTTCAGCAGTTCCAGCGCGCGGACCTTTTCGGGATCGCGTACGACTTTGCCGGCTTTCTTCTGGTCCCGTTCCCGGGCCAGCTCTTCCATCCGTTCCTGAATACGGCTTTCGGCATCGATGAGACCTTCTCCGGAATCACCCATACTCCACCTCGGGGCCCATTATATGAAACGCCGGTGTAAATCCTGCGGCACAGCCGCAGTCTTTTCCCCGCCTTGGCCAAGACCGGCAAGCGGCTGCTGAAGATTCTTTTCCCCCTCTCTCCCCTCCTCGACGAGGAGGGGTGGCGCGAAACGCCGGGGTGGTGTTGTTCAAGAAATGGATTTTGTTGAACGAACCGCCTCGCCGCTCGGCGGCGCCCCGCCTTGGCCGCCTTGGCCAAGGCGGGGAAAAGTCTTTGTCCGGCGACTCCACGGTTTCATGTAAGAACCACACCTTCCGATAGATCACTTCGCTGGAATCCAAGCCCATCTTGCGTTTCAGGCAGAGCTGACGCCGGGGCGGTGTCGCCAGTTTCGCCAGTTCATTCGAGATACGCGGAGAATTAGTACTTTTTATTATAAAGTACTTCTTGTATGCTCCTGCGAATGAGAATCCCAGACGCCCTGCGCATCGCTCCTCGACTCCGTTCCGAAGTCCGGCCGTCAACGATTCAGAAACGGCATGTGCTGCTGATCAATCCGTTCTATCCGAAGGACCCCCACGCGAGTTTCGGTAAACATGTCCTGACGCCGAGTCTGGCCTTGACCAGTATCGCCGCGACCACCCCGGCCCATTGGACGGTTCAGTACTGGGACGAGAACCTGCTCCAGGGCCCTCCGCCCCACACGCCTTTTCCGGAGGTGGTGGGCATCTCGGTCCACCTGACTTTTGCGGTCCGGGCGTTCGAGCTGGCGAAGTGGTATCGCGACCGTGGGGCAAGGGTTGTCCTCGGGGGTCTGCATGTGCTGTCGTGTCCGGAGGAGTGCGCGCCGCATGCCGACGCCATCGCGGTGGGAGAGGGCGTTCAGGTCTGGGGACAGATTCTCGAAGACGTCGATCGGGGAGAGCTGAAGAGTCGGTATGAAGGATCGTATCGAAAACCCTACCGCGACGATCCTGCGCCGCGCCGCGATCTGCTGCCTCGCCGGGGGTTCCTGACGACATCGAGCATGATCGCCACCCGGGGTTGTCACAACCGGTGCGGTTTCTGTTATCTCTCGACGGACGGTCTCCACATGCCTTACATGCTTCGCGACGCCGAACAGGTCGTCGCGGAGTTCAGGGCGGACGGCCAGCCCTACGGCGTCTTCGTCGACAACAACCTCGGTTCCCGGCCCGATTATCTGCGAAAGCTTTGCGCGGCGCTGAAGCCGTTGAACAAGATCTGGAGCGCCGCGGTGACGATCGATGTGACGGACGATCCATCGCTCGTCCGCGACATGGCGCTTGCCGGTTGTACCGGGGTGTTTGTCGGATTCGAGTCGCTGCACGCGGACAACATCGCGGACGCCAACAAGAAGAGTCCGCGGCCCGGCGACTACGCGAGACGCGTGGCGATCCTTCACGACAACGGAATTCAGGTTAACGGAAGTTTCGTCCTCGGCTTCGATCACGATCGTCCCGACGTCTTCCAGAAGACCTGCGACTGGATCGAGGAGAATCGTCTCGAGTGCGCCACGTTCCACATCCTGACGCCTTATCCCGCGACGCCGCTATTCAATCAAATGGAACGCGAGGGCCGTCTGTTGCACAAGAACTGGTCGCTCTATGACACGGCTAACGTCGTGTTCAGGCCGCGTCACATGTCGCCCGAAGAGTTGATGGACGGCTATGCGTGGTGCTACCGCCGGCTGTTTTCGCACGCATCCATCTGGAAGCGCCGTCCGGCGGATCCTGCGGCCGTGCTGCCTTATCTGGGAATGGCGTATCTGTACAAGAGATCGAACCGGCTGTGGCATTACCTGATCCGTTACCGCCTCACGGGAATTGTGTGGCGCCCGCTCGTCGAGTGGACGCGTTACCGCCACGTCGGATTCCGGCGGAAGCTGGAAGCGCCTCGCGCCACGGCAATCCTGCCCGCCGGCGTCTGACCGGCCCGGCCGCTTCAGGACGTTGGATGGGTGAGCGAGGCGCCGGGGTCGGGGACTTCGCGGCGCCTACATGGATGTGGACGGGCGCACCACGAGGTTTTCGATGAAGAACTCCATCATGCGCTGCTGGTTGAGTCCCGAGTGGCCCATGTCCGGACCGACCTGCACTTCGAAACTCTTGCCGGCCTTCTGCAGCGCCTGAATGAATTGCATCATGTTCGACGGATGCACGTTGTTGTCGGCGGTCCCGTAGTAGAGCATGAGGCGGCCGCTCAGCTTGTCCGCGTAGGTCATGGTGGATCCCGTGTCGTAGCCGGCCTTGTTCTCTTCCGGAGTCCACATGTAGCGCTCGGTGTAGATCGTGTCGTAGTGGCGCCAGTCGGTCACCGGCGACGACGCGGCCGCTGCCTGAAACACATCGGGATGGCGGAGCAGCGCCATTGCGGACGCGTAACCGCCGTACGACGTGCCGAAAATGCCAACCCGGTTCCTGTCGACATAGGAGCGGGTCCACAACGACTTCACTCCGGCGGCCTGGTCATCGATTTCGACGGTTCCCAGTTTCAGGTAAATCGCGTCCAGGAATTTCTTGCCGCGCCCGCCCGCGCTTCGCGAATCGATCGACGCGACGAGGAATCCATACTCCGTCAGCGGATTCGGCGGGGAGAAGGTTTCACGGGCGCCGTTGGTCGAGGGACCGGCGTATACCGTGACGAGCAGCGGATACTTTCTTGAAGGGTCGAAGTTCGATGGGAAGTGCAGAATGCCGTGAAGGCCGGTAACCCCATCCGCCGCTTTGAAGGTGAACAGCTCGACGCGTTTGAGGCCCAGCTCGTCAAATCTCGATGTGTCGCTTTTCGCAAGCTCCGCCACAACGTTCCCGTCCGCATCCATCAACCGGGTGACCGGCGCCTGATCGTGCGTCTGGGCAACGTCGACGAAATGTTTTCCATCGGGGGCGAGCGTCACGGTGTGGTTGAACGCGGCGTTCGTCAGCCGGCGATCGCCGGTTCCGTCGAGCTTCACCCGATGGAGTTGCAGTTTCATGTGATTGTCGCCGTCGCGGGCCGTGTAATAAACGAAGCCGCCGTCTTCGTCCACGCTGAGTACGGCGCCGATTTCAAACGGGTGTTTGGTCAGCGTCGCGAGCAGCTTTCCGTCGAGGCCGTAGAGATAAAGGTTGCGGAAGCCGGTGCGCTCGGAGGTCCAGATGAAGCGTTTGCCGTCCTTCAGGTACCGCATCGGCGGAGAATTTTCCACCCAGCTGTCCGGCCATTCCTCTTTGACGATGACGCGGCACTTTCCGGTGTCGGGATGGCAGGCCGTGAATTCGACGGCGTTCTGCCGGCGATTCGACCGGTTGAAGGTCAGTTCGCTTCCGTCCGGCGTCCAGCCGACTTTGTAGACGTAGTGGCCCACGACCGTGTTGTCGAACGGCTTTCCGTCGCGCACGTCGACTCGGATCGACCGGCGGGTGGCGACGTCGTAGATGAAGACGTCCACGACCGGGTTGTTCACGCCGGCCTTGGGATACGCTTCGGTGTCGACGGAACTCTGCAGCTTCGTCTGGTTCAGTTGGAGAAAGTAGTCGGGAACGGGACTCTCGTCGAACCGGTAGTACGCCACCTTGTCGCTTTTCGGAGACCACCAGATCGCCGTCGTCTGACCGAGTTCTTCTCCGTACACCCAACTCCCCGTGCCGTACTTCGTGCGGACTTTCTCGTTGCCGCCGGTCGAAATCGCGGATTCATTGCCGCCATCCGGATCGCTGATCCAGAGATTGCGATCGCGATAAAACGCTTTCAGCTTACCGTCGGGCGATACCGCAGCGTCGACCTGGCGTCCGCGATCCGGCCCGCCCCCGCGCTGGCCGCGCGCGCCGCCGGTGGCGCTGCCGGCTTCGACAGCCTTGCGGGTTGCGACGTCATAGCGGTACAGCCGGCCTTCCTGCGTGTATTCGAAGGTATTGGCGTCCTTCCAGGTCACGGTCAGCGAGCCCGGTTTGATCGAGCCCTGGATCTCGGTGCCCACTTTCTGGAACTGCTCGTAACCGGGCATCGTTTTCAAACGGTCCTGGGCGCCCGTCGTCGGGGCAAAACCGATGGCTGCCGCGATGGAAGCGATGAATAAGAGCTGCTTGTTCATGTGGTCTCCTGAGTTTGTCCGCCCAGTATAGACTGATGCCGGCCCATCGGTTCGGACACCACCCCTCCTCGTCGAGGCACTGCTGTCCAAATAAGACGAAATCGAGGAAAAGCGTTTTCCCTTCCTCGACGAGGAGGGGTGGCGCGAAGCGCCGGGGTGGTGCTTTCGAGAAATTGATTTTGTTGGCCGAACCGTCCCGCCGCTATCGCGGCACCCCGCCTTGGCCAAGGCGGGGAAAAGCCTACCGGCCGTCGATGATGGCGAGGACGTCGTCATAGGCGCAGAGCAGGGCGCGCCGGGGTTTGAAGCCGAGCGTGATGGCGCCGTCCTGCGAAGATTTTCCAAACAGTTTCGCGGAGCCGAGACGGGAGAACTTACGGTCCTGCGTTTCGACGTAAATGGGGATCAGCATTTTGAACGAGTCCGGCACCTCGCTCTGGGTGACTCGAAACTTCAACACGGTTTTGTCGCCCTGCGGTTCGAGCGTGTAGTCGAGTTTGTAGCGGGGGACTTCGGAACCGTAAACGAACTGATCGAAGAACCAGTTCATCGTGTGGTCCTTGCCGAGGTCCATATCCGGCGTCATGTGCTTATCGACGATCTTCTGAAAATCCTCGGTCGAAACGTTTTGATTGAAATGGGTCTTCACGAAGTCGTGCATCATTTCGATGAACGGCGCGTCCCCGCCGGCTCGGGAGTCGAACATCATCATGCGCAGCATGTGCAGGATGAATGCGCCCTTCGGGTAGAGCATGTTGCGTCCGATGTTTCCCGTTTTCGCGCTGTCGATCCGGTATCCCATCGTCACGGACCCCACATCCACCGGGCGGACGCCGAACCTGTTTTTCTGAAGCAGGTCGTCCCGCTGGTCCTTCCAGAAATCGAGGAACTTCTCATCCTTGTAAATCAGGTGCGCGAACAGCGACGCTGAGAAATCGGCGAAGCCTTCGCTCATCCACTGGTCCCGGTAGCTTTTCCAGCCGATGATGTGGCCCCACCACTGGTGCGCCACTTCGTGCGGACCCACGATCTTGAAGAAGTCCGAGGCGGTCTGCATGCCGAGTTGATATCGAATGGTAGCGTCGAAGAAGGAGGTGATCGGCATGTACACCAGCATGGGCCACGCCTGTCCGAAATTGGGAGCAGTCTGCTGGGTCATGGCGATGCGGCCGTAGGGCAGAGGCCCGTAATAGGTGTTGTAAATCCCTGTCGCGACCTCCGCTTCGGAGCGGGCCTTGTCCATCAGGCTGGTTGTGCTGAATGTGCCCGTGAGGTACTGCTCGACCGGCTTGAGCATGTCGGGAACGCCGGTATTGGCATAGGATTCGAATTCGTATCCCGACGGCGACTTGCTGACGCTTTTCTTGAACCTTCCAAAATTGAAGCCCGCGACGGCGATGGGTATTTCGCTCGTCCATCGTGTGATCTGCAGGTTGCCCTCTTCGCGCGTTTCCTTCGGTTGTCCGCTCGCGACCATCGTCAGGTCTTTCGCGAGTTTGAAAGTCATGTCGTATGTGGCGCGATCGCCGAAAGTGGTGGCGGGATACCAGTTGTCGCGGGCCGCGAGTGTGTAGTTTCCCGACCCGTCGTTCTCGATTGCGCCGGGCCCCGCATACTCGAAATCGAGCCGGGCCGTGCCCTTCTTCAGCGGCTGGGCATAGATCAGGGTGAGGTCGGGATCTTCGTCCTTCGGTTCCTGAATGAACTTCACTTCGCGTCCATCTTCGTCTGCGACTTTTGTCACCCGAAGCGTGGGAAACAGATTGAAGCTCAAAACGCGCGGCCCATCCACGAGGACCTGTATCGTGGTTCGAACCTTCGCGGAAAGCTCCGTTCCTTTGATCGTGACCTCGATCTGCTGGTTCTGGACATCAAAGAGACGATGGTCCTCGTCGGCGACTTCGTTGCGATAGTGGTCCTTCAGGTGAAACGCATTCCATACGCCCATCGTGGAGTCGTCGAAGCTGGCGAGAATGACTTCTTCGGGCTCGAACGACGGGACGCCTCGCGGGTCGACGCGAAACATCAGCTGCGAAAACTTTTTGCCTTTGATGAACGCGTTGAAAAAGCCGGCGTGAGCAGGATCGTAGAGATCGGACAGCAGGCGCGCCGCGAGGTTGCTGTTGAGCAGCGACGAGTTGGCATAAGGCCTGGCGGTGACGCGGCCTTTGCGCAGGAGGTCCAGGCGTGACTCGAGGCTGGATTGGGCTTTGGAGTTCGGCGCCTCCTTTCTCGCGGCCGCGGCTTTCAGGATCTCGTCGTAGGTGTTGTCGGTGAAGTGCAGCACCAGTTCGGTAAACGGTTCGCCGATCGATGGTTCGTTCGTGAAGATGGACAGGTTTTTCTTTTCGATGTCGATCGTGGGGACCATCCGGAACTGACCGTCTCCGATGAAAACGGCTCCCGGCACCTTGCCCAGAACCGGTTCGAGGAAAAAGAAGTCGCCTTTGCTGAAATCGAAATTCGCACCGTCCCGATGGAGGGACAGGTTGGTGACCGAGGCGGCTTCACCGCTCAACTTTGCTGCCTTGAGTTGCAGGTAGTTCACGTCTTTGTCGTCGGGGGAAGAAAGGAGAAACAGCAGGGTGAGACAGAAGGCTGCGGCTCGCATGGGCGACATTTTACGCGGATTCAATAACGCCCCGTGAAGGCTTTGATCGGTTGCTTTTCCCCGCCTTGGCCAAGGCGGGGTGCCGCGGAGCGGCGGGACGGTTCGTTCGATGAAGTCAGTTTTGTGAAAAACACCACCCCGGCGCTTCGCGCCACCCCTCCTCGTCGAGGAGGGAAAAACGCTTCTCCTCGGCAATCCTCGGCTATCAACCGATGGAAGCGCCGGGGCGGTGCTTTGTAGTAAACTCGCTGCGATTTTTTGAGCAGAGGAGCGCCCGTGAGACCACGGATATCGATTCTCGAGACTTCCCTGGTCTCGCGAATCGTCGACGAAGCACTGTCCATACTGGAGAAGACGGGAGTTCTCATCGAGAACGAGCACTCGTTCAATCGTCTGGTCGAACTCGGTCTGGACGGGAACCGCGAGACGCACCGCATCACGTTCCCGCGCAAGAAATCGGAGGAGGAACTCGCCAAGGCCCCGTCCTCCATCACGCTCCACGACCGCGACGGAAACCCCAGCGCCGTGCTGGAAGGCGATCGCACGCATTTTGTCCCGGCGTCGTCCGCGCTGAGGATTCTCGATCGTAAGACGCAGGAGATTCGCGAAGGCAACTCGAAGGACTTCGTCGACTACGTCAAGATTGCGGACGGCATGAAGAACATCGACTACCTGTCGACCGCCTTCATCCCGCGCGACATTCCGCAGGACATCGCGGACGCCTGGCGTCTTTACATGGTGCTCGCGCATTCGAAGCGGCCGGTGGTTTCCGGCGCGTTCACGCACTACGGCGTGCCGCGGATGGGCGAGATCATGGCGATGTTCCGCGAAGGCAGGGAAGACCTCATCCGGAAACCGATGGCGATCTTCACGTGCTGCCCGAACACACCGCTGCGGTGGGGCGAAGATCCGGTCACGAACATCATCGACTGCGCCGAATGGGGAATCCCGATCGAGATCGTGCCCGTGCTTCTGCTCGGAATGATTTCCCCGACAACGACGGTCGGCGCCATCGTGCTTCACACCGCCGAAGTGATCAGCGGTCTCGTCATCGCCCAGCTCATCCGGCCCGGCGCCCCTGTTGTTTTTGGAGGAGCGACGGCGAGCTTTCACATGCGATTGATGACGAATCCGATGACGGCGGTCGAAGCGCTGCAGGTCTATTGCGGTTACGCGGAAGTGGCGAAGTACCTGAAGCTCCCCTGCCAGGCGTACATGGCGCTGAGCGATTCCAAGTTCAACGATCCGCAGGCGGGCTTCGAATCCGGAACCGGCGCATTCCTCGCGGCGCTTGCCGGAATCAATTCCGTGTCCGGACCCGGAATGCTCGAATACGTCAACTGTTTCAGCCTCGAGAAGCTGGCGTTCGACGATGAAGTGGTGGCGCACGCGAAGCGTTTCATCCGGCCGGTTGAAATTCGCGACGATCTTCCGACTCAGCCGCTCATCGACGAACTGGTGGCGAACAAACACCTCATGATGTCCGAACACACGCTCGAGCATTGGCCGGAGGAGCTTTATCTTCCGGGGCCGATGATCGATCGAACCAACTGGGATCAGTGGAAGATGGACGGCGGGAAGGGATTCCGTGAGCGGGCTGCGGACGTGATCGAGGAATGCATCTCGAACTACGATCTTGAGCCTCTGGACGCGAAGCTCCACACTGAAATACGAACCCTTTTCGAGACAACGGCAAATGACAAAGGCGTTAGACTCCCCGCATTCGAATGATTCACGCGTGATCGACTACGCTTTCATGAATCAGCTTCTCTTCGAATGGAAGCACA
>JAHFTY010000319.1 GCA_023265365.1 Acidobacteriota bacterium
ATATCGATCTCCCGCAGGGAGCGTTCGTCACCAACCTCGGGAATCTGCGGGTCGCCTACAATTTCTCGACGCTGCTCAACGTGCAGTCGCTGATCCAGTACAACGACCGGACGAACCGCTGGTCGACCAACTTGCGGTTCAGCTGGTTGAACACCGCGAGCACGGGCTTGTTCCTGGTTTACAACGACACGGAAGGACTCGACGGATTCGGGCCGGTCAGCCGCTCGTTCATCATCAAATACGCGCGTCAGTTCGACGTTCTGCACTGACGTCAAGTTCTCGAGGTTCTCGAGGTTCTCGAGGTTCTCAAGGTTCGCAATGTTCGCAAGGTTTGCAAGGTTCGCAGGGCCGAAGAAGATTCAGGAGGGCCTAAAACTGCAAGGGCCCGTCGCGAGTGACGGGCCCTTGCAGTCGTGAGGTGCCGGCGAAGCCGAGCGCTTAGTTTGTCCCCTGGGCCGGCGTCGGATGCAGCGTGAGTTTCTGCACTCGCCAATTCGTGAGGTCGCCGGTGTAGAGCGTATTCGGGAGCCGGCAGTCCATCGCATGAAGCGAGCCGTGTTCCTTCAGTTGCTTACCGGCTTTGCCAAACTTGCCCAGGATCTTCCCGTCCAACTCCATCTTGTAAATTTCGCCGTTCTCGAAGTCGTTGGGATAGTTTGAGTTTGAGGTGTACAAGTACTGATGTGGTCCCGGGGTAATGCAGAGGGTCCACGGGGAACCGACGTTCCGGTACTGGGTCTTGAAGTTTCCATCGTTATCGAAGACCTGAATCCGGTTGTTCGTCCGATCGGCCACGTACACCATGCCCTGTGCGTCGACCTGAAGCGAGTGCAGCGTGTTGAACTGACCCGGCTCCGTACCACGCTGACCCCAGGACTTGATGAACTTGCCGTTCTTGTCGAACTTCGCGACCCTCGAGTTGCCATAGCCGTCGGAGATGAAGATGTTGCCGGCAGCGTCCCAGCCCACATCGGTCGGTCGATTGAAATTGTCGCCGGGGACGCCCACGCCCTGCGGCGCCGCGGGCGCGGCGGGTGCTCCACCGCGGCCCTCAGCTCCCGGAGCGGCGGGCGCGGGGGCGGCCGGCGCCTGCGGAACGGGAATGGCCTCCGGTTTCCTCCCCAAGTTCATCAGATGTTTTCCGTTGGGGTCGAACTTGACGATCATCATCGACCCTTCATCGACGATCCAGATGTTGTCGTCCTTATCGACCCGCACCGCATGCGCGAAGAGGAACGGATACATGCCCACACCGATTTCCTTGACATACTTTCCAAGCTGATCGAACTCAAACAAACGCGCGGCGTTGTGTTCGAAGGCCCGGCTGGTCCCTTCCGTCACGGAGATGTGGCCGGTTCGGGTGTAAACGAAGATGTGTCCCTTGGAATTGGTCGCCACGCCGACCGCTTCGCCCAGATAGATATCATCCGGCATCGACAGGAGGTTGGGCGCGGAATCGAAGGGTATTTCTGCAACCGTCAGCTGGGCCCAGAGCGGCATCGTAAACAGCACCGCCGCCGCCCCTATCAAGAACACCTGTAAACAACGCTTCATTGAAGCCTCCGAAATAAGTTTTAGACTCAACAGATTTCTCGCCTCCGGCCGAACCCTAATTCGAGCTCGGCGTTCGGGTCGTTGGGTGCAGCATCAGGTGCTGGACGCGATACCCGTCGATCTCGCCGACCACGAGGTCGTTGTCGATCCGGCAGTCAATCTCGTGGATCGTGGTGAAGTCCTTCAAGCTCTTGCCTGCTTGGCCAAACTTGCCGACCACCGTGCCGTCCAGCTCCATCTTGTACACTTCGCCGGAGACGGCGGCAACGCGGGAATCGTTGTTGTCGGGGTTCGAGTTTGAGCTATAGAGATACTGGTGGGGTCCAGGTGTAATACAAACTGTCCAGGGCGCGCCGACATGGTCGTAAATCGCTCGGAGGACCAGGTCGCTGCTGAACACCTGAATGCGCCTGTTGCCCCGATCTGCGACATAGATATTGCCGTTAGCATCCGACGTGATGCCGTGCGGGGTGTTGAACTGATAGGGCTGGGTTCCCCTCGTCCCTATTGACTTGATGAACATGCCGTTCTTGTCGTACTTCGCGACCCGCGAGAAGCCATATCCATCAGCGACATAGCTGTTGCCTTGAGGATCCCAGGTGATGTCGGTGGGACGGCTGAACACATACGGTGGATACGGCGCCATCGGTGGCGGCGTTCCGCGGGCCGGGGACGGCACCAGGCCATGTGATTCCGGCCGTCTGCCCATCAACATGATCACCTTCCCGTTGGGGTCGAACTTGATGACCATGTTCGTCCCCTCGTCGACGGCCCAGACGTTGTCGTCCTTATCCACCCGCACGGTGTGCGCGAACGCGAAGCCGTACAAGTCCTTGCCGATCTCGCGCACGAAGTTCCCGTTTGCGTCGAATTTGAACAGGCGTGACGACTCGCCGTTCCGGTTGAATACAAATACTTCGTTCTTGGAGTTCCGCGCCACGCCGACGCTTTCCCCCAGGTAGATGTTCGGCGGCATCTTCAGGAAGTTGGCTACCGAGTCATAGGGAATATCGGGCGCCGTCGCGAAGGCCTTCGCGCGTTCCGGGACCTGAAAACCCTGCGCGAAGAGCGGCCGTGCAGAGAACAGAACCAGGACAACCAAACAGAACCCTAAACATCGCCTCATTGAAGCCTCCTCAAAAATGGGAACTGCGGAAAATGGACATTCCTGATTTTCGATGCGTGACTGGACAATTTACACCGGCCTGCCTGATCGATTCAAGCTCAAAGTCGCCCAGGCCCGCTGGGCTGTGCGGCCGCATCGATGGGGCGCCGTGTGTCGGTGGGCTGACACGGGCGGACTCTAGGGTCCAGCGAGGAAGGCCTGCCTCATTCCCTTCGTTCCATCATAAAGGGCCAATATGACTCGCGTAAAGTATCTAAAATTGATACTTTACGAGTGTGAAGTCTGAATCTAGCCGTCGAAATGCCAGCCTCGTCGTTTCATCACGTCTCATAGAACGTCTGCCGGGGAATCCGTGGAAGGGCGGGGGATGAGGCGGAGGCGAGGGCCTGTCTCGTATTCGGATTACAACTCAAAGGATTTTGGCGCCGGGGGCGGGTCTCGAACCCAATTGTCCCGCCCGCGCCTCGGTCGTCGAGTGAAGGATAACCGCCAACTCTTTCACGATCCCGCTCCGCTCTCCGTTGCACCCAGCGTTTCTTCACGCCAAGCGTGCTCGCTATCTCTTCGGCCGTCAAGAGGCGGTCGCCGGAGTCCGCCGGTGCAGGCGCGCTCGCTTGGGAAGCCAGAAACCGCGTTTGTCAGCGCACTCTGCAACGCCGGCAGCACTGCCTGTTCGGACGCCAGCTCGGCCATGAGGGCGGGAATTTGGTGCACGGCGACCTCGGATGCGCGAGCAGGATCTGCGAGCATCGAGGCGACCGTTCAGGTGATCGGCGACGCTTTTAGCACGAAGGCACGTGAACGCCGAGCCGCCCAGGTCTCACAGCGCCCTCGCATGAGTGGCAACCGCGCCGCGTCGTTTTTCACTTTGTTGGTTGGGGACGGCACATCTATAAGCTGCTGTCGAATGATACCCCTGGCGCGCGACAACAGGGCGGCAGAACTGGCGCCGGCCGCCCTGTCGTATGAACACCGCCGTCTAAACAGCAGCAGGCCGATGCGCCCGAAGGAAGGAACGTATCTGGCGCACCGCCAGGGGAATCCGCTCCTTGGGCTCCTTCCACGGGAACATGCTCACTTCGGCTTTCGGCGCGAGCATCGCGG
>JAHFTY010000027.1 GCA_023265365.1 Acidobacteriota bacterium
TACCAATGACTCAATGCGGTCTTGCGGCCAGATGAACTCATTGATTGTCACACGCTGATTCTAGCAAACGAATCGCTGTCTCCATCCGTTCGCCGAACGGTTTCACGATCAGCCGCAAACGGCGCGAGCTTAACCTTTCATTCAAACCGAAATAGATGCGCGCCGTTTGTCACCAGCATCGTGTTAGCGGGCTGTAGCAGTCGAGTCTCAGTCCGAAGTCGATCGAGCAGTTTTGGTTTCGGCGCGTCGTTCGAGTCATCGTTGCGATACTGCAACCTGCGTGCCAGCGCCAATCCTTGCGTTT
Organism: Acidobacteriota bacterium; assembly: GCA_023265365.1. GTDB lineage: Bacteria > Acidobacteriota > Terriglobia > 20CM-2-55-15 > 20CM-2-55-15 > JAHFTY01. The sequence goes on from JAHFTY010000027.1 coordinate 305, forward strand.
TCAGGGAACGAGGATCGAATGTCGCCGTATGCCTGGAAATTCTTATCGCCTTTGTCGCGAGGGGGCAAATCCGCGCATTTTGCTCAATCGGCCGCGGCCCGATGGACCATAGGCCGGACGCTCAGCTTTTCCCGGCCGCGCACTTGAAGAACTGGCCGATCACCATGCGCGCGGCCCCGCCGATCATGCGTTGGCCGACGCTCGCGATGGGGCCGCCCGCGGAGAGGTCTCCGGAGTAAGAAACCTGTGTGCCGGCGCCGGAGACTTCGAGCCGGATGGTTCCTTCGCCATTGACGAAACCGGGAGCGCCGCTTCCTTTGACGGTCATCGCATAGTCGGTCCTGGGGTGGATATCGTGGAGGTGGATGCTGCCCGAGAACGTTCCTCGAATGGAGCCGATTCCGATGCTGATGGTCATGTCATAGGAACCGTCGCCGGTCGGTATGAGTTTTTCGCAGCCGGGAAGGCAGGAGGCGATGCGGTCGGGATCCGTCAGGAAGTTCCAGACCGCATCCGATGGAATATTTTCGAAGAGGAACTGCCCTTCGATCTTCATGGTCAGCCGGCGCGTTCGACCGCTTTCTCCAGGGCCCGGCGCGCGTAGATGCGAGCCAGGTCGAGCCGGTAGCCGGCGGACGCGTGGATGTCATCCAATGCAACGACGCCGGCGGCCGCTTTCTCACATGCGCTTCTAAGAAGTCCGGGCGATGGTTGTTGTCCCCGCAGGGCCGTCTCGGTTCCGGCGCCGCGGAATGCCTTGTTGCCGACTCCGGTGATACCCACAGCGACCTTCGATATCGCGCCTGCTCCGTCCAGGTCGACCACGGCGGAAACGCCGCAGATTGCGAAGCCGGACGCCTTCTGCGCGAACTTGAGGTATGCGCTTCCACTCCGTCCTGAATGAACGGGAATTCGAATCTCCCGCACGATCTCGCCGGGTTCGAGGGCGGTGGTCAGCATGTCGACGAAGAAGTCGGAAGCGTGGATCGACCGTTCGCCTCTGGGTCCCAGCGTGACGATCGTCGCATCGAACGCGAGCAGCGTTGCCGGATAGTCCGCGGCAGGGTCCGCATGGGCGACGCTTCCTCCAATCGTTCCCTTGTTGCGAACCTGGATATCTCCGATTTCGCCGGCGGCCTCGGCCAGCGACCGGCAGCCTCGCCCGACGACTTCCGACGATTCGATCGAGTGGTGTGTCGTCAAGGCGCCGATCCTGAGAGCGCCGTTCTCTTCCATCACGTACGAAAGTTCGGACAGGCGTCCGATGTCGATCAACACCTCGGGGGATGCGAGCCGCAGCTTCATCATCGGGACCAGGCTGTGCCCTCCCGCGAGGAGTTTGGCCCGATCGCCGTATTTTTGGAGGAGGCTGACGGCCTCACCGAGCGATGTCGCGACGGTGTACTCGAAGTGTTGTGCAATCATGACGCTTTCCTCCCCTTGAGGATCTTCCAGATTTTTTCCGGCCGCACCGGCATATCGATGTGAGTTACGCCCAACGGCGAAAGGGCATCGACGATGGCATTGACGACCGCCGGCGTCGAGCCGATGGTGCCGGCCTCGCCCACGCCTTTCACTCCCATGGGATTTACCGGCGACGGCGTGACCGTGCGATCCAGTTCCAGCATCGGCAGATCATGTGCGCGCGGCAGGGCGTAGTCCATCAACGAACCGGTCAGCAGTTGGCCGTTCTCGTCATAAACCACTTCTTCATACAGCGCCTGCGCCACGCCTTGAACGATGCCGCCGTGGATCTGGCCCTCCGCGAGAAGCGGGTTGATCACGTTTCCGCAGTCGTCCACCGCAACGTACTTTGTGATTTTGGGTTCGCCGGTTTCTTCGTCGATCTCGACAACGCAGACGTGCGTGCCAAACGGAAACGTGAAGTTCGACGGTTCGAAGAATCGCGTCCTATCCAGGCCCGGTTCCATCCCCGGAGGAAGGTTCCGCGCGATGTACGCCTGAGTCACCGCTGCGCCGAACGTCATCGATTTATCGGCGTCCCCGGCGATCAACTTTCCATCTTCGAAGACGATCTTGTCCGGCGACGACTGAAGAATGTGGGCCGCGATCCCGGCCAGCTTCGCCTTGAGATCCTGAACAGCCATGTAGATCGCGGTCCCGCCGACGGCGGTCGCCCGGCTTCCGAAGGTCCCGATTCCATAAGGGATTCGAGCCGTGTCGCCGTGTTGGACGAAGACGTCGTCGATTCCGATGCCGAATTCGTCGGCCACGATCTGCGAGAACGATGTTTCCTGGCCCTGCCCATGAGGAGAAGCTCCGGTCAGAACGGTAACTTTGCCCGTCGGCTCGATACGTACGCTTCCGCTCTCCCAGCCTCCGGCGGGCATCGCGACGGATGGGCCCATCGCGCAGATCTCGACGTACGAGGAAAGGCCGATGCCCATGTACTTTCCCTGGGCGCGCATTTCCGCCTGCTTTTTGCGGAGGCCGGCATAGTCCGCGAGCTGCAGCGCCTTGTCGAGAGCTTTTTCGTAATTCGCGCTGTCGTAGACCACGCCGCCGGACGTCGCGAATGGAAACTCGGAAGGCTGCGGGAAGTTCTTGCGCCGGATCTCGGCCGGATCCATTTTCAATTTCTGCGCCGCGCAATCGACGATGCGTTCGATGAGGTAAGTGGCTTCAGGCCGGCCAGCGCCGCGATACGCGTCCGTGGCCATCTTGTTGGTGAACGCGCCGACGAGGTCGAACTTGAAGGTGGGCACGCGATAGGCGCCGGGCGCAAGCAATCCGGTGAGTTGAGGAATGATCGCGGTCAGCAGTTGGTAGTATCCGCCGATATCCGCAACCACTTTCGCCCGCATGCCGAGGATGGTGCCGTCCTTCTTCAACGCGAGTTCGACGTCGTTGATCTGATCGCGTCCATGAATCGTGCACGCGAGGTTCTCGCGCCGGCCTTCGATCCACTTCACGGGCTTGCCGGTCTTCAAGGCGAGGTACGCCACGAGCCCTTCCTCGGCATACACATTCAGCTTGCTGCCGAACCCGCCGCCGACCTCCGGCGTAATCACGCGAGTGCGGTGTTCGGGCACGCCGACCATCACGGCGAGCTGTGTCTTTAACAGGTGTGGGATCTGTGTCGACGACCAGATCACGAGTTCCCGGTCGGGCGCCTGCACGGTCGCAACGGCGCCGCGAGTCTCCATCGAGACGGGGGCGAGGCGTTGATTCACGAATCGCTCTTTGACGACGACGTCCGCGTTCTTGAAGGCTTCTTCGGTGTTTCCCGTTTCGAAGCCGAACGTATATGCAATGTTGTCCGAGAACTGTTCGTGAATGACGGGGCTGCCCGGTTCGATCGCCTTTTCAGGGTTCGTGACGGCGGGAAGCGGCTCGTACTCGATCTCGATCAGATCGGCGGCATCCCGGGCAATGTACTTGTCCGAAGCCACCACGGCGGCAACGGGCTGGCCCACATAGATGACCTTGCCGACGGCAAGCAGATGCATCACCGGTTTCTTCATCCCGTGAATCTCGCCCGCAACGGGAATCGGGCCGCACTTGCCCGCAATTTCTTCGCCGGTCACAACCGCGGTCACGCCTGCCAGTTTCCAGGCCTGCGAGATGTCGATGCGCTTGATGCGTGCGTGGGCGTGAATGCTCCGCGCGACGGCCGTATGGAGCATGCCGGGCAGCGCAAGGTCGTCCACGAACGATGAGGATCCGGAGACGAGGCGCGGATCTTCTTTTCTCTTGATCGCCTGTCCTACGTATTTCATCGCTCCTCCTCAGTCGCCCGCGGCGACGTTTTGGGTTTGCCGCATTTTTCCGGAGGCCGACTGCACGGCTTTCACGATGTTTTGATATCCGGTGCAACGGCACAGGTTGCCGGTGAGCCCATCCCGAATCTCGGCTTCCGTGGGCGTTGCGTTGCGCGCGAGCAGTTGATGTGCACACATGATCATTCCGGTGGTGCAGTACCCGCACTGTAATCCGTGCTCCTCCCAGAAGCTCTGCTGCAGGGGATGAAGCTGACCGTCTTTGGCCATGCCTTCGATGGTGACCAGATCCGAACCGTCTGCCTGAACCGCAAACATGGTGCAGGATTTCACGGCAAGTCCGTTTGCCAGGATCGTGCAGGCGCCGCAAATGCTGGTTTCGCAGCCCACGTGCGTGCCGGTGAGGCCGGCAACGCCGCGGATGAAGTCCGTCAGCAGAAGGCGCGGTTCGACGTCGCTCTCAAACAACTTGCCGTTAATGGTGATTCTGACGCGCTGTGTCATAAGCATTCCTTTTGGAAACGAGGTCTGGAGAGAAACGGGAAGCATTGTATGCTATCCCCAATGCGTTTGGAGAGGTTGTTCACTCACCGGCTGGTCCGCATTCTCCGTTTCGTGCTTCCGGTCCTGGTGATGGTTTTAATCGCGATTCCTGCATGGAATTATTGGGCACGGATCCGTCACAGTCCGCAGCAGGGGCCGCGGCCGCCCCAGCTTCCCCCGGAACTCGCGCTGAAAACCGACGACTTCAACTTTGAGAAGACCGAAGGTAACCGGACACTCTTCCGAATTCACGCCAGGACCAATCTCGGATTTACCGATAAAAAGAACATGCTCCAGGACGTGGACGTCACCATCTTTGGCGACAAGGAAGGGGAGCCCGCGCGCATCCTGAAAAGCAAGGGCTGTGACTACGATCAGAAAACGGAAAACATTTTGTGCAAGGGCGACGTCGAAGTGCAGCTCGACGATCTGACCACCGCCCGCACCGATGAGATTGTTTATCACCATGCCGAGCGCCGCATCGCGACCGATAAGCCGACTCACTTTGTGCGAAGCGGCTCGATGACCGGGCAATCGGGCCGCCTGACCTACAGCATGCTCACCGGCCTGCTCCAACTTGCCGGAGGAGTGAACGTCCGGACGGCGCAAGGTCTGGAACTTCGGTCGGGATCCGCCGTCTTCCATGAAAGGGAGAACTGGGCGGCAGCATCCGAAGACGTATTGGTGAAGTCCGCGAACGGATGGATCCGCGGCCAGCGGGGGAGAGCCGAACTCACTCCGGTCACGCACCAGCCCCGCACGATTGACGTCGAGGGAGGCGTGGTGTCCGAGTCGACGAGCCCGAAGGACGGCGCGACGTGGAACCTGCGCGCCGGCTCGGTCCGCGCGACGCTGTCCCGGAATGGAATCACCGAGGGCGTTCTCGCGCGAACCGATGCCGAACTGAAAAAGAGCGCTCGCGACGGAAATATCGTGATGACGGGCGACGAGGTGGAAGCCTTCATGACGCCCACCGGCGACCTGAGTCACGTGGAGGCGCGCGTCAACGCGGAAATGAAATTCGGCGGCGACCGCTACCTTCGCGCAAACAGGATCTGGAGCAGCCCGGATGGTTCGGTTTCCACCGAGGACGAATCGGTCCTTCAGGTCGGCGACAAGCGGGTCAGCGGCAAAGCGTTTCGGATCCGGAACGGAGACGTGATCGCGTTCAGCACGTCCAGTCGCGCCACTCTGAAAACGACCGACAGCGAAACGTCTGCCGACAAGACCGATGCCCGCTTCGACAGCCGCACGAATCAACTCGTCTCGCTGACCCAGGCAGGACGCTTTACGTTCAGGAAAGGCGAACAGAGTGGCCGCGCCAACACCGCGTATTCCGAAGACGGTGGAACGAAGGTCCGGCTCGAAGGCGCTGCGAAACTTGCAGACAATCGAATGCAGGTCGAGGCGGGAACGATCGAAATCGACGATCAACGGAAAATACAGACGGCCTCGAAAAACGTTCAGACGATCTCGATGGAGTCCGGCGAGCGGGTCCTGGTCAAGGCCGACAGCGTGACTAGAACCGAAGAGAAAATCATCTACGACGGCAAAGTGCGCCTGTATCGCGGCGCCGCCTCGATTGAGGCGGACCGGCTTGAGGCGCCGGCGGCGGGCGAGGTCTTTCGTGCGACGGCGTCGGGACACGTGTTTTCGACGCTGAATAACACCCGGGCCTGGGCCGACATGCTGGAATACGACGATCAGACCCGGGTTGCGCACTACATCGGAAAGGTGAAGGCGCAAAAGCAGGATCTGTCGATCACTTCGGGCGATATGGTCGTCAAAACGACGGAAAAGGAGAATTCGGTTTCCGAAATCACCGCGAAAGGCGACGTCGTTGTGATTCGCGGAGAAGGCCGCGGGACTGGCGATCAGGCGGTGTATGACGCCGGGACTCAGCAGGTCGTTCTGACCGGTTCCGCCGCCGAAGTGAACACTGGAGACGGCAACTCCACGCGTGCTCCCCGTATCACCGTGAATGTCTCCGGCGCTAGAATGGCCGTAGTGGAAGGCGCGGGCACGCAACGCGCGGTGACACGGCACCGGGTCGGTCCTCCACAATAGCAAAACGGCGTGTTCCGGCTTCCGTTTTTAGAGGGAAATGATTGCTCTCCAGACCGTAAAAGTCTCCAAGACATATAAAGGGCGAGCCGTCGTCCGGGACGTCGACCTGACGGTGGGGCAGGGAGAGGTCGTTGGATTGCTGGGACCCAATGGTGCCGGCAAGACGACGACGTTCTATATCATCGTGGGCCTCACGCGGCCCGATTCCGGTTCCGTGTACCTTGGCAGTCACAACATCACCGATCTGCCGATGTATATGCGGGCGAAGAATGGCATCAGTTATCTCCCCCAGGAGGCATCGGTGTTCCGTAAGCTGACCGTGGAGTCCAACATCATGGCGATCCTGGAAACACTCCCCCTGTCGAGCAAGGAACGTCGTCAAAAACTGGAATCGCTTCTGGAGGAGTTCGGCATCGTCCAGGTCCGCAAAAGCCTGGCGGATACCCTCTCCGGTGGAGAGCGGCGGCGTGTGGAGATCGCCCGCTCTCTTGTGATTTCACCCAAGTTCATCCTGCTGGATGAACCTTTTTCGGGAATCGATCCGATCACGGTGCTCGAAATTCAAAAGATCATCGCGCACTTGAAATCCAAGAGCATTGGGGTTCTCATCACCGACCATAATGTCAGAGAAACCTTGCAGGTCACTGACCGCGCTTATATCATCAACAACGGATCGATTTTTCGTTCCGGAACTCCCTTGGAACTCGGAAACGACAGCGAAGTGAAGCGGGTTTACCTCGGAGAGAACTTCAGTCTAAATTAAGAAGTACGCGCCTATGTCTTTTCACGAACTCAAACTGAACGTCAAAGTTCAGCAGAAACAGGTCCTGACTCCAGGCCTTGTTCAGATGGTCAGTCTGCTGACCTTGAATAAGCTCGAGCTGACCGAAATGATTCAGCAGGAGCTGGTTCAGAATCCGGTGCTGGAAGAAGGCACCGAAATCGTCGAAACCACGGAACAGGAAACCGCTGAAATACGTCTGGATACGCCGGACGCCGTCGCGGAAGCCGACGATACCAAGTACAAGGAAGTGAACGAACGCGAAGTCACCGTCGAGGAAACCGCCGACACGGTTCCCACCGAACCGGAAGCCGCGGAGGATCCGTACGGGGATATCGATTTTCAAAGCTTCGACAATTACCTCAACGACGGCGCATCGCGTCCGCGAGAGACGGAAGTTTTCGAGAAGCCTTCGTTCGAGAACTTTCTGGCGAAAGCGCAGACGCTGACGGACCACCTCGAGTGGCAGCTGGGACTGGCGACCGTCGATGAGCCGGTCCGTTTTGCATGCCACTCGATCATCGGAAATCTCAACGAGGACGGCTATCTCGCCGCAGTCGATGAAAACGGCCGAGAAATTCCGATCTCTCTGGAGGAAATCGCAGAGAGCGGCGAGCACACCCTCGAAGAGGTGCAGGCCGGCCTTGAAGTCGTCCAGGCGTTCGATCCGCCGGGTGTGGCGGCACGCGACCTTCGCGAGTGCCTGATGATCCAGCTGCGCATCCTCGGCGAGGACGACGAAGTGTGTTCGGCGGTCGTCGGCGAGCACCTGCACAAGCTGCAGAACAAACAGTTCAAGGAAATTGCGAAGGCGCTGGGCCGGCCCCTGGACGAGACGATGGAGGCGATCGAGATCATCAAGCATCTGGATCCCCGCCCCGGTCAGAAGTACAACCGCGCCCAGCCCCGACTGATCGAGCCGGACGTCTTCATTGTCAAAGTGGCCGGCGGCCAGTACACCGTGGTCACCAACGAGGACGAGGTGCCACAGCTGCGTTTGAGTCCCACGTACCGTCATATGCTTGAGCGCGACTCCCTGAACAAGGATGTGAAGAACTACGTCAAGGATTGTTTCAAGTCCGCTGTGCAATTACTGAAGAACATCGAGCAGCGGAAACACATCATCGTGAAGGTTTGCGAAGCTGTCATCCGAAGACAGACGGAGTTTCTGGACAAAGGGATCGATTGTCTGAAACCCATGATGATCAAGGACGTGGCGGAAGAAGTCGGGGTACATCCCTCCACTGTCAGCCGGGCGGTCGCCAACAAGTTTGCCCACACACCACAAGGCGTATTCGAGCTCCGCTTCTTTTTCTCAGAGGCCGTGAACGGGCCGATGGGGAACGGGACCTCGCTGCTCATTGTGAAACGCAAGGTGAAGAAGTTCATCGAGATGGAAGACGCCCGAAACCCTCTGACTGATGAGAAGATTGCCCAGATGCTGAAGGAGGAAGGAATCTCGGTCACCCGCCGCAGTATCACGAAGTATCGCGAAGACCTGAAGATTCCGAGTACCCATCAGCGCCGCCTTCGTTCGTAATTTCCGGGAGGATCAATGAAGGTAGATATTACGGGTCGGCACATCGACATCTCCGAGCCTATTCGAAAATTCACAACAGACCGGATGGAGCGTCTTCGCGGAATCGGCGAGGACATTATGGAGGCACACTTCATCCTCACGGTTGAAAAGCACCAGCGGCACGTGGCCGAAGTGAACATCAAAACCCGTCACGATTTCCATCACGGCGAAGAGGTTTCCAGCGACATGTACACCTCGATCGCCGCCGTGCTGGACAAGATCGAAAAACAGATCCTCAAATCGAAGGGACGCAATCAGGCCCGAAAGCGGCGGTCCAACGGAAATGGCGTGATTGCCGCGTCCGTGGTCGAGGCGGAGGAAGTGCTCGGCGAGCGGCTTCCGCGGATCGTCCGCACTCACGAGATCGCAGCCAAACCCATGAGCGTGGACGACGCTGCAGTCACCGTCGCCGATTCGGACAACGCCTTTCTCGTGTTCCGCAACGCGGAAACCGAACGTCTCAACGTCGTCTACAAACGAAAGGACGGCAACATCGGCTGGATTGAGCCGGAAGCCTGAAACATTTGCCACATTCGAATTGCGAATCGCGAATTTAGCGGGCACAATCGGCTCGGCCCAATTCGAAATTCGCAATCCGCAATTCGAAATTTCCTATGAAGTCTTCCCAGTTTCTGGTCATCACCGGCTTGAGCGGCTCCGGAAAAGGCACTTTCCTCCGGGCGCTTGAAGACCGGGGCTTCTACTGCGTCGATAACCTGCCTGTCGGTCTCCTCCAGAAATTTTTCGATCTGATCCTCAAATCCGAGGGGGAAACCAGTAAAGCCGCCGTCGTCATCGACGCACGCGAAGCCGAAAACCTCTCCGACTTCCCGCAGATCTTCGCGGATTTGAAAAAACAGCCGGGCATCCGGACCGAACTCTGGTTCCTCGAAGCGTCCGACCCCGTTCTCGTCCGCCGGTTCAGCGAGACGCGGCGGCCCCATCCGCTGGACCCGAACCTTCCGGTTCTGGACCTGATCGCCCGCGAACGCGAACTGCTCGCGCCGATCCGGCTGGGCGCCGATAACGTGATGGACACCTCTCAATACACCATTCACGAATTGCGCCAGCACGTCTCCGGGCTGTTCGAGGAACAGGACTCGCAGCATCTGCTCGTTTCGCTGGTCAGTTTCGGATTCAAATATGGGGTGCCCATCGACTCCGATCTCGTTTTCGACGTCCGGTTCCTTCCGAATCCTCACTTTGTTCCTCATCTGAAACCCCTCACCGGCAACGACGCCGCAGTGGTCGATTTCATGAATTCCCAGGAAACGACCAGTCAGTTTCTGAAGCATCTTCACGGCCTCGTCGATTTCCTTCTTCCCCACTACGAGAAGGAAGGGAAGTCCTACGTCACGATCTCCATCGGTTGCACCGGCGGCCGCCACCGGTCGGTGATGATCGCGAATGAACTCGCCCGGCATGTCGAACACCTCAAGTACCGGGTTAAGGTCTCCCACCGCGACGTCGAGAAGGTGTAGCTGTTCCAATAAGGCGAAATCGAGGAAAGGCGTTTTCCCCTCCTCGACGAGGAGGGGTGGCGCGAAGAGCCGGGGTGGTGCTTTTGAACGAACCGCCCCGCCGCTCCGCGGCACCCCGCCTTGGCCAAGGCGGGGAAAAGTCCTTGTCCTGCGACTCCAGGGTTTCATGTAAGAACGACTCCTTTAGAAGATGTGGCGTGGCGGGACGGGGTGGTGTAGCCCCGCCCGGGTGGTCGTTGTACAATCACGCGCATGACAAAGTTCACGGCTGCCGTGGTGCAGAGCTGTCCGGCGGTGTTCGACGTGGAAGGGACGCTTGCCAGAGTTCGCGACCTCATTCGGGATGCCGCGAAGACCGGCGCGAAACTGGTGGTTTTCCCCGAAGCGTTTGTTTCGGCCTACCCCAAAGGTCTCGACTTCGGCGCGCGAGTGGGCTTGAGGACCGCCGAAGGCCGAAACGATTTCAGGCGTTACTTCGAAAGCGCCATTGACGTTCCGGGGCCGGCCACCGGCGTCCTGTCGAAAGCCGCAAAGGATTGCGGTGTCCACCTGGTGATTGGCGTGATCGAGAAGGAAATCGGAACGCTCTACTGCACCGTTCTTTTCTTCGCCGATGACGGAACGTTTCTTGGAAAGCATCGGAAACTCATGCCGACAGCGATGGAGCGCATCGTCTGGGGTTTCGGCGACGGTTCCACCATGCCGGTTTATGACACGCCTCTCGGGAAACTGGGCGCCGTCATCTGCTGGGAAAACTATATGCCGATGCTGCGGATGACGATGTACTCCAAAGGCATCCAGCTCTATTGCGCTCCCACCGCCGACGATCGAGACACCTGGCTTTCGTCCATGCAGCACGTTGCGCTGGAGGGCCGCTGCTTTGTGTTTACGGCGTGCCAGCATCTGCGGCGCCGGAACTGTCCGGCGGATTATGCCGGGGTCCACGGCAACGATCCGGACACCGTCATCATGCGGGGCGGCAGCGCCATTATCGGACCGCTCGGGCAGGTGATGGCCGGACCTCTTTACAACGAAGATGGGATCCTTACGGCGGAGATCGACCCCGGCGAGATCGCCCGCTCGAAATACGATTTTGACGTGGTGGGGCACTATGCGCGGCCGGACGTCTTTCAACTCCGCGTTAATGAAAGGCCGATGCCGGCGGTCGTGCTAGATTAAACACTATGGTCGGTGGCCTGATCGTTACACATGGGCGGCTCGCAATCGAGCTCCTGAACGCGGCCGAACAGATCGTCGGTGAAGTCCACAATGTGGCGGCTGTTTCGCTGGGATGGCACGACGATGTCGATACCGCAGCCTCGAATATCGGCAAGGCCATTGAGCGCGTCCGCACGCCGGGAGGCGTGTTGATCCTCACGGACATGTTTGGCGGAACGCCTACCAATATCGCTTCGACATTTCTCGATCACGGCAAAGTGGAGATCATTACGGGCGTAAACCTGCCGATGCTGATCAAATTCGTTCAGCTTGGAGAGGGGCAGTCTCTGGCGTCTGTGGCAAAACTGATCCGCGACAACGGCCAGAGCAGCATCTATATTGCAAGCGAACTGTTGTCTCCCCCGAAGCAGCCATGAAAGAGCGGGAGGTTGTCATTGGCCACGAGCTTGGTCTCCATGCCAGGGCCGCCGCCAAGCTGGTGCAACTTTCGCAGCAGTTTCAATCGAGCATCGTGCTGGTTCGCGCCGGGGAACCCCAATCGGTCGAGGCGGACGCGCGCAGCATCCTGAGCATTCTCCTGTTGGCGGCTCGTTTCGGATGCACGCTGCACGTCCGGGCGGAAGGCGCCGACGAGGAAGAGGCGCTGGAAAAAGTATGCGAGTACCTTTCGGGATGAACAGATGAAGGATTCCGAGAAGATCATTCGCGGAGTGATCGCGTCGCCCGGGGTGGCCGCCGGGCACGCGGTCCGGGCCTTCGATCCGCAGTTCATCTCCTTCAATTACAAACTCAAGCTCGATCACGTCAACGACGAATCCGAACGTTTCAATCGTTCCGTTGAAAAGTCGCGCCAACAGCTTCTCCGGATGCAGACCCAGCTCAAGAAACGCAGCGGTCCGGAGTCGTCGTTTCTGATCGACGCCCATCTGCTGATCCTTCAGGACAAGCTCTTCGTCGACCGCATCATCGCCAAGATCCGCGCCGATCAGATCAATGCCGAGTGGGCCATCCAGCAGGTCAGCGATGAATTGTTCGAAGCGTACGACAAGCTTCAGGATGAATATCTTCGCGAGCGCCGCGGCGACCTTGACGACATTGTGCGCAGGCTCCTGCACAATCTGAAGACCAACGCGCAACCGGCTTTCAAGAAACTGCCCTACGATGCGATTCTCGTGGGCCGCGCGATTCCGCCGTCGATTCTGTTTGAACTGCGGTCCCGCTGCATCGTCGGGCTTGTGACCGAAACGGGCAGTCCGCTCTCACACACGGCCATCATGGCGCGTTCGCTCGAGATTCCCGCGATCGTCGGAGTCGAAGATCTCTCGGGAATAGCACCCGGGCAGCTTCTGATCATCGATGGCGACAGTGGTTTTGTGGTGTGTTCGCCCTCGAAGGAGACCGTCGAGGAATACAAGCCGCGGATGAAGGACCGTCAACGGGCCGCCCGCCGTTCATCCGGTTCGGCGAAACCGGCGGTTACCACCGATCACGTCACGATTTCGCTGGGCGCGAACATCAACTTCAGGGAAGAAGTAGATGCGGTCGTCGCTACCGGCTGCGAGTCGATCGGGCTGTACCGGACGGAATTCGATTTTTTCCGCGAAGGTCATCAACCCGGCGAGGAATCGCTGGCCTCCGACTATGCGCAGGTGCTCAAGACAGCGGGAACGGCGCCCGTCACGTTCCGAACGATCGACGTCGGTATCGACCAGAAGAGTTGGGATGGCGTGAACTCCAATCTCGGCGTTCGCGGACTGCGGTTCTGTCTTGAGAACCAGGACGTCTTCAAAACGCAGTTGCGGGCGCTCTATCGCGCGTCGGTGCACGGAACCGCCCGCATCCTGCTGCCGTTTGTATCCACCGTCGACGATCTGGATGCCGCGCGGGAGATCATCGCCGACGTGAAGCAGGAACTCGATCGCAAAGGCCACCGATACGATTTGAAGGTTCCTGTCGGCGTGATGATTGAAACGCCGGCGGCCGCGCTCACCTGCGACCTTATGGCGTCGCGCGTGGATTTTTTCTGTCTGGGGACGAACGATCTGATCCAGTACTACCTGGTGGTCGACCGGTCGGACCAGTCGGTGATGCACCTTTACAATCCATTCCACCCGGCGATCCTGCGCTGTCTGAATCAGGTGTATTCGCTGCTGCAACCGACGGGAAAACCGATCACGGTTTGTGGCGAGATGGCTGCCGATCCGCCATCGGCCGCGGTTCTGCTCGGCCTGGGTTTCACTTCGCTTTCGGTGAGCCTTCCCGCGCTCCCCCGGATCCGGAAAATGATACGCTCCGTTTCCTTTTCGGAACTCCACGACCTCGCGCGCCAGCTTCTGCGCATGCAAAAGCCGAAAGATGTGGAGGAAAAGGTGCGGGCCACGGTGGGCGTGAGCGTATGACGAGGCGGCAACATCCCGTCGCCCCTCCTCAACGAGGCACTGCTGGTCCAGTAATAATGCGAAATCGAGGAAAAGCGTTTTCCCCTCCTCGACGAGGAGGGGTGGCGCGAAGCGCCGGGGTGGTGCTTTCGAGAATTGATTTTCTTGGACGAACCGCCCCGCCGCTTCGCGGCGCCCCGCCTTGGCCAAGGCGGGGAAAAAGTCCTCGTCCTGCGATTCCACGGTTTGATATTAAAACCACACCTTCCGACAGCTCACTTCACTGGAATCCAAGACCATCATGCATTTCAGGCAGAACCGAAACCGCAATTCGGACGGTTCCTCCTCGACGAGCAGGGGTGGCGCGAAGCGCCGGGGTGGTGCCATTCAAGAAATTGAAGGTCGTGGCGTGAAGCGGTTACTTGCGTATGTACGGCCACATTCCGTGCTGCTGGCCTTGTCGTTGGTTCTGGTTGCGATCGTCGGCGTGCTCGAAGCGGTTTCCCCTTTTCTGATCGGCCTCATCTTTGACACGGTCCTTCGGGCGTCATCCTCTCCGGTGATTGAGATTCCGCTGGTGGGCAGGAGCATTCGACTCGGAGCGGTGGACGGCTCGACCTTCCTGGTCCTCCTCATCGCCACAACGTTCCTGAAGGCTCTTGCGGAGTACGGCTCGATCGGTGTCACCACGTATCTGGGCCAGGCTGTCGTTCGCGACCTTCGAAATGACGTTTTCGAAAGGATTCTGCATCAGCCGCTGCGTTTCTTTCAGTTCAATCCGACCGGCGAGTTGATCTCAAGAGTTTCCGCCGATGTCGAGAGAATCCAGACAGCGGCGTCGGAAACGCTGGCGGAGTTTCTCAAGCAGTCCGCGATCTTTCTGTTTCTGCTGATCGCGATCTTCGCCATCGACTGGAAGTTGGCGTCATTGTCGCTCGTCGTCCTTCCGCTGGTGTTTTATCCCACGGTCTGGTTCGGCAGAAAGCTGCGAACGCTGAGCAAATCGAATCAGCAGGAGATGGCGGATATGGCGAACGTGCTGTATGAAACCATCGCCGGCAACCGGATCGTCAAGGCGTTCACGATGGAGAAGGCCGAGGCGGGAAAATTCAGGCGGATCACGCAACGCATCTTTGGATTGAACGTCCGGCAAAAGATGACGCATTCGCTCTCGTCGCCCCTGATGGAGGTGTTGGGCGTATTCGTGATCACGGGCTTTCTCCTCTATGCCAGGTCTCAGATCATCGGTCAGCGCATGACGGCCGGGCTGTTTGTCGCGTTTATTGTGGCGCTGATCAAGCTGTACGATCCGGTGCGGCGGATCAGCGGAATCAACAATTCTTTTCAGCAGGCCTCCGGCGCTTCGGGTCGGATCTTTGAGATTCTTGCCCTTCAGCCGGAGACCGGAACCGGCCGCGCGCCGTTCGAAACGCTGAAGGAGCGGATCGACTTCGAGAATGTCGGATTCGCCTATAACCCTGCCGAGCCCGTGCTGACGGAGGTGTCGTTGACCCTCGGCAAGGGCGAGGTCCTGGCCGTCGTCGGGCCCAGCGGCGCGGGAAAGAGTACACTCGTCAATCTCGTGCCGCGCTTTCACGACGTCACCGCCGGCCGGATTTCCATCGACGGCCGCGATGTCCGGGAGTTCGACCTCCAGTCGCTGCGAAGGAAAATCGCGGTGGTCACGCAGGATGTGATCCTCTTCAACGACACCATTCGCGCTAACATCTCCTACGGCGATCCCACAGCGTCCGAAGACGCAGTGCGGCGCGCCGCACGGGCGGCGCTGGTCGATGATTTCGTTGCCGGTTTGCCCGACGGTTACGACACACGCATTGCCGAGCGTGGTTTGAGGCTGTCGGGCGGCGAGCGCCAGAGGATCTCGATTGCGCGGGCGTTGTTGAAGAACGCGCCGATCCTGATTCTGGATGAGGCCACCTCGTCGCTGGATTCGGAGTCGGAGGCCCTGGTGCAACAGGCTCTGCACAACCTGATGCAGGGCCGCACGACGATCGTGATCGCGCACCGGCTTTCCACGATCCGCCATGCCGACCGCATTGTCGTTCTGGAATCGGGCCGCGTGAAAGAGATCGGCGCCCATGAAGAACTCGTCTTGCGTCGCGGTCTTTACTCGCGGCTGCTGACACTCCAGGAGAGCCCGGCCAAAGCGGGCAGTTGAAACACATGATTTACAGCATGACCGGGTTCGGCTCCTCACGGGTCGAGGCGAACAACCTGACGGTTCTCATCGAAATCAAAAGCGTCAACCACCGGTACATCGACATTCACGTCAAGATGCCCGGAGAGTTCCAGGCATTCGAAAACCTCATCAAGCAGAGGCTTTCCGCACAGTTCAAGCGTGGACGCCTGGATGTGTTTGTCCGCGTCGACTACAAGCGCGAGAACATCAAGCTCGACGTGAATCACGCGCTGGTCAAGGCGTATTCGGAGCTGATGGTCGACCTGAAGAAGAATTACGCCATCCAGGGCGACCTCACACTCGAGATGGTGGCCAAGCTTCCGAATCTGGTCACCATTTCGACGTCCGATCTTTCGAAAGAGGAACTCGACATCATCGGGCAGAAGGTCGCCGAAGCCACGGACAATGCGGCCGCGCAACTCCGCGAGATGCGCACCATCGAAGGACGGTCCCTGATGGCCGACATCGACCGCCGGATCGCCACGATCGCCGGGCACCTGGAAACGATTCTGGCCGGCGCCGACAAGTTCGTCGAGTACTACCGCCAGCAGCTCGTCGCGCGCGTGACCGAACTGGCGCCTCAACTGGCTGCGGACAGTAACCGGCTGGAGATGGAGGCCCTCCTTTATGCCGAGCGCTGCGACATCGCCGAGGAGACCACGCGCCTGCGCAGCCACCTCGATCAGTTCGCCGGCCTGAAGACTCTCGGAGATGAGGCCGGCAAACGGATGGACTTCATCCTTCAGGAAATGAACCGCGAGGTCACCACCATCCTTTCAAAGACTTCCGGCCTCAATGAACTGGGCAAAGGCATCGGTCAGGCGGCCATCGAAACGAAGGTGGAAATCGAAAAGCTGCGGGAGCAGGTGCAAAACATTGAATAATAAGGTAGAGTAACTGGTTTTCAGCGACGCCTTTTAAATGCGCGGAAACCTGTACATCGTCTCAGCGCCCTCGGGTTCGGGCAAGACAACCTTACTTCAAAACCTACTCCGGACTTTTCGAGACCTGAGGTTCTCCGTGTCGTACACGACACGGCAGCCTCGCGGTGGAGAACAGAACGGTGTCGATTACTTCTTCGTCGACCGGCCCACGTTCCTCGGGATGGTCGAACGGGGCGAGTTTCTGGAGTATGCGGAATACTACGGCCAGCTTTATGGCACCGCGCGATCATTTGTAGAGCAGCAGCTGGAGGCCGGCAAGGACATCATCCTGGACATTGACGTTCAGGGAGCGCGTCAGGTGAAAACGAAGTTTGAAGACGCGATTGCCGTTTTTAGTCTGCCGCCGTCCTTCGTTGAACTGGAGAGGCGGCTGCGGTCGAGGATGCTCGAGTCGGACGAAGCCATCAGGCGCCGGCTCGACATCGCAAAAGGCGAGATCCTTTTTTATCGTGATTACGATTACATCATCGTGAACGACGTTTTGGAAAATTCCATTCTGCTTCTCGAGTCCATTGTCCGCTGCGGCAGCGCCGTCGCGTCGCACCAGAAGCACCGCATCGAGGAGATCATCGCTTCCTTCGGAGGTACAGTTTGATTACGATTCCCGACAACATCGACAGCAAATACCGCTTCGTCATCCTTTCCGCGCTTCGCGCGCGGCAGATCCAGGGAGGAAGCCAGCCCAAGATCAAGCAGCCGAGTCACAAGCCGACGCAGATTGCTCAAAAAGAAATCCTTCAGGGGCTGATTGAATTCAGCATTCCCGAGAAGGCCGCCCCCAAGGAAGAAAAAAAGGAACAGTGAAAGTTGCGCTAGGCGTCAGCGGAGGCATTGCGTGCTACAAGGCCGCAGAGATTCTGCGGGGCCTGCAGGACCGGGGCTTCGACGTCGTCGTCATGATGACGAGGGGCGCCACGCAATTTGTCACGCCGCTCACGTTTCGCGCGCTTTCCGGCCACAAGGTTTACGTCGACATCTTTGAAAGCCCTTCCGCCACCGCCAGGGGCGCCGATTTTGAGGGCGCGTTCGATCACATCCTCGTGGCGCAGGAGACCGACCTGTTTCTCGTCGCCCCGGCAACCGCCGGCACGATTGCCAAGCTGGCGGGCGGCATTGCGGACGACTTCCTCACCACGTTTCACCTTGCCGTGACTGCCCCGGTCGTCATCGCGCCGGCGATGAACGCGCGGATGTGGAATCATCCGTCGGTCCAGGCGAACCTGAAGACGCTTACCGGCCGCGGCGTTCGTGTCATCGATCCGGAGACCGGACGGATGGCCTGCAACACCTACGGTCCGGGAAGGCTCGCCCCGGTCGAGACCATCGTCGACTACGTTTCCAACCTGCTTCAGCGGTCAAAGGACCTGAAAGGCCGCCGCGTCCTGGTGACTGCCGGCCCCACCGTCGAGGACATCGATCCGGTCCGCTTTATCAGCAACCGGTCGTCCGGGAAAATGGGTTTCGCCATCGCCCGCGCCGCGCGCGACCGTGGCGCCGATGTGACGTTGATTTCGGGTCCGACCGAATTCGACTTCCCAGGTGTGATCCGCGTCCGGACCACGGAAGAGATGCGCCGGGCCGTTCTGGAAAAGGCGGCGGCCGCGGACGTCGTCATCAAGGCGGCGGCCCCCCTGGATTTCCGGCCCGCGTCGGTGGCCCCGCAGAAAATCAAGAAGCGATCCGGCGGCCTGAGCGTGGAATTCGAGCCCACCGCGGACATCCTCAAGGAACTCGGAACCATGAAGAACGGCACGATCCTGGTGGGATTTGCGGCGGAAACCGAGAACCACCTGGCCAACGGCCGCGAGAAGCTCAAATCCAAAAACCTCGATCTTGTGGTCGTGAACCCGGTAAGTGGACCCGATTCGGCCTTCGACAGCGATACAAGTCGTGCATCGATCATCGATGCGGACGGGGGCACGGAAGATGTGCCATCCATGAGCAAGCCGGAGTTAGCCGACCGTATCCTCGATCGTGTCGCCAGACTCCTTTCGAAGTAGCCGCGGGCGGTTCTTGGGGCCGATCCGCGGCTGCGTTTCAAATGAACGAACTGATTTCACAACTCGAGTTTTTTCGCGACATCGGGGTGACCTCTCTGGAAATTCACACTCAGCCGAAGACGCCTTCCCTGCCGGTTGAGACCGGCGTTCCCACGCTCGACGCCGTTCGCCAGGAAATGGGCGACTGCCGGCGCTGCAAGCTGGCGCCGAAGCGCACCAATATCGTCTTCGGCTCGGGCAATCCGAAAGCGGAGCTTGTGTTCGTGGGCGAGGCTCCGGGCTTCGACGAAGATCAGCAGGGTCTGCCCTTCGTTGGACGCGCCGGACAACTGCTCACCAAGATCATCGAATCGATCGATATCAAACGCGACGACGTCTACATCTGCAACGTCCTCAAGTGCCGCCCGCCGGAAAACCGGAATCCGGAGCCGGACGAAGTCGCGGCGTGCAATCCGTTCCTGAGGAAGCAACTGGCGGCGATCCAACCGAAGATTGTGTGCTGTCTGGGCACGTTTGCCGCCCAGACGGTGATGCAGACCACGCAGCCCATCTCCAAGCTGCGCGGAAAATTTCACGATATGGACGGCATGCGCGTCATTGCGACGTTCCATCCCGCCTACCTTCTCCGTTCGCCGGACAAGAAACGCGAAGTCTGGGAAGACATGAAGCAGATTCGCGCCGAGCTCTCCAGACTGCGTGCGTAATCGATGTATGTGGAAATCGCGGTCTGCCTGCCTCTGTCACGA
This sequence comes from Acidobacteriota bacterium, assembly GCA_023265365.1. GTDB lineage: Bacteria > Acidobacteriota > Terriglobia > 20CM-2-55-15 > 20CM-2-55-15 > JAHFTY01. The sequence goes on from JAHFTY010000027.1 coordinate 19,943, forward strand.
TCCTTTGTTTACAAGCTGACCGACCCGGTCGAAATCGGCAGCCGCGTCGTCGTGCCTTTCCGGAAACACGAAGAGGACGGCTTTGTGGTGGGGTTGCGCAAAGACGCTCCGGCGGGTTTCGAGATTCAATCGATTCTGAAGGTGGTCGACCCGCAGCCGCTCATTGGTCCCGACGTCTTCAAACTCTGCCGATGGATTTCGGACTACTATCTCGCGCCTTTCGGCGAAGTTCTCAAAGCGGCCCTTCCCCCGGGAATCACGCCGAAGCATGTCGCCAGAAACGTGGAGGCGCCGCCTGCGGCCCGAACGCCGCGCAGCGACGACAGGCTGCTGACCACGGATCAGCTTTCAGCCCTCTTCGCGATTCAGGAAACGCCGGGGTTTCACACGGTGTTGCTGCATGGAGTCACGGGAAGTGGAAAGACGGAGGTCTACCTCCGCGCCGCCCAACACTTTCTCGGGCAGGGCAAGAGCACGCTGATTCTCGTTCCCGAAATCGGTTTGACTCCCCAGCTGACTCAACGCTTTTCCGAACGCTTTCCCGGCATGACCGCGATCCTCCACAGCTCGTTGACGAAGCGCCAGCGCATCGACGAGTGGCTCCGTATCCGCAGCGGGAGCATCCCGATTGTGATCGGTACTCGATCCGCCGTGTTCGCTCCTCTCGACAACATCGGCCTCATCGTCGTCGACGAGGAGCACGAGACGACGTTCAAGCAGGAAGAGCTGCCGCGCTACAACGGCCGGGACACCGCCGTCATGCGCGCGAAGTTTGCGGGATGCGCCGCGGTGCTGGGTTCGGCGACGCCGTCGATGGAGTCTTTCAGAAACGCGGAAGCGAAGAAATACACCTATGTTCCGATGGCGACGCGGGTGGAGGACCGGTCGATGCCGGCCGTCGAGATCGTGAACATGCGCGACGAATACAGCGGGCAGGGAAAGCCGGTTCTGTTTTCGAAGCGGCTGCTCGATGCGGCCGCCGAACGTCTGGAGCGGCGCGAGCAGACCATGATTCTGCTGAACCGCCGGGGATTTGCGGCGTTTCTGCTGTGCCGGAAGTGCGGGCTCACGTTCACGTGCACCTCCTGCAGCGTCGCGATGACGTTTCATAAAGGGATCGGCCGTCTCCTTTGCCACTACTGCGGGTTCTCGAAGAAGCCGCCTTCCCGCTGCCCGGACTGCAACAGCGAATACATCCACTACGTCGGGGAGGGGACGGAACGGATCGAGGCCGACCTGAAAGCGCTTTTCCCGGACGCCGCCGTCGCCCGCATCGATCGCGACACGATGCGTCACCTCCGCGACTACCAGCGCATCCTGGGCGATTTTCGCGCCGGTAATATCGACATCGTCGTCGGGACGCAGATGATCGCGAAGGGCCACGACTTTCCAAACGTGACCCTGGTGGGCGTCGTCGCGGCGGACGCGGCCCTGGCGCTTCCGGACTTCCGCGCCGCCGAACGGACGTTTCAACTGCTCACGCAGGTGGCCGGCCGCTCGGGCCGGGGTTCGCAGCCGGGAGAGGTGATCATTCAGAGTTACTTTCCGGATCACTACGCCTTCCAGCTCGCCACCACGCATCGTTTCGAAGATTTTTACGCGCGCGAGGCCCGCTACCGGAAGGCGATGTTCTATCCGCCTTTCGCGTCGCTGGCCGGAATCATGGTCCTCGACCGCGACGCCGGCGCCGCCGCCCGCCTGGCACGCAAAGTCAGCGATTTTCTGGATTCTGTACGAAACGATTCCATCCGCATTCTTGGTCCGGCGCCCGCGCCCCTGGAAAGACTGAAACAGATTTACCGCCACCAGCTCCTGCTGAAGTCATCGTCGCGTCCCGCCCTTCACGACGCCCTGCACCGGCTTCAACAACACCTCGAGGAACAGAAGATCGGACCGACCAAGGTGATTGTGGACGTCGACCCGATCAGCCTCCTCTGATTAGGGACTTATTTAGTTTCAGGAAACGCGAGGCGAGTGAGACGTGTTGTTAGCTCGTGGAGGTAGTCGCGAAGTTCCCGGGCGGACACATCGCCGGGTGCAACCAGGTCATCATCAATTCGTATCTGGCTCAGCACCCACGCCAGTTGGGCGGGAGTGAGACCTCCGTTACTTCCTTCCAACGAGTCCCTCCCTTTGCCAAGTAGGAACTCCCAAAAACCGAGGCGCCTTCCAAGGTGCGGGACGAGGGCCTGCCACTCGGCGAAGACGTCGGCCGGTGAGACAAACTGCCAGACATCGCTGTCGCGCGCCTCTCGCAACAGTTTTCCAAGCAGGCGCGCGCGTTTGTCTGGCGAAGCCGATCGAAGCAATTCCTTGAATTCCCGCAGTGTCAGGGCGTCCCACAGAAAATAGGGAACTGCTTCAGGGTCTGAAAGATCGGTTGATAGGAGTACGCCCACGCCTGTCTCCTTGATTCGAATTCGCAACATTCTACTCTCTCCCTGCAGGCACTGCTGTCCCAATGAGGCGAAATCAGGGAGAAGCGTTTTCCCCTCCTCGTCGAGGAGGGGTGGCGCGAAGCGCCGGGGTGGTGCTTTCAATAAATTGATTTTGTTGGTCGAACCGCCCCGCCGCTTCGCGGCACCCCGTCTGGCCAAGGCGGGGAAAAGCACTTATCCTGCGACTCCATGGCTTCATGTAATAACCAGACCTTCCGACAGGCCACATTGCTGGAATCCAAGACCATCGTGCACTGCAGGCAGAACCGAAACCACAATTTGGACAGCTCTGCCCTGCAGGCGGAGGCGGCATTGACTGATCCGAAGGTCCATCGATACCTCGAAGATTTTTACGCGCGCGAGGCCGGCTACCGGAAGGCGATGTTCTATCCGCCTTTCGCGTTGCTTGCCGGAATCATGGTCCTCGGCCGCGATGCCGGCGCCGCCGCCCGCCTGGCTGGCACGCAAAGTCAGCGAGAGACGGCTCGGGGTCATTCTTCGCGAGGTCGTTCGTACCTGTCCACGAGCGCCAAAAATCCGGCCGTGCCCAGAGGAGTGTTTGATATTCACGCGTAGTAATGCTATTTAGTACGCGCGCGAATACAGAAACAGTTATAAAGACATGAATAACCTCATGCAGATCATTGTCTTTGTTCTTGACGACCGTCGTTACGCACTCCATCTCAATGCCGTCCAAAGGATTCTTCGCATTGTCGACATCACACCTCTGCCGCGAGCCCCGGATATTGTTGCGGGCGTGATCAATGTCCACGGTCTGGTAGTGCCTGTGATGAAGATTCGAAGGAGGTTTGGTTTGCCGGAACGGGAACCTCGCCTGACGGACCATCTGATTATCGCAAATTCCTCAACACGGGCGGTCGGACTGGAGGTGGATACGGTATTGGGATTATTGGGAATCGCCGAATCGGAGATCGTCAAGGCCGGGCAGATCGTTCCGGCCACGGACTATGTCGAAGGCGTTCTGAAACTTCCGGATGGAATCGTACTCATCCACGATCTGGACACATTCCTTTCGCTCGAAGAAGAACAGACTTTAGAGCACGCGATACAGGGGGCAGAGGGGCGGAATCTGTCTCTTTGACGCGAGTGGTGCAAGGATGCACATGACGCTTTCCGAACAACGACTGGGTCAACTCGGTGAGGCCGTGGAGTTGAGGCTTGGGCTGCGTTTTCCCAGAGACCGCTGGCCCGACTTGGCGCGCGGGGTCGAAGCTGCAGCTCGGGAGCTGGGGATCGAGGATATCCATTCATTCCTCGGCCGGCTGCTGGCGGCATCTACTGAAAACCACGAGATCCAAATCCTCGCCAGCCACCTCACGGTCGGCGAGACCTATTTTTTTCGCGACGAAAACCACTTCAGGATTCTGGAAGAGCAAATCCTTCCGCCGCTGATTCGTTCCAGGCGCGGAACGGAGCGACGCCTCAGGATATGGAGTGCGGCTTGTGCCAGCGGGGAAGAGGCCTATTCGATCGCAATTCTTCTCACCCAACTGATTCCCGACCTCGCCGATTGGAACATCACTGTCATTGCAACGGACATCAATCCGCGGTTTCTTCGCAAAGCATCTGAAGGGGTTTACAGTGACTGGTCGTTCCGAAATGCGCCCAGCTGGCTAAAACAACGATACTTCCGGCAAAACAAAGAAGGCCTGTTCGAACTTCTGCCGCACATCAAGAAGATGGTGGCTTTTTCTTACCTCAATCTGGCGGAAGATGCCTACCCGACCCTTCTGAGCAATACGAATGCAACCGACTTGATTGTGTGCCGCAACGTGCTGATGTATCTCGCGCCGGCGACGGCCCAAGAGGTGATTCACCGTTTCCATCGATCCCTTAGAGACGGTGGGTGGCTGCTTGTTGCGGCGAGTGAAACTTCGCACGTTCTTTTCTCGAAGTTCGAGACCGTCGAGTTCCCGGGTTCCTTTTTCTACCGGAAGTCCTCAGATCAACCCGGTCACGTTGGAGCGAGTGCGAACGGGACCGTGGTCGAGGACGGGAGTTTCTTCCCTCCCTTCGAATTTCGTTTTCCTCCGGAGCAGCAAAGCGAGCGTGCAACGAGCATTAGCCACCAGGATCTACAACCTCTTCTTTCGGAAACTTTCGAGCCAGAGAACGCAAATGCGTACAAGGAAGCCTTGGCGCTGTATGACGAAGGCCGCTACTCCGATGCAGCGGACAAACTCAATTTGTTTTCGTCAGGAGAAGGAACGGACACTAAAGCGTTATCACTGCTTGCTCGCGTGTATGCCAATCAGGGGATGCTTGGCGAGGCATTTGCTTGCTCCGAGCGAGCCATCGCAGACGACAAGCTAACTCCGAGTCTCTACTATCTCCGCGCAACGATCTTGCATGAGCAGAACCGGGTCGACGAAGCCGTGTCGTCGCTCAAGCAAGCCCTGTATCTGGATCCAGGATTCGTACTCGGCCACTTTGCGTTGGGTAACCACGCCCTGATTCAAGGCAGATACAAGCACGCGAAGAAGCACTTTGACAACGCGCTCCAGCTTCTCGTCCGGTATCCAGTCGAAGAAGTTCTCCCCGAATCCGAGGGGATTACAGCGGGTCGGCTGGCCGAGATCATCCGATCGGCAATCGCATGGAGTTCACGAAATGAATGAGCACGACGCCGCCACCAAGAAAATCCTCCAGGAACGAGCAAGAGTTCTGGCACAGGAAACGGCAAAGGGCGCCGGTCCCGGACAGCAGCTTGAAATCCTGGAGTTTATGCTTGGTCATGAGAAGTACGGCATCGAAACCTCATATGTCGATCAGGTCTATCCCCTTCGAGATCTGACGCCTCTTCCGGGCACGCCGCCGTTCCACCTCGGCATTATCAGCGTGCGGGGACGAATTCTATCGGTGATCGACATCAGGAAGCTGTTCGATCTCCCCGAAGCGGGGTTGACGGACCTCAACAAAGTCATCGTCATTCATTACGGCGAAATGGAATTCGGGATTCTCGCGGACGCTGTTCTCAGCAGTCGGCCGGTCCCGGTGAGCGAAATTCGGCCACCTCTGCCGACCTTGACCGGAATCCGTTCGGAGTACCTTCGCGGAATCACAAGCGAACCGCTGATTGTGCTCGATGGCTCGAAGGTTCTGTCGGAGGCGAGCGTTGTCGTGGAATAGATGGAGCGTTACATCAAGTCAGGCTTAGGGAGGAACCTCCGGTGAAATGGTTACTGAATCTCTCGACTAAAGGAAAACTCTATGTGGGTTTTGGTTCAATGATCGTTCTTTTCGCCGCAGTGATCGCAACGTCGCAGCGCACAATCACCAGCATTGTCGAATCTCAGAGGAATTTGTACCAAACCGATCTTCTCGACGTTGAGGATCTGGAACGTCAGGACAGTAACCAGAACGCCGCGCGGGCCGACACGCTAACCATGATGTTGCTGACCAAACGGTCCGATCAAGAACTGTGGCAGCAGGACATCAGAAAACGAGCGGCCGAGGTTAATGCAATTCTCGGCAGGCTGACTGAACGCGCTAAGGATGATCCCCAAACCCTGCGCAGGCTGGAAGAGTTACGCTCGATCCGCGATACATTCCTGCAGACACGCGACAACGAGCTCATCCCGCTGATTTACGACGGGAAGATCGAACAAGCCAAAAACATTTCTCTCGGCATTCAAGCCGAACGTTACGAGAAGTTACGATCGATTACAGAGGAGTTGAGCACTCAGGCAAGAGAAAGGGCCCGCCAAGCCGTTGCGGATTCCGGACGCAAGGCCTCGGAATCCATACGAAATTCTGCAATCTTTGGGCTCGTCGCAGCAGGCATGGCTCTTGTCGTCTCCGGCTTTCTGAATCGCGTCATCGCCACACCTTTGAAGGAAATTTCTGGAACGGCAAGCCGGATTGCTTCCGGAGATCTGACTGTTCTTGTGCCTTCATCCGATCGATCGGATGAAGCGGGTGTTCTTCAACAAACGTTCCGGACAATGGTCGGGAATCTCCGAAAGGTCAATCAGGAAATCCGGGAAGGGGTAAATGTTCTTTCATCGAGCGCCAGTGAAATCCTGGCAGCAACGACCCAGGTCGCATCGGGAGCTGCAGAAACGGCGACCGCGATCAGCGAAACGACAACAACAGTGGAAGAGGTGCGTCAAACGGCGCAGGTTTCCAGTCAGAAAGCAAAGTTCGTTGTTGAAAACTCTCAAAAGTCCGTGCAGGTGTCGCAGGCCGGGCGGAAAGCGGTCGATGAGAGCGTTTCAGGAATGAACCGGATACAGCAGCAATGGGCATCTGTCGGTGAAAGCATCATGCGGCTCAGCGAACAGAGCCAGTCCATCGGCGAAATCATCGCAAGCGTCAATGACCTTGCCGAGCAATCCAACCTTTTGGCCGTCAACGCCGCCATCGAAGCTGCAAAGGCGGGCGAGCAAGGCAAGGGCTTCTCTGTGGTCGCGCAGGAAGTTCGGAGTTTGGCGGAGCAGTCCAGGCAGGCGACGGCGCAGGTCCGTTCCATTCTTAACGATGTGCAAAAGGCGATGAACCAGGCTGTTTTGGCCACTGAACAAGGGAACAAGGCAGTCGAGGCTGGCGTGAAGCAATCCCAGCAGGCCGGAGAGTCGATCCGATTGCTGTCGGACAGCATCGCGGAAGCCACTCAGGCGGCCACGCAAATCGCGGCGTCCGCCCAACAGCAATTGGCCGGCACCGATCAAGTGGTTTTAGCCATGGAAAACATCAAGGCGGCGAGCACGCAAAATGTCGCCGGGACCAGGCAGGCGGAGAGCGCAGCTCAGAACCTGCACGAACTCGGTCAGAAACTTAAACGGCTCGTGGACCAGTACAAGGTCTAGCAGCCCGTGGCAGAAGTGGGTCTGACCCGGAATTACCGTCTTCTGCCACGGGCTGCCAGGTATTTCGCACTGGCCCGTGAATGTGGCAATTGAGGAAAAACTAATGACCATCCCGAGGAAAATCTATGCGGGTTACCTGCTTGCGATCCTCTTTACGATGATCGTCTCTGGAACTGCGTTGTACGCGCTCAATGGGACGGTGAAGTCCTACCAGGGGTTCATCGACGTCAATCAACGGCTCGTATTGAGCGCCGCGGAACTTCGGGCTGCGGTTTTGAGGCAGGTCGGCGGATATCGTGGGTTCCTGGCGTTTGCGGACGATGCCTATCTGAAAGACTGGACAGAAGGCATCAACGCGTTCCGAACAAAGGTCAATGAAATGCGCGCGATCGCCCCGAGGGCGGAAGACCAAAGGACTTTCGCGGAGATAGCCGCGACCGAAGACCGCTGGTCCCAACTGCAAAAGGAAATCATCGATCTCCGGAAGCAAGGCAGGACCCAGGAATCGCTGAAAGAAAAAGAAGCCGTCGTTCGATCTCTCCGTGAAGAGATGTTCACAAACGTGGACTCGTTCGTCGCAGGGCAGAACGGAATTCTCTTGCAGGCAAGACAGGACGTGTCCGCGCGCGTCAGCGGCGCGAATGCGACGTTACGGATCATCGCGCTTCTTTCAATTGCCTTTGGGTTCGGCGTGGGCTTCACGACGACCCGGGCGGTGACGGCGCCGCTAAACGACAGCGTTTCTTTGCTGTCGTCCTCGTCGGCCGAAATTTCGGCCCTGACCTCTCAGATCGCGAGCAGCGTCACGGAAACGGCAACTTCTGTGAATGAGACACTGACCACCGTCGAGGAAGTCAAGCAGACCGCTCAACTCTCCTCACAGAAGGCAAAATATGTGTCCGACACGGCAAACAAAACGGTGCAGGTTTCGGAGCGAGGAAGGGCCGCGGTCACAAAATCGGTGGAAGGCATGGTTCTCGTCAAGGAGCATACGGAATCCGTCGCGCAGATCATCGTGAGATTGAGCGAGCAGAGTCAGGCTATTGGAGAAATCGTTGCGTCTGTCGCGGATTTGGCCGAGCAATCCAATCTCCTGGCTGTGAACGCAGCGATTGAAGCGGCAAAAGCAGGCGAAAGCGGAAAAGGGTTTGCTGTCGTGGCGCAGGAAGTCCGCAGTCTTGCGGAGCAATCCAAACAGGCGACGGTCCAGGTGCGATCCATGCTGACCGAAGTGCAAAAATCCGTCAACCAGGCGGTGATGGCCATCGAGCAGGGCACGCGCGCCGTGGAGTCCGGAGTGGAGGTGTCCAGGCAAGCCGGAGAATCCATTCACCTGCTTGCGGAAGGCATAGC
>JAHFTY010000028.1:0-5476 GCA_023265365.1 Acidobacteriota bacterium
TGGCGGCGGTCAGGGCAAAGGCGCCGTTCTGAATATTGATGGTGGGGGTGATCGTCATCTTTGACTGCGCAAGCAGATCGATCACATCGCTATAGCTGAAGTTCAGCGCCGACACTTTCGGCGAATAACCGCGGCGGCTGGTACCGCGGATGTGTTCCACCCCGTCGGCGCCGAACGCGACCGCGGGGTACAGCTCATGCGATGTGACCGGTATGCCGTTGCGGTGAGCAAACTCGATGATCCGTTTCTGCAGGATGTCCGGCAAGCGTACGTACGTTTTGATCAAGTCGTATCCGAGCGTTTTGGCTCGATCCAATTCCATGTCGATCTGCGGTCCGGCTTCGAGCCCCATGCTTCCGGAGTAGTAGATCCGCGAGCCGTCGAACGTGTATCCGGTATTGAAGACGCGCGGTCCGATGCGGGCGCCGGACTCGAAGGCCTCGCGGTCTTCGGTCGATCCGGAGGGGCTGCCGGCGGGATTGCGGACCGTGGTGATTCCGTACGACAGCCAGATCCGGCCAAGATGTTCCCCGTAATCTTTGCTGAGATGCGCGTGGATTTCGACGAGCCCGGGCATGATCGTCAGACCCGAGGCATCCACCACGTCGCCGGTATGCAGATCGCTGCGATGGGGTTCGACGCTTCGGATCCGGTTTCCTTCGACCACGATGTCCATGCCGGAACGCAGGGAGTCCGATTTGCCGTCAAACAGCCGGCCGGCATGGATCACCTTCCGGCCCCGGGTCGTTGCCGGCTGCCAGGTCAAATCGAGCGGAACGTCGCGGACCGAGCCATCCTCCACCGACGCGAGTTTCAACTTGCCCATTGAAAGGTAAAGCACCTGGCGTGAATCGCCCGTCCAGCTCAGGTAATCGGCGGAGTCGTTCGTCAGCCGGCGAGGCGGGCCGGCAGGTTCGCCCTTCGAGGTGACGGGCATCAGCCAGAGTGTTCCGTCCATGACAAAGGCCATCCTGGTTCCGTCCGGCGACCAGATCGGTCCGTCGCCTTCGCGGAGTCCGATGGAGTGATGCGGGACCGGCACGAAAGAGCGATCGGTCCGCTCATCCAGCGAGATCGCGAGCATCTGGCTGGTCCCTTCGCGGAATCGGGAAGAGTAGGGCTGCAGGACGGAAATGAGAACGGTCCGGCTGTCGGGAGACCATGTCGGTTTGCCGGGCTGGAACGAGGCGTCATGGATCTTCTGCACTTCGCTCGTTTGCAGATTCGCGGTGTACACCTCGCCGTTCTGATTCAGGAACGCGACGCGCGTTCCATCCGGCGAAAACGCGGCGGCGCTTTCGGATGACGGAAGATCGGTGAGGCGGCGATCGCGTCCGGTCGCCAGGTCGCGGATCCAGAGGTCCATCGATCCTTCGCGGTCGGAGGAGAAAACGAGATTTTTGCCGTCACGGCTCCACGCCGGCTCCATCTCGAGGAATGCATCCTGAGTCAGGCGCTGCGGCTTTGAACCGATCGTCATGAGCCAGAGATCTCCGAGCGCCGCAAAGGCGACCTGCCTGCCGTCCGGCGAAACGGCCGGAGCCATGATGCCTCGCGCCAGACGAGGTGCGGTGGAATCGAAGTCCCGGCGCTTCTGCGCGTATGACGTTCGATCGAATTGCACCGTGGCGCTGAACTCGACCAGTCGAGGAGCGTTGGTGCCGAGGGTGCGCCGCTTGATTTTGCCGTCGGCCGTGTAAAGGAACTCGGTGGCTGAGATCCACTGCGGCCGGAAAGGGAAGACGTCCTCGTTCGCACTCACCACGTCAGCGCCGAGCATCAGGCGGCTCTGGTTGTTGATGACGACGTTGTACAGCACCTTGCCATCGGCGCTCCAGGACGGGGCATTGGTTGTGCCCGCCGTCTGCTGGATCGGACGTTCGCGTCCGTTCGCGTCAACCGCCCAGATACCAGGCATGTCTCGCCGGTCTGAAACGAAGGCGACCTCCCGGCCGTCATTGAACCACGCGGGCATGGAGTCATTTGCGGGGTTGCTGGTCAACTGACGAAGCTGTCCCGTACCTATCGTAAGTTCCCAGACGTCGTAATTCCCGCTGCGATCGGACGAGACCGTGATACGCGTCCCGTCCGGCGACCATTGCGGCTCGCGATAATCAAACGCGCCAAACGTCAGCTGCTTCAGGCCGGTTCCGTCGGGCGCGACTGTCCAGATGTGCCAGTTCCCGTCGCGATAAGACTGAAACGCGATGCGCTTTCCATCCGGAGACCACGAAGGCTGCCGAATGTCGCCAAACTCATCCGAGATTTGTTTCGCCGTGCCGCCCGACGCAGGAAGTGTCCAAAGGCAACCCAGCAGGTCAATCGCCAGCGTGCGGCCATCGGGCGAAAGGGCGGCGGCCATCGAGGTGCCTTCGTTCAACACGATTTGAACGTGCCGGGTGGTTCCGCTCTGTTGAAGCCACGCTGACCCGGCCAGCGGAATGACGGCGGAAAGGGCGATGAGAAAGAACACGCGACGCATCATTTGGACTCCTTGAGGGCGGTCACGCGAACGGGGCTGCCCAAGCCACCAACTATCTTCAACGGAGCGGCGATCACGATAGCCCCGGTTGGCGGAAGCCGCTCCAGATGGATCAGGCCGGTCAGACCAAATTTTTCGAGCTGGACATCGAGGCCGGCATGGCGCGGATTGTACTGAGATAAATCCCGGCCTGACTAGTCATTTCCCCTTTTTGAGCGACGACCGTTGAGTGGTCAGCCGGTTGTTTGAACACGCGGTTACCCTCGAAATACTTTTCTCCGGAGCCTCATTGTTTCGTCAAAGGACTTCGACCGGAAACTCCTCCATGATCGGAGAACCCAACAAAGTCACAGCGGGTGACGCTGGGTTTCATGCCAGAGCCCGTTGGCGGCGCGAAAAAGTCGTCATATCGGTGTGCCTTTGATAAGGTAAGCCCTCTCCGGGAGGTGTTCATGAAACCCAGATTTGCAGTTCACGCCTTGGTTTCGATTCTGCTGTGGAGTGCCACGGTATCCGCACAACTGAAGTCTCCGCAGGATTTCCTTGGATTCCGAGTGGGTGACGACAAGAAGCTCGCGGATTGGCAGCAGATCACGACGTATTTCAACGAACTCGACAAAGCATCGGACCGCGTGCGCGTCGACGTGGTCGGACAGACAACGCTGAAGAAACCCTTCCTTCGCGTGACCATCACGTCTCCCGAGAATCAGGCCAGGCTCGACCGATACGAAGAAATCACCCGGCGACTGGCGGATCCTCGAGGTCTGCCGGAAAGCGAGGCCGAGCGTTTGATCGGTGAAGGGAAGTCCGTCATCGCGATCACCTGTTCGGTTCACGCCACCGAGGTTGCCGCGGCTCAGATGTCGATGGAGCTTGCGTTCAACATGGCATCCAAAAACACCGCCGAAGTGAAGAACATCCTCGACAACGTGATCTTCGTTCTGGTCCCTTCGCTGAATCCCGACGGGCTCGACATTGTCGTCAACTGGTACAAGAAGAACCTGAACACTCCGTTTGAAGGCTCGCCGGTTCCGGAGCTCTATCACCACTACACGGGTCACGACAACAATCGCGACTGGTACATGTTCACGCAGGCCGAGACGCGGAACACGATCGACGGCGTGTACAAGAAATGGCATCCCCAGGTTCTTTACGACGTGCACCAGATGGGCAACACGGGCGCGCGTCTTTTCGTGCCGCCTTTCATGGATCCGTATGAGCCGAATATCGATCCGATCCTGATTCAGGGGGCTTCGTTTATCGGACAGGCCATGATGAATCGGCTGATCGGAGAAGGGAAAACAGGAATCACCACCAATGCCGTGTACGACGCATGGGCTCCTGCCCGCGCTTATCAGCATTATCACGGCGCGGTCCGGATTCTCACCGAGGCGGCGAGCGTTCAGTACGCTTCGCCGATTCGCCAGAGCTTCAGCGACCTTCGTCCCGGACTCGGTTATGATCCGCGGTCGGTCAGCTGGAAATTTCCGGCCGTCTGGAGAGGTGGAGACTGGCGGTTGAGAGACATCGTCGACTACGAACTGACGGCCGCGATGGGCGCGCTCGAGAACATGGCGCTCTACCGTGAGCGCTGGCTTCGTAATTTTTACACCGTTCAGAAACGCGCCGTGTCCTGGAGCGGAACGCCGTACGCTTTCGTGATCCCTCCCGACCAGCGCGATCCGGTGAGCGCCGTGGAAATGTTGAATATCATGCAATTCGGTGAAGTCGAGGTCCAGCAGGCCCAGTCCGCTTTTACGGCGGACGGCGTGGACTATCCCCGAGGGACCTATGTGATGAAGGTCGCTCAACCTTTCGGCGGCTTTGCCAAAACCATGATGGAGAAGCAGGTGTATCCGGACTTGCGCGAGTATCCCGGTGGCCCTCCGCAGCGGCCTTACGACGTCGTCGCCAACACGCTTCCCATGCAGATGGGAGTCAAGGTCGTGACTGTCGCCCGGCCGTTCGACGCGAACCTGACCAAAGTGGATTCGATCAAAGCGCAGCCCGGAACCGTGGAAGCCGGCCCGGCAAAGGCCTACATTCTCGGCCATGAAACCAACGCGTCCTTGAAGGCGCTGAACCGGTTGATCAAGGAAAAGGCCGATGTCTACTGGGCGGCAAAACCGATAACCGTCAAAGGGAAAACCTATCCGGCCGGCACCATGATCGTTCATGCCACGCCGGGTATCGAGTCGAAACTCCAGGCGATCGCGCGTGACACGTCGGTGAACTTCATTGCATCCAACGATCGTTTGAACGTCCAGGCGCTGAAGATCAATCCTCCGCGCATCGCGATGTACAAAAGTTACGTCGCTTCGATGGACGAAGGCTGGACCCGGTTCATCTTCGAAGACTACGAGTTTCCATTCACCAACATCGTCGATAAGGACATTCGGGGCGGCGCGCTTCGCTCGAAGTTCGACGTCATCATCCTTCCCGGCGAACTGAGCGAAACGGCGATCATCCAGGGCCATCGCCCGGGGACGATACCTGCCGAGTACGCCGGCGGCATCGGCGAGGCGGGCGTTCAAAACCTCCGGGAGTTTGTCAATGACGGCGGAACGCTGATCACAATGGACGAGGCAACGGAGTTTGCGACGAATCAATTCGCGCTCCCGGTGAAAAACGCGCTCGAAGGCGTAAGGCCCCAGGACTTCTATGTTCCCGGATCGCTTTTGAAGATGGTGTTGGATACCGACCATCCCGTTGCTTTCGGAATGCCGCGCGAGACACCGGTGTTCTTCGAGCAGAATGCGGCATTCGATGTCAGTGGAACCGCAAAGGCCGTGGGAACGTATCCGCTGACAAATCCCTTGTTGAGTGGATGGATTCTCGGAGAACAGAAACTGCACGGCAAGACGGCAGTCGCCGACGTTCCGGTCGGACGGGGACGCGTGATCCTGCTTTCGATTCGTCCCCAATTCCGGGCGCAGGTCCGTGGCACATACAAACTCCTGTTCAACTCCATATTCTATGGTCCGGCAACGATGA
>JAHFTY010000028.1:5486-28493 GCA_023265365.1 Acidobacteriota bacterium
TTGCGCAGACCCTGTTGGGCGTATCTGCTGGTTGTCAGTTTTGGCGCTTTCTTTGTTTTCCTGACTCTTCTGCAGTTTTTCGGGCTGACACTCGGAATTGAGGTGGCGCCGAGTGGAAAAGTGCTGGTGGTTAAACCCGGCGGACCGGCTGTAGCCGCAGACTTGCGCGTTGGCGACCGGATCGTGAGCTTTAACGGGCGCGCCATGCAAAGCCGGTCCGATGAGTTTGCGTTGATCGGCAGCTACGACTCGGGAAAACCGATCGCGCTGGAGATCGAACGCGGAGACCAACGGCTGACGATCTCTCCAGTTCCCGTGCGAGTCTTCTTCGCGGCTTCCGGCATCGACTCGGACGTGGCGCTGATCCTGTATGGCCGGATCGGGCTCACGTTCTATCTGGTCAGCGGGATCTTCCTTCTGCTGGTGCGTCCGAATGACCCGCTCGTGGTGGTGCTCGGTACCGCGTATCTCGTGGTCGCCGTTTTTGCCTGGCCGATCCCGGGCGGATTCACTGCGGCCTTCCGAAATCTGCCGGCTCCCGCTCAGGCTCTGCTCTGGATCCCTCTCTTTATCGAGAGCGCGCTCCTGGGTTTCATGGGCCTTTGGTTCAGCCTCAACTTCCCGCGTCCCTTTCTCTCCCGGCGATGGATCTGGGTATTGACGACGACGGCGCTGTTATTTTCGCCGGCTCGACTGATGGCGACCTATCGCCTGATCTATGACCCCAATGCCGCCACTCCACTCCTCTTTTCGACGGCGTGGCCCGGAGCGCGTATTGAAATAGTGCTGGTGGCGCTGGGAGAAACCGTCTTCTTCGTCTTCAACTACCTTCATTTGAAGGATGCGAACGAGCGACGGCGCGTGCGAATCGTGATGGCCGCCCTGGTGATGATCCTGGTTTCTGCTGTATCGTACCTGGTCCCGATGCTGTTCTTCCCAACTTCAAAGGTCGCCGGTTGGGTGAATTCGGTGTTGGGGTTGCTGGTCCTTTTTACCGCCTTCTCTGCGGCGCCGGTCATGATGACTTACGCTCTCATCCGGCACCGGCTTTTCGACATTCGGGTGATGATCCGGCAAGGGCTTCGTTACGCCGCGGCGCGCGGTGTGGTGTTGGCCGTGGTGCCGGCGGCGATCCTTCTCCTGGCGGCGGAGATTGCGCGTCAGAGCCGTCTGCCCCTGGGCGACATTCTGCAGAAGCACGGCTGGACGTACGCCACCATCGCCGGACTCGCGGTGGCGGCCCACGTCATGCGCAAGCAGTGGCTGGACGCTCTCGACCGCCGATTCTTCCGCGAACGTTACAACCTCCATCTGATTCTGCGCGAAGCTGCCGAGGAGATCCGGAACGCCCGCAGCCTGGAAACCGCCGGGTTGCGGGCCGTGGCTCGCATTGAATCGGCTCTGCACTCGGGCTTTGTTGCGGTGATGGTCCGCGAGCCGGGCCGCCCTTCGTACCGACCTGAGGCCATCGCCCCGGCCGGAGTGGCGTTGCCCGAATTGCCTGCAGGCAGCAAGCTGATGGGCGCCTTCCGCCTCTTCGCCAAACCGCTCGACCTGTCGTCAGGGAACGATTGGCTGCAACAGCAGCTTCCCCATGCCGAGACCGATTTTCTCAGACAGGCGGAAATCGAGCTGCTCGTGCCGATCTCACTGGGCGGCGCGGAACGCGAGGCGCTGCTTGCTCTGGGCCGCAAGAAGTCGGAAGAACCGTACAGTTCCGAAGACAAGGAACTCCTGCTCGCTATCGCCAACAACCTCGCCTTGCTGCTGGAGCGCCACACGGCCTCTGCCATGGTGGCCTCCGGGCTGGAGGAATGTCCGCGCTGCGGCGCCTGCTACGACACCGGCATCTTTACCTGCCCCCGGGACGAGACGCCGCTCAAGCCGTCAGTGGTGCCGCGACTGCTGGACGGCCGCTATCGTCTGGATCGCAAGCTCGGCCGCGGTGGGATGGGAACGGTTTACAGCGCCTTCGACACTTCGCTCGAACGGCAGGTCGCACTGAAGCTCATCCGGGAAGACCTCGTGTCCAGCGCCGAGGCCGCCGACCGCTTCAGCCGCGAGGCCAGGGCTGCCGCCGCGATCACCCATCCGAACATCGTGATCCTCCACGATTTTGCCGTCGACGCGGACAAGCGTGCGTTCCTGGTGATGGAACTGCTCTCGGGCACGACGCTGCGGCAACGGCTTCAGCAGCGCGGCCGCATCCCGCAGGAGTCTTTGCTCGAAATGGAACGCGGCATCTGCTCGGCACTGTCGGTCGCTCACCAGCGGGGACTGATTCATCGCGACTTGAAACTGGAGAACGTCTTTCTCGTGAATGACGCTGGGCGAGACGTACCGAAGGTCCTCGACTTTGGACTGGCTAAATTCATCGCGGGGACGGATCTGACCTCGCAGCCCACGATGGACACAGGGGCGGGTGTCCTGCTTGGAACGCCGCAGTATATGCCGCCGGAGCAACTGAATGGGCAGCCGGTCTCGGCAGGCTGGGATCTTTGGTCGCTGGCTGTCATGACCTATGAAATGCTGACCGGGGATTATCCGTTCGGCAGTCCCGACTCGATTGGCGCACTCCACAACGCCATTCTTACGGCTCCCGTCGCGCCAGTTCCCGAAGACCTGCCCCACTCGGCTCAATGGCAAGAATTCTTTGACCGCGCCCTGCATCGCGATCCTTTGAAGCGTCCGGCATCGGCGAACGAATTCCTCGCCGCCTGCGAACAAGCCACCGCCCAAACCGGAGGATAAGGCTTATCCTGAGCCTTGGTCAGGGCTCAACCTGCGCTATGATGCCGGGATGACCGAAGCGACCAAAAGACCGCAGGCCGGCAGGCCCAGGGGACCCAACCTCTTCGCCATTTTGAAGCCGTACCAGGGTTTGGTGTCTGTTCTGGTCGTCATCACGATCCTCGGAAACAGCCTGAACCTCCTCGTGCCGAAACTGATTTCCCGCGCCATCGACACTTATTCGCAGCAGCAGTTGGCGCTCACCACGTTCATCGCTGAATTCTTCGCCGTCGCGGCCGGCATCTTTGTTTTCGCGTATTTGCAAATTATCGCCCAGACCTACGCCTCAGAGCGGGTCGCGCGGGATCTCCGGACGAGTCTGGTGGCCAGGATTTCCACGCAGGAGCACGCTTTTATTCAAGAGATCACCCCGGCAAAGCTGTTGACCAACCTCACCTCCGACGTTGACGCCGTGAAAATGTTCGTTTCCCAAGCGATCGCGTCCATCGTCTCTTCCATTTTTCTGATCATCGGCGCAAGCGTGCTCCTGCTCTCGATCAACTGGAAACTCGCGATCGGCGTGCTCGCCATGCTTCCGATCATCGGAGTGACTTTTTCCGTGGTGCTCGGAAAAGTCCGGCAGCTCTTCACGAAAGTACAGGAAGCCATCGACTGGATGAACAAGGTCATCAATGAAAGCATCCTGGGAGCGGCGCTGATCCGCCTGGTCAACTCTCAGCAGAATGAGTATGAAAAATTCGTCGCGGCGAATACCGAGGCCAGGACGATCAGTCTCGGCATCCTGAGAATGTTTGCGAGTCTCATTCCCGTCATCATCTTCTGCACGAACCTCGCGACGCTGATGATCCTGACGCTCGGCGGGCGGTTTGTGATTCAGGGTTCGATGAGCCTCGGCGACTTTACCGCATTCAACAGTTATCTCGCGATACTGATATTCCCTGTCATCGTTCTCGGCTTCATGAGCAACGTCATGGCGCAGGCCGGCGCTTCGTATGGCCGCCTGGCGATGGTGTTGCACGCGCCGGAAAAGAAGGATCCGGGCGCGTTGGTGTCGGATTTGCGCGGCGACATCGCCGTTCGAGACGTCGTCGTCAGGCTGGGCGGGAAAGACGTTCTCAAGAACCTGTCCTTTGAAGCAAAAGGCGGTACGAGAACGGCCGTCATTGGTCCGACTGCAGCGGGGAAGACGCAGTTGCTCTATCTGCTGACCGGGCTGCAGAAACCCAGTTCGGGAAGCATCGAGTTTGACGGCAGGAACATCGAGGACTACGAGAAGCAGTCCCTGCATCTCCAGATCGGTTTCGTTTTTCAGGACTCGATCATGTTCAACCTGACCCTGCGGGAGAACATCGCGTTCAGCAAGACGGTGAAGGATGCGGACCTCGAGAAAGCCGTCGCCACAGCGGAATTGAAAGACTTCATCGACTCATTGCCTCAAAAACTCGACACGATCGTCTCCGAACGAGGAACCAGCCTGTCCGGAGGCCAGAAGCAGCGCATCATGCTGGCCCGGGCGCTCGCGCTCAATCCGAAAATACTGTTGCTTGACGATTTCACGGCGCGCGTCGACAGCACGACCGAGCGGAAGATTCTCGAGAATGTGCAACGCCACTATCCCGGAATCACATTGCTTTCGGTGACCCAGAAAATCGCATCCGTCGAGGATTACGACCAGATCATTCTCCTGATGGAGGGAGAGGTCCTGGCTTCGGGAACACACAAACAGTTGATGGAAACATCGCCGGAATACGTCCAAATCTATGACTCGCAGCGCAGCACCAGCCACTACGAATTACACGCTTAACAAAGGCGATCAACGGCAGCTATCCGCGCCCATCGGAACCGCGCTGAAACGCCTCGCACCCCTGCTGACGGACGAAAAGCGGACGGTCGCGCTGGCGTTCGTTGCAATGCTGGTCACCAATGGATCGGGCCTCCTGGGGCCTGCCATCATCGGCCGTACCGTGGACCGGTACATTCAGAACCGGAACTTCGCAGGCGTCCTGGTTTCGGCTGCGGCTCTGCTCGGAATCTATTTGTGCGGACTTCTCGCCAGCTACTATCAGACGCTCGCGATGGGCACCGTCGGCCGCACCGTGCTTTTCAAGCTCCGCAACACGCTGTTCACCAGGCTGCAGCAACTGCCGCTCGTCTTTTTCAATCAAAACAAGGCCGGCGATCTGATCTCCCGCATCAACAATGACACGGACAAACTGAACCAGTTTTTTTCACAGGCGCTCGTCCAGCTTTCCGGAAACCTGTTCATGATGACGGGCGCGGGCATCTTTCTTCTCGCGTTGAATGTCCGACTGGGACTTCTGGCCTTGGCGCCTGCGGCCGGAGTCCTGATTCTGACGCAGTTGATTTCCGGTTGGGTGAAACGAAGAAACTTGAAAAGTCTGCAGTCGCTGGGCGGCATGAGCGCAGAGATTCAGGAGAGCCTGAGCAACTTCAAAGTCATTGTCGCCTTCAATCGTCTGGACTACTTCCGGGCGAAGTTCAATGAAGCCAATGAGAGGAACTTCGAAGCTTCGGTGGCGGGCGGCATCGCGAACGGGATTTTCATGCCGTTGTACGGACTCGCCTTCAACCTGGCTCAACTCATCGTGCTGTCCTACGGCATCTACATGATCGGCGCAGGCGCGTTGACGGTTGGCTTGCTTATCGGGTTCCTGTTGTACGTGAATAGCTTTTATATGCCGCTGCGTCAGCTTGCGGCGCTTTGGTCGTCGCTTCAGCTTGCGCTTGCGGCGCTCGACCGCATTTCCGAAGTGCTGATGATGGAATCGAACATGCCCGTGATCCCCGCCGGGCCGGCCCGGTCCGGCGGACTGCTGGCATTTGACAAGGTTCACTTCAGCTACCCGGGCGGCAAGGAAGTGCTGAGAGACGCGACGTTCACACTGGAAAGAGGGAAGACCTATGCGCTGGTGGGTCCCACGGGTGGCGGCAAAACCACGACAGCATCGCTGATGGCCAGGCTTTACGATCCGACCGGCGGCCAGGTATTGCTCAAAGGAAAGGATATTCGATCCTACGCGCCTGAAGAGCGTACGAGGACCATTGGATTTATTCTCCAGGAGCCCTTTCTATTCACCGGCGCCATTCGCGAAAACGTCCTATACGGGAACGAGCAATACCGCGGGTATTCGGACGAGCAACTGGTGGCCTTGTTGGACGAGCGAAACGTCGGCACTCTCCTTTCCCGATTCGAGCAGGGACTCGAGACCAGAGTATCGGCCGGCGGCGACGCGATCAGTCTGGGCCAGAAACAATTGATTCTCGATGAGGCGACCGCCAACATCGACACCGTCACCGAGCAACAACTCGAGCAGATCCTCGGAAAGCTGCCCTCATCCACAACGAAGGTCATCATTGCGCATCGTCTGAACACGATCGCCAATGCGGACGAAATCTTCTTTATCAACTCCGGACAGATCATTCCGGCAGGATCCATGGAGCACGCGTTGAATATGCTGTTGCACGGAGAGCGCGTCAGTTAGGCCAGCCTTCCTGGCCGTTTCTGGTCGGATGGAGAGAATCATAACTTCAGTTTGAGCGACACCTGAGTGATTCGGGGATCCCGCGTAGTGGAGATCTGGCCGAATGTTCCGCTGGTGATTCCCGTCTGCGCGTATTGAACTGCGCGTAATTCAGCAAATTGGAGAAGTTAAAGACGTTTTGTGGATGGGGCAGGCCACTGGGGCTGGGCTTTTTCAACGCCGCCATGTGGTCCATGTTGTCCGCAAGAGATTGTCACCGTCATTGGGTTTCAGCCGAGGTTTTGTGACAAAGCGACACCACACATTTCTTGGCTATCCGTAACAGCTTGATAAAACGGACTCCGTTGCCGGTACATGAATTGCACTAACCTATCCTTTCGAACTTCGTCGCGAATCAGGAGGATGACATGAGAGGTTCACCGTTGTTTCGCATGATGGCACCCATGATGAGCGTTTTACTCGTCGTCAGCGCGCTTCCTGTTCCAGCCGGGAAAACCATGCCTCTGCAGCAGCGAGGCGAGACGCCCCAGCCGAATGCGCCGCCGCCCGCGAAGGAATTCAAGATGGACGTTCCGCAGGTGGGAGTCCCGTACAATTTTTCACTTTGTAACGGCCAGCCTGTCAGCGGAAAGACCCGACAGTGCATGCCGTCGAATTCGACGACCGTCGGCGGAGGACGAGCGGCGGGATATGTCTTTGCACTTGCGCAGGGCGAACAACTGCCGGCGGGTCTCACGCTTGATGGTTATGCCGGGGTGATTCGCGGAACGCCGAAAGCGCCGTGGACAAAACCGGTGACGATCTGCGTCCGGCAGTTGAAATTTGAAGACTGCCACGCGATTCAGCCGGGACAAACGCCGCAATGGCAACTTCAGGCCAGAGAAGGCGCCGCGGGTGGCTCGAGCCTTGGAAAGGCCATGGTTTTGCTCGGGGCCGCTGGCGGGACCGGCGCGGCGATTGGCGTCGTGCAGAAAAACAAGACAGCCACCAAGGCGGATTGTTCTGTGGCGCCCTGGGGAAGCAAGTCCGAGCTCGATTCATGGTGCAAGAAGTGTGTCGGCTCGTGCTCCGGCGCGAGCACGGATGGAAATTCCTGCCGTCGTTGCTAGCCCATGGTTAGGGCTTGGGGACTGGGAGCGATGACAATTGCTCTGAGCCTCCCGCTGAGTGCGCCTGCGCAGCGGATCCATGGAGTGGTGGTGGATCCCCGCGGCGCCGTCATCGTCGGTGCGCGCGTGGAAGTCGAATGCGGCGATATTCGCGTGATCGTGGAAACGGATCATCGAGGCATGTTCGAAACCCACGGAGGGCCACTGTTGAACGAAACGTGTCGCCTCAGTGTCCGCCAGCCCGGGTTTGCCTCCTTTCAACAATCCGTAACAGCCGATTCTGTGCCGAAACGGTTCGAGTTGAAGATCTCCCGTGTCACGCAGACGGTCAGCATCGATGAAAATGGCGCACCGGTGAAGCCGGTGTTTGCCCCCCTTAATTCCACTTCGTTGTCGCAAGAAGCGGTGACCAGAGCATCCCGAACGACAGGCGGCGTGATCGGCTACGCCCGTTCGGTCGCGGGATCCACGCTCATGAGAGATTCGATTTTCGTCGATGGAGTCGAAACCTCCATGATTCCTTCTCCGAATCTCATCCGCGAGGTCGCCGTCAACGCCGATCCTCTCTCGGTGAAGTACGCCACGGCGGACACCAACGAGATTGAAATCACGACGCTTCCTCCGGAACGGCGATTTCGGATGAGCTTCGGCGGTTCGGCACTGGCCGCCGGCGGCGCCAGCAACCTGCGATCGGGATTGGATTCATCGTCGGGCCAGAGCCTACTCAGCATCACGGGACCGGTTCCTCGTTTGCCGATGACGTTCTCGGCCGGGGGAAGCCTGAACCGTTCCGCCCGCGACGAGCCGATCGTCAACAATGACGCGGTTACGGCGGCAACGAGCACGCGATCCAACCACGGCCTGAATCTCGGCTTGTTCTACTCGGACCACGATCGCTTCCGGTTCAGTCTTGCCGCGGCGTCGGCTGCGGCAGCGAGCCGGAATGAAGGCGCCGGTGGCGTGACTTTGTCCGAGTCGGCGGCGAGCGACCGCCTCAAGCAGAACGACGCGCGGTTCGCTCTCGAGTGGAGTGGCACGGGTTACATCTACAACGGAGGCGCTTCATTTGGCCGGACTCTGAAGCGCTTGACGGCGAATGACCGGCGGCCCGGGATTGAGATTGTCGGGTCGCTCAACGCCGGCGGCGCACCATTGTCGGAGAGCCGCCTTGTGCGAACGCGATGGATGAGCACGCATACGTTTCAAATTCAGAGAAGGGGGCGGACCTCTCTGGCGGGAGTCACGGTATCGCGAACCGCCGATGCGGACACCGCGATTCCGAATCCAGCCGGCGTATTGCGTTTCGAAGGAGAAGCATCTTTCGCGAACGCATTACGAGGCGGCCAGATCGGAACGTGGTATGTCGGGACGGGTAGCAGCCATGTCCGATACTCGAATCTTGCGGCAGCGCCGTTTCTGGAAACCGATCTGATCAGGAACGACCGGATGGTTGCCAGAGCCGGCCTCCGTGCCGAATACCAAAACCGCTCCGGCACAGCCTTAGGGCCTCGTCTGTCACTCGCGGGCGGCGTTCGGGGCTTCGTCGTCCGTGCCGGCGCAGGTCTGTTCGTCCATAACTGGGCGAACGATTTCTTTGTGAACCTCCTGCGGAATGACGGAACCCAGACAAGGCAGTACATCGTGCACGAGACCGGGCTCACTCTTCCTGCGTTTCCCAATCGCGCCGCACAATCGGTTGTATCGAGGCCGGAGGCCGCCCTCAGCCGTGCCCGATTTGCGACCGTCAGGATGTCGCTCGAACGGTCGTTCAAGGAAGTCGCGGCAGGGATGGAATACATCCATACCCGCGGGCTTCATTTGCCCGGTTCGCGTCGTCTGTCCAGCGAGTTGGGCTGGCTTGACCTGTTCACATCTTCCGGCCGGCTCTTTCGCGACGAGGTGCTCGCCAAGCTGAGCCTCCGGTGGCGCCGGCATTTCGTCACGGGAAACTATGAATGGCTGCGGTCTTTTGACGACACCGATGGCCCGATGTCCTTTCCGGTCGATCCGGACGACGTGCGCGCGGAATGGGCCCGAACCAGCGCGCTACCGCGACACAACGCCGGCGTGGTCGGCGATTTTGCCCTTCCTGCCGCAGTACGGCTTTCTGTCGTTTCCACGTTTCGATCGCCGGGTCCGTACAACATCATTTCGGGCCGCGACCCGATTCGAAACGGGCTGATCAACGACCGTGCAGGAGGTGCGCGCAATAGCGGTGACGGACCGTCGTTCCGCTCCGTGTCTCTCTCCGCATCCCGGCGAGTTCCGGTTGCCTTTCCTTTCCATCCGCCGCTGAAGATCAATGCGGACCTCGGTTTCGAATTGGACAACGCTTTCAATTGCCGGAATTACACCGGCTATGGCGCCGTGATTGGATCTCCGCTCTTTAAGCGGCCGCTCGGAACCTTCCCCGGTCGCAGTTTTCAGGTATGGCTGAACTTCGGATTGTGAGGGCGAGATGAGAAGTCTTTTACTTGTTTTCTCAATTGTTTTCCTGACTGTCGGCGCGACCATGTCGGCACAATCCACGGGATCTGCAACGCTGGCGGTTGTCGGCGGACAGACGATCAGCATGGACGATGTCTTCAGAAAGGGCGGATTCGCCCTGCTCGAAGCGGAACAACTGGCGTATGAAAGGAAGATGAGGACGCTGGAATCCCTGATCGAGGAGAAACTCATCGGCATCGAAGCATCCAGGCGGTCGCTGACTTCCGAGGCGCTGCTCGACCTGGAGGTGAATTCCAGAATCTCCGATGTGACGGATCAGGAAGTTGCCGACTTCTACGAGGCGCATCAGTCCGACTTCAACGGCTCCGAGTCAGAGTTGCAGCAGCCCATTCGCACCTACCTGCGGGATCAGCGAGTCCAGGCAGAGCGCCAGAAACTGGTCAATCGGATCAAGCAGCGCACCAGAATCGATGTGCGCCTGAAGGCCCCTCCGATCGGCCGCCTGAGTACCAGAACGGACGGCTCCCCATTGCGAGGCAATGCTGCCGCTGCGGTAAGCATTGTGGAGTTTTCAGATTTTCATTGCCCGTTTTGCAAGGAAGTATTCCCGACGCTGCTCCGCGTTCTCGAGATATACGGCCCTCGCGTCAACCTGGTATTCAAACACCTGCCGCTCGAAGATGCCCATCCGTTCTCGCGAGCAACGCATGAGGCGTCCGAATGCGCAAGGGAACAAGCCCGTTTTTGGGAATACCACGACCACGCGTTCTCGAACGACCGGGCCGAAACGGCGGAGACGCTGATGCGGTGGGCGGAGCAGTTGAATCTAAACACGGTCGCGTTCCGGTCTTGCCTGGACTCCGGCCGATCCAAAGAAGTCATCCAGCGCGATATCGCTGAAGCGGAACGGATGGGGATCACGTTTACACCCGCGATTCTCATCAACGGCCGCGTCGTCTCGGGTTCCCAGCCATTGGAGACATTCGTCCGCATCATTGACGAGGAACTCGACAGCCCCATGCGCAGGCCCCGTTGAGCTATTCCACAAATAATCGTTCAAGAAACGGATGGCTTATCCTCACAGTTTGAGCACTCTTTTGACCTGCTTGAGAATTTCATCCGGATCGAACGGCTTCGTCATATAGATGTCGGCGCCGACGTCTTTGCCTTTGGTCTTGTCCACTTCCTGGCCTTTTGCCGTGAGTAAAACAACAAAGACGTTTTCCATTCCCAGTTCTTTTTTCACGGCGCGGCAAACATCGTAGCCGTTCTTTTTGGGCATCATCACGTCCAGAAAGACCATTGCCGGCCTCTCCTCCCTGATGAGCGCAAGTCCTTGCTCGCCATCTTCGGCCACGAGGACGTCGACGCTGTTCTCGAGTTCTTCCAGCGTCTGCTCCAATAAGAGCCGAATATGCGCTTCGTCATCAACGATGAGGACTTTGGGCGCCATAAACCTCCATCCGGGGACCGGATATTTCCGAAATGCCAAGCAGGAAACCGGCGCTTGTCACATCAGTTCCGTCCTGTATTCGTGATTTCAACGTTAAACGATTGCAAAAATAAGTGCAGCCGGACTCATCCGTTATTTCCTGTTGTTCCACCACGCGGACGTCCAGAGGAACGTGTCGTTCGTTCAACTCAGAAAGCGATTGCCGGATCACCGATGGGTCTCCGGAGAGTGGTGAAGCGGTATGCACGAGGAGATCCCGATCGCTCATGCCGACCAGCACACCCCGGTGCGGTTGCGTCGATGACGATTCCTCCAGGATTTCAACGGGCAGCGCCGCGATCCAACGGTCGGACTCTCCCTGGCGGCGCATTCCGAGCACGCTATAGATACTCATCGGAGTTTCTTTTCCCTTAATCCGCACCGGCATCATCGGCAGCGCGATAACATCGTCGCGCACCTTCTGATAGGTTTCCTCGCTGATATAGGTCCCCATGGCCGGCGACAATGCTTCCATTCGTGAGGCGACGTTCACGGGATCGCCAATGACCGTGTAGTCCATTCGCTTCTCCGAACCAATGTTTCCGGAAATCACCCGGCCGGTACTGATGCCGATGCGGTGCCTGACGAGAGGGCTCCCCAAGCGCTCCCACTTCCACTGAAGCTTGCGCAGAGTCTGATGCATTTCGATCGACGCGCGTATCGCGGCGTGATGTGCGTCGTCGTAGGGGAAAGGCGCGCCAAAGACCGCCATGATGGCATCTCCGATGAACTTATCGAGCGTGCCCCCATAGCGAAATACGATCTCCGACATCGCGGAAAAGTATTCGTTCAGCATGCGCACGACGGTTTCCGGCGGTTGACGCTCCGACATGGATGTGAATCCGCAAATGTCGGAGAACAGGATTGAGCATTCGATGCTCTTGCCGCCCAGCGCCAACTCGGTGCGATTCGCGATGATATCGTCCACGATCGTCGGCGAGAGATAACGCTGGAAATTCGCCCGCAGCCGGCTCTCTTTTTCGATGTTCTCGTAAAGCCGCGCCTTCTCGATTGCCGCCGCGCATAGCGTGCCCAAACCGGCGAGGAGACGCATCTCTTCTGAACGGAACTCACAGTCGGCGCCCGACGTCACGAGTAATGCTCCGATTCTGTTTTCTTTAGCAATCAGCGGAACCGCCATCAAAGCGCCGAGCGCGCTGCACTCTCCGTCAAACCGTGGATCGTCTCGCGGGTTGTTTACAATTTCGGGCTTGTTCTCCCGAATCAGTCCGCCGACGAATGCGTGGCAAGATTGAATGATCGACGCGGAGGTTGGTCCGCTTTCCATCGGATCGATGAGGTCCGCGCCATCCTGGCCAAGCAGCAAGAGCAGCGGTTCACCTTTATCGATGACGTTTTTCACCTCGGCATAGACAAGTCGAACGATGTCCACCACGCGAAGGCAGGAAGATATTTTTTCCGAGACATCATAGAGCAGGGCGAGTTCCCTGTATTTTTGTACGCCCTCCCGCGCAAGCTCTCGTTTTTCCATGTCATCTGCCGCCACGATTTGGAGAAGACCGGCGATCATTTGAGGTTGAGCCGGACTGATCACCCAACCGACAACGCCGCTGGACACCTGGATTGCGCTGCGCTCGCCTTCGTTCGCCACGCCCCAGAGCGCCGATCCGTCGGCTTCTGTGATCGACACGGGCACATTCAGGACGTTCGCGATGCTCTCGACGAGCTCGCGCACTCTTCTCTGAGACAGGAGTTTGCTAAGTCGGCTTCTTGGCACTGGCCTGCTCCCTGGTAATGGCTACAATCCGGGTCTCACTGGGAGAAAAAAGCCTGCGCAACGCCCGCGCAGCATATCTAAAGCTGCTGTTTCCGGAGTCCAGGACCACGAGTTGCGGAGCGCTGGTCCTGGCTTTGTCGAGAAGGGTGTCGTAGGAGCACACCGCTACTTCATAGTTCTGGTCTTCGAGCTCCCTGGAGTAGGACTCCGCGTCACGCTCGTCCTCGAAGGCGAGCAGCGCGCGGTGCCTTCTTGGTATTGCCGTCAGCTGGTCGACTTTTTTTGCAAGGAGCTGGATATCGATTGGCTTGGTGATGTAGCCGTCGACCTTCAGTTTGCTGAGGCGGACCGGATCTTCGACAACGGAAGCCACAATAATCGGGATGTCCTTGGTGGACGGGTCATTCTTGAGGACGGCGGCCGCATCGAAGCCGTCCATTTGCGGCATCATGATGTCCAACACAACGAGAAGCGGCTTTTCTTTTTTCGCCTTGTTGACGCACTCGAGCCCATCGACCGCTTCAATGGGCTGAAATCCGCGCTCCTCGAACTCCTCGGACAGCAGGCGTCGCACGTTCTCGTCGTCGTCCACGACCAGAATCTTGCCGGGCTGTGCGGCCGCTGCAAAGGAGCCCGCCTGGCCGGTCTTGTGCCGCACCGAAGCGAGGAATTCGTCGAAAGTGTGAACCGGAATGTCTTCGTGCCCGCCTTTGTAGATGGGGATCGTGAAGGAGAACGTGCTTCCCTTGCCAACCTCGCTGTCAACCCAGAGGCGTCCGCCGTGGTGTTCGACGATTTGTTTGCAGATGGGCAGTCCCAGGCCCGTCCCTTTGGCTTTGCCAGTCAACGTATCGCCGACCTGCTTGAACTTCTCGAATACCTTCGGTTGTTCCTCCCGGGGAATGCCGTAGCCTGTGTCCA
Source organism: Acidobacteriota bacterium (assembly GCA_023265365.1). Taxonomy (GTDB): domain Bacteria; phylum Acidobacteriota; class Terriglobia; order 20CM-2-55-15; family 20CM-2-55-15; genus JAHFTY01. Next base: position 19,449 of record JAHFTY010000028.1, read on the forward strand.
CGACGCGTACGGTAATGTTCTCGTGATCGAACTCCGCCAGGCAGGTTACCGACCCCTTTTCAGTGAATTTCACCGCATTCGATATGAGGTTGATGACCACCTGGATCAACCGGTCGCGATCCCCGACCGTATTGGGCAGATCGGCAGGCACCTGCACGAGGAGCTCGACCGGTTTCGGTTCAAACAACGACGAGGTGGCCCTGGCCGCGAGTTCGATGATCTCGCGGATGGAAACGTCCTCTTCCCGCCATTCGACCTTCCGCGCCTCCATTTTCGCAATGTCAAGCACGTCGTTAATGAGCGTGGTCAGTCGCTCGCCTTCTGAAATGATGATCGACACATTCTGTTTAACCTGGCTCAAGGCGCGTTCAACGCTTCGATCCTCGGTCTGAATTTTCGGCAGGATCACCTCCGTGAATCGTTTCTGGATGATCTTCGCGAAACCCAGGACGGAGGTGAGCGGCGTTCGCAGTTCATGGGAGACAGTCGATATGAAGTCGGTCTTCATGCGATCGACTTCCTTTTCGCCGGTGATGTCTCTGATCAGCACGATGCTATCGGCGCGCGCCTGTTCACCGGCGCCGCCGGCGCCAGGTTCGTCCGGTTCGGCTTTGTATTCCAGAATCGCCGTGATGGCCGCTTTACCAACGCGGTCCTTGCTGAGCGGCATCTCGCATGTAAAGGTTTTCTGTGGAAAGCGTCTGCTCTTTTCAAGCAGCTCAATCAACTCGCGTCCAAAAATGCTGCGAACGGAAGTCGAGGACGGCTCGATTCCGTTCAACGAAAACATTTCAATGAACGCCGGATTGACGAGACTGATCCGGCCTTGCGCATCCACAACCATGATTCCGTCCACCATGTTGTTCATGATGGTTTGCAGGTTTGCCAGGGCCCCGTGCAGTTCGATGGTGCGTTCCTTTACCTTTTCCTCGAGCGTTCGATTGATTTCGGCCAGTTGATCGTGAGATGTGCGCAGATTGCGCGCCATGAGTGCGAAGGTGCTGCCCAGAAGCGCCACTTCGTCTTCACCGGTACTGCGGATCGAAGTCGGCGTTGCGTAATCGCCTCGTGCCAGGACCTTGGCAAACTCGGTCAGTTCCACGATTGGCCTCGAGATGCGCCCGGCGATCAGAAGGAGCACGACAATGCCGGTCGCCACGAACGCCAATGAAACGGTCAGGGTTTGGACGACCAGGACGCGTGCCTGGGTGCGCATCTCGTCACGCGATCTTGAGATTTCTCTTTCGAGCCGCGAAAGATCGAACCCCAGCCGCAGTTGCCCCCAGCGTTGAAGCCCGGCGCGTATGGGCAGACTGAACTCGAGTATGGAAACGCTGTTCAGGACGAATTCCCGCCTGGCGACCGGATCTTTGCCTCCACTCGGGGCAGAGCCGCCGATCGCAGGAAGCGCATCGCTTCCGGCCAGCGGCTTCGCGGCGCGTGCGAATTCCTGGCCCTTTGCATCGGTCAGCACGATGTACCGGATGTCGGGCTCGTCCGACACGAAGCGGTTCGCGGTGTCGGAAATGTCGGACAGGTTGAGCGCGGCGACGTCGTTTTCGACCAACGACGCCATCTGCGTCGTGAGGCCCCTCCCTTTTTCGATGAGGTTTGAGCGCATCAATTCGATGCGGCGGGACAACTCACGCTCGAATGTCGAGTTCTGCGTCTGGAGCTGGAACAGGGTGGCGGTAATGAGCAGGACTCCGATCAGTCCGATGTTCGTGGTGAGCAGTTTCCAGCGTATTCCCCGCTTGACGACGTTGCGCGGTGTTTCCGCCGACCCGTCAGTCGAAGGGATGGACACGACAGCGGTCAACGGCGCCTCGGAGGCGGATGAGGGATTTGGACGCGTGCCCGTCATCGGATCAGCCGGTTGACGGACGACACGGCGTCCTTATTCAGGGACAACGCATATGCCGGCAACACCTTCGCATTTAACGTAATTTCCGAACCCGCCGGGTCCATGACCCGTCGCTTCACCGTCTGCCCCGAACCGATTTGTTCGGCCATGAACGCCGCCTGGCTCCCCATGGTCGCCAGGTCCGCAGTGATCGCTAATAATGCGCCGGACTCGATGAACGCGTCGTCATACGCGATCACCGGGACCTTGGCTTTCAGTGCGGCGTCGAACAGTCGTTTCAGTGAAGACTCACTCGACAACACCGTGGGATCGGAAATCAACCAGAGCGCATCCACACGCGGCAAAACCGATCGGAGCCCCTCATCGAGGTCTGACGGTTTATGGACCGCCTGCAAAAGCACATCGATTCCGACATCCTTGCCCGCGCGTGTGGCAACGCGTGCGATTTCCTCGTTGAACTTCTCGCTATATAACAGGCCCAACTTGTGCAACGACGGGAACAAATGCCGGAAGGTGGTGAACTGAAAGTCGACCGGCAGTTCGTTGGCGATTCCAAAGCTGTTCCGCCCAATCGAAAGTCGCTGCCAGTTGATCGCCGACGAAAATATGATCGGCACGCGCTGCGTGGCCTGATTCGTTGCCAGATAGGCTTTCGGTCCAACACAGAAAACCAGATCGGGCTGTTGCGTCAATAACGCTCTTCGCACTTTCGCATCGGCTTGAGTGTCGGGTCCGAGATCCAGCTTCGAAATCCGGCCATTGTATGTTTCGGTGAACGATTCTTCGATCTGGAGGAACTTATCCACCGATGCGTCGGAATTAATGATGAGGACGCTTTTGAGCTCGGTAGCTCGTGTCAGGCCGGCGAGCATCAGAGAAAGCAGTAGCGTCGCCCCGATCTTTCTTTTCACAAAAACGCTCAAAGCTGCCTCCTTTGGCAATGCGCTAATCCGGACGAGCACCGCTCTCTTCATACCGGCGCCAACCATCGAGCCCGATCATCTGCATGGCATATTCGCCTTTCCGCGCCGAGCTCATCTGCTCGAATGCCTTCACCAGGACAAGCGTGTCGGGATTGGATTCTTTGACGGCGACAATGACCCGTGGCAACTCGTCGCTTTTGCCCAGTGTCAGCAGTAGATCGTACTGTTTCGGATTGACCGTTCTCAGTTGTTCAAGCGCGCTTTCGGAGGTGATGCCGGCGAAGGCCATGCCGAGCCCCACAGCCATCAGTGCGTCGATATCTTTGGGAACGGAAATGATCCGCATCGAGTCCGCGATATCTTTATGCCCATCCCGGCCGAGAATTTGATTGAGCATGCTTTGCGTGAAATCCTTGTGTCCGGCCGATGCGATGGTCTGGCCACGCAGAGCAACGATATTCTTCTGGGGCTTGAGGGCGACGATCACGCGCCGCTGCGTCGTCTTGCCGCCCGCGCTTCCAACCAGCACCGGCTTCATCTGATACTTGGATCGCAGATCCTGGAAATGCCAACTGGACAGCAGAAAAAGCGCCGCCTGGTCCTGTGTGATGAACTGCTCGAAGTTTTCTCGATTGCTGAACGGCTGAAATTCGTATTTGCCGAAATCCGCCAGGTAGCTGTCGAATTCAGCCTTGAGCGATGAAAAATTATTGATGTTCGATTCAGGGTTGTAGAAATACACCTTCGGGCTTGCCGCCGCACCGCCGAATTGGAAGGCAACAGCCAACAGCACACACGCCGCAGCGGCTGCGGCCATCAGGCGAGTGGCGATCGTGTTCATCGCGTTTTTCTCCAACGGCATCCCCGTACAACATCCTCAGAAGGCGTGATGGAAAGCGAGGTCCACGAACAGTGTTCGCGTCTGGTTCGGAAAGATCGTCACGCTATTCAGGGGAGCGTAGAAGTAACCATATTCGGCATAGCGCTCGCCGAGCAGATTCTTGACTGCCGCCGTGATCGAATAATTCCTGCTGTTGTGGCTCGCGACCAGATCGACGACCTGCCAGTTGTCTTTCCAGGTGCCGGTTTGTAGAACGTCGCCGTCCATTGTCCTCCCGGCAATCAGTCGGTAGTTCGCGCTGAGCCACCAATTGCTGAACGGACTGACGGTCAGGCCGGCCGCGCCTTTATCGGGAGTGGAAAGCGGCAGTTTCTTGCCTTGCAGCGGACCCGCCTGCGCTTTGGCGTCCAGGTGTGTGTAGGCGAGCGATCCGCTGATGCGCGGATTGAATCTCGCCCTTAATTCGACGTCCAGACCTTGCCGGCGCGTGTCGGGAAGGTTGGCATTGGCCCAGCTATTGTCGTCGTACCTGATTTCGTCCCTGGTGTCGATGCGGAAATACGTCATTTGCATGTCCAACCTGGAATTGATGCGATGCCCCAGTCCTGCCTGGTATTGATCGGAAATCTGCGGCCGGAGAATTTCTCCACCGAAAGCACCCACCTCGTCGAGCAACTGGATGCGATAGGAGCGGTCGTAGGTCGCAAACAGCTTGCTCGCTTCGCGGTAGTTCCATGTGGCGCCGAACCGTAACGCATGGACACCAAAGTCGCGGTTGATTTTCAGCAGGCGAAGATCGTACCGGAAGGATTCCTTCCGGTATCCCAGATCGAAATGAACGGTGTCTTCATGGGTCGATATGACATTGTGGACATACCACGCTTTCGAGATGAGCGAATTGGACTCCGTGTTGACACTCGAAATGTCACGCGTCAAGTCTGACTTCAGATAGTCGAAGCCGCTGACCAGCTTGTTCTTTACCCGGCCGAACCGGTGCTCGCCTGTGTACTGGGGAGCCAGGCCATGCTGCGCGACCACGTCCTTCCAGAGCGAGGGATAGTTGAAATATTGGGAGCTTTGACGGGTGGGCCGGTAGTCCAGCGCGGTGGAGACGCGGTCATGCTCGCTCAGGCGGTAACCCGGCACAAAATGTACATACGAATCTCTCGTGTGCGCCACGTCCAACGGCGAATCCGTGGATCGGCGCGGTTGTTTTAAACTCAGGCCGCCCGGAAGACCATACTTGTCGTCTTTCGCGCCGCCGGTGAGATCGAAGAGAAAGTTACCCTTCTCGTAGTTAAGCGCGATTCCTCCGGTTTCCATCCGAAAGTCCGTATTGTCGCGGTATCCATTGGAGTGCGTATAGCCGGCACTCAGGTTGTAGGTCAGCACACCGTTAAATAACAGCGAGGTCCCGGAAAAATTGGCGTATGGCTTTGCATATCCGCCGTTGCCCAGGTCCACACCGCTGACCACTTCTTTTTCGACGGTTCCACGTTTCGTAATGATGTTGATGACGCCGCCCACGGCCTGGTTGCCGTACAACACACTGTTGCCGCCCCGCACGATTTCAATTCGAGCAATTCGATCGAGAGGAATGGTGGTCCAGTCCGTGTTGAACAAAGTGACGCCGTTGATCCGCCGGCCATCGACCATGACCAGCGTGCTGGAATCGGTGTTGATCCCGAAGCCCCGGAGATCGACGCGCGCCTGGCGGCCGTTGTCGAAGAAGTCCGTGACTTCCACGCCGGCATAGTACTTCAGCAAGTCCGGGACATGTTTTGCGCCCGACCTCTCGACCTGTTCGGCGGTGATTACGGTGATGTTGGAGGGTACGGTTTCTGTGCGGCGCGGCGCGCGATCGCTGGTCACTCCAACACTTTCCTGCTGGAGCCATAGAAGTTCCGAACTCGCGCGTGGCTGTGCGTCGGAAGGTAACCGGTTAGAGTCGGTAGACTGAGCCATAGCGAACGCTGCCGTGACCATGATGAAAGCGCCCGCCAAAACAAGATTTGTGTTTCTCATCGTCGCCTCAATTCGGTGGCAAGTGCACAGTGCCCGAGAGAGTCAGACGCTTCCCACCATTAGCGTCCCCTTTAGGCAATGACAGTTCCAAAGTTGAAGTAATTGAACCTGAAGACTCCATGTGCGGTCCTAGGCAAGTGTTTTTGCCGAAGCGGCAGAATTCCATCCACTTTAGGTCCTGACCGTGACGACAAGTCACAACCCAGCACGCCGTGACGCGTCGCGATTTTCCGCGAAGTGGCGGGGGGTCGTTCGATAAAACCCATTTCTTGAACCGCACCACCCCGGCGCTTCGCGCCACCCCTCCTCGTCGAGGAGGGGAAAACGCTTTTCCTCGATCTCGCCCAATTGGGACAAGTGGAGAAGAGACCGGCCGACACGATTGACCGATTGTTCTTGCCTCGGATATAAGGGCCGCTGAAGGAGTTCTATGAACCGAAAACTTGTCGCAGGTATTTGTTTGTCGTTATTGGGGACACTGACGGTAAACGGCCAGTTCGGGACGAAGACCGGTGAGTGGCGCACGTACGGCGGAGATCTGGGCAGCACGCGCCATGCGGCGCTGGATCAGATTAACCGCGACAACTTCAGCAAGCTTGAGGTCGCATGGAGATTCAAGACGGACAACCTCGGGCCGCGTCCCGAGTTCAACCTCCAGTCGACTCCGCTTGTGGTGAACGGCGTTCTCTACTCCACCGCGGGAACGCGCCGGTCCGTTGTCGCAATCGACGCGGCGACCGGTGAACTCCTTTGGAAATACGCTTACAACGAAGGCAAGCGCGCCGAGAGCGCGCCCCGGCAGTTATCGGGGCGCGGTCTGGCGTATTGGACCGATGGCCGGCAGGAGCGGATCATCTATGTCACGCCAGGCTATTTCATGATTGCGCTCGACGCCAGGATCGGGCGGCCTATTCCGGGTTTCGGAAAAGACGGGATCGTGGATCTGAAACTCGAGATGGATCAGGAGATGGACCCGATCAACGGCGATGTCGGACTGCACGCCGCACCGGTCGTGGCTGGGAATACCGTGATCGTGGGCGTCGCACACACGCCGGGTGGTTCACCCAGGAGTCGCAGAAACGAGAAGGGATTCATTCGAGGCTATGACGTTCAGACAGGAAAACGCCTCTGGATCTTTCACACCATTCCCACGGCCGACGAGTACGGAAACGAAACGTGGGAGAAGGATTCCTGGATGTACACCGGCAACACCGGAGTCTGGGGACAGATCACGGTCGACGAAGAATTAGGCATGGTCTACCTGCCCGTCGAGATGCCGACCGGCGATTACTACGGCGGCCATCGTCCCGGGAACAATCTGTTCGGATCGAGTATTGTGGCCCTGGACCTGAAGACCGGCCAAAGAAAGTGGCACTTTCAATTCATCCATCACGACATCTGGGACTGGGACGTTCCATGCGCGCCTATCCTCGCCAATATCACCGTCGACGGCAGAGCCATCCGGGCGATCGCCCAACCGACCAAGCAGGGTTTCATCTACGTCTTCGACCGGACCAACGGACGGCCGGTGTGGCCGATCGAGGAACGGCCCGTACCCAAGGGGGACGTTCCGGGCGAATGGTACTCCGCAACGCAGCCATTCCCGGCGAAGCCTCCTGCCTTCGAACGGCAGGGCGTTTCGGTCGACGACCTGATCGACTTCACTCCCGAGTTGCGGCAGGAAGCCATCAAACTCACGTCGCTTTACAAAATGGGTCCGATCTTCACGCCACAAGTGGTCAGTAAATGGGAAGGGCCACGAGGCATGTTGATGCTGCCGAGTTCCACGGGTGGCGCGAACTGGCAGGGCGGCTCCTACGATCCCGACACCGGCATCCTTTATATCTTCTCGAACACGGCTGCATCCGTTCTGGGCCTGACCCGGGATACCAACCGCTCCGACATGGATTTCATCCAGGGGATGGCACGGGATCCCAACGCTCCAGCCGGGCGCGGCGGTGGCGGTGGCGGCGGTGGAGAAGGCGGCGGAAGTCTGAACGTGCAGGGCCTGCCGCTGATCAAACCGCCCTATGGCCGGATCACCGCAATCGATCTGAACAAGGGCGAAATCGTATGGCAGATTGCTCACGGCGAGACGCCCGATAACATCAGGAATCACCCGCTGCTGAAGACCCTGAATATCCCTCGAACCGGAAGACAGGGACGCATCGGAACCCTCGTGACCAAAACCCTCGTGATCGCCGGTGAAGGCGGCGCGTTCACCACACCCACCGGTCAGCGCGGAGCCATGCTTCGCGCCTACGACAAGGCCAACGGCCAGGAAGCCGGAGCGGTCTACATGCCGGCGCCGCAAACGGGATCGCCGATGACATATATGCTCAATGGAAAGCAATACATCGTCGTCGCGATCAGCGGAGGCACTTATACCGGCGAACTCCTCGCGTTCAGGCTGCCGAACCAGTAAAGGCAAAGATGCACGATGGTCCTGATGCGAGTGAAAAGCACGCTTCGAGTCGCGCTCCATGTCGCTTGAAACGCGTCGACGTTGGAGAAGCGCTTAGAACCGGATTCTCGATGGCGCGTCGTCGCGCGGGCGCCATCGTTCTGGATGTGACTTGGAAAGCGATCTGGATCGGCTTTACCGGCCTGCTTTTCCTACTGGGAATGCTCTGGCTGCGAATCGAACTCGGGAATATCGAACTCAACCGTCCTGTTTCGGCTTTCCAGAGTCCGCTGGCGCTTCTGATCCTGGCACGAGAATTGTGGCGCGCCTATGCCTCGACGTTCTTTGCGGCTGCCGCCGTCCTCGCAGGTGTTTCGGCTGCAGCGTGGATCGTTCTGGAGGCCACTTTCCGGGCAGGGTTGTTGCCGGCCTCGAGCGATGGATTCGTGCGTAAGGCATCGACGAATTTCAAAATCTTCCTCGTCTCGAGTTTGCTTAAGATCGTCCTGGCCGGCGGCACGGCTCTCGTCCTGGCACTGATCGTATTGGGACGTTACCCGTCGACCCCGTTCTCCGAGTGGCCTGTACTCTGGCTCGACTCCCGTGGCGCTTTCTTCGTGGCCTCCCTGGTCTCTCTCATTCTGTGGTTCGCCTTCACTCTTTTGGAAACGCTGATTCGAGGGAACGCGCTGGAACTGTTCGGCCGCGAAATGTTCCTGGTGGTCGGTTTGATCGCAACTCTGCTCTTATTTGAAGGCGCCATTTGGGCCAGCGCCGCCGTTACCATCGTTACATTGATGGCGCTGGTCTCGGGAACGAATGGCATCCTGCTGGTATTCGTGGCGGGCTCGGTATTCGCGACGCTACTGTCCGTTCTGCACAGCTACCTTCTTCTGGTCAGGTTTTCAGCATTGGAGTCTGTGCCGCGGCAGTTTTCGGAAGAGCTCCATCCAGGCGCGGATCGTCTGCAATCTCGATTGCCCGCTTG
>JAHFTY010000172.1:0-9062 GCA_023265365.1 Acidobacteriota bacterium
AAGGCGGGGAAAAGCACTTATCCTGCGACTCCATGCTTCATGTGATAACCAGACCTTCCGACAGGCCACATTGCTGGAATCCAAGACCATCGTGCACTGCAGGCAGAACCGAAACCACAATTTGGACAGCGCTGTCCTCGTCGAGGAGGGGAAAAAACGCTTTTCCTCGATTTCGCTTCATTGGGACAGCAGTGCCTTGACGAGGGGAAACCGATTCGCCGTGGTGGTTCCCACGGCTGTTAGAATACCCGGACGTATGACGGCAATCCGGTCCATCAGTCCGCAGTTTTCGATCGACGAGGCCATTGAAATCGCAAAAAGTCTCTACGGCTTGACGGATTTCGTGCGCACGCTTCCCAGCGAGCGGGATCAGAACTTTCTCTTCTCCCGGCAAGATGGCCTGCTGTTCACGCTGAAAATCGCCAACCGTGACGAATCGCCCGACGTTCTCGACATGCAGAATCAGGCAATCGCGCTCGTGGGCGCCGTTGATGTCGTCCCGGCCAAGGACGGGCGGACGATAGCCGGTCATGAGGGACACTTCATTCGTCTGATGAGCTTCGTTCCCGGCAGGCCGCTCGCCGAATTCCGGCCGCACAGTCCCGAACTGCTCGAGAATCTCGGCCGTGTTCTCGGACGTACGGACCGGTTGCTGGCGGCCTTCTCGCACGCGGCGGCCGGCCGCGATCTCTATTGGAACATCAGGAACGGCGAGCGCGTGGTCGAGAGCTACAAGCATCTGATCCGGGAAGAGAGCCGGCGGCCGGTGATCGAAGAAGTCCTGAAGAACTGGCGAGAGAGCGTGGTTCCGAGGATCCATGAACTTCGGACCTCGGTAATTCATAACGACGCCAACGACTACAACGTCATCGTTCGCGATGAAAATTCCGTCGCGCTCATCGACTATGGCGACATGGTGACGACATTCACCGCCGCTGAGCCTGCAATCGCCTGCGCATACGCGATGCTTCACAAACCCGATCCCGTCAGAGCGGCAGCGGACGTGATTCGCGGATACCATCAGGAGTATCCGTTGACTGAAACGGAAATCGCGCTGGTCTACGACTTGATCCGGATGCGTCTGGCAATGAGTGTCACGATCGCTGCGCATCAAAAGGAAATCGAGCCGGAGAATGCCTATCTGCGGATCAGCGAAAAGCCGGTGTGGGCTTTGCTCGAGAAGCTGGGCTCCGTCGAAGCCCGATTTGTTCATTACGTTTTCAGAGATGCGTGCGGTCTTCCGGCCTGTCCGATGTCGGCGTCCGTCGCGGAGTTCCTCGAGAGCGCCGCTTGCGCGCGTGTTGTCGATGGTGACCTGGCCGGTCCGGACGCCGTTGTTTTCGATCTGAGTATCGGGAGCCTCGAGCTCGGGTCGTCCGGCGAGAGCGCCGGCGTCGAGCGTCTCACCAGAGACCTGTTCCGGAGGCTGGAAGACGCGGGCGCGACGATTGGGGTGGGGCGCTACAACGAACCGCGAGGCCTTTATACGAGTCCGTTGTTCGGCACGGAATCGAATGATGGGACGGAGTGGCGAACGATTCATCTGGGTATCGACCTTTTCATGCGCGAGGGAAATCCCGTTTACACGCCGCTGGACGGAGTCGTTCATTCGGTGAAAAACAACTCGGAAGCCCTGGACTACGGGCCGACGATTATCGTTCGGCATGCCACGGACAAGGGCCTGCCGTTCTTCACCCTTTACGGCCATCTCAGCATGGATTCCCTCAGCATGATTTCAGCGGGACAGCCCGTTCGACAGGGTCAACAGATCGCCAGGATCGGCACGTATCCCACAAACGGGGGCTGGCCGCCACACCTGCATTTTCAAATCATCTGCGACATGCTCGAGCGCGACGGGGAGTTTCCCGGCGTCGCCGCGCCGAGCCAGCGTTCCGTATGGCTGGGACTCAGTCCGGATGCGAACCTGATTCTCAGGATTCCGGACTCAAAGTTTCCGGCGGATCCGCCTTCCAGGGAGGAAACGCTTGCCGCACGCCGCGCCTTGATTGGTTCGAATCTGAGTCTCTCCTACCGTAGTCCGCTGAAGATCGTCCGCGGCGCGGGCGCCTACCTGTATGACGATATGGGCAGAGGCTATCTGGATGGCATCAACAACGTGGCGCACGTCGGGCACTGTCATCCCCGTGTCGTTCGCGCGGCGCAACTTCAGATGGCGGTGTTGAACACCAACACGCGTTACCTTCACGACAACATCATTGAGTACGCGCGCCGGCTCACGTCGAAACTGCCGCCGCCGCTCTCCGTTTGCTTTTTTGTGAATTCCGGCAGCGAAGCGAATGATCTCGCACTGCGCATGGCAAGGGCCCATACGAAATCGAAGGACGTGGTCGTGATGGACAGCGCCTACCACGGAAATCTGACCTCACTTGTCGAAATCAGTCCTTACAAGTTCGACGGGCCCGGCGGGCGGGGCGCGCCGGCGCACGTCCGCAAAGTTGGAATCGCGGACGACTATCGACGGAAGGGGCAGTGGAGTCCGGTGGACGTGAAGAACGCGGTTGCGGGCCGTCCTGTGGCGTTCATCATCGAGTCGCTGTTGAGCTGTGCCGGCCAGGTCGTGTTGCCACAGGGGTACCTTGCCGAGGCGTTCCGCCACGTGCGCGAATCCGGCGGCGTTTGCATTGCTGACGAAGTGCAGATCGGATTCGGCCGGGTGGGGTCGCACTTCTGGGGGTTTGAAACTCAGTCGGTTGTGCCGGACATTGTGACGATGGGGAAGTCGATTGGAAACGGCCATCCTCTGGGAGCCGTGGTCACGACGCCCGAACTCGCGGCGTCCTTTGCCAATGGAATGGAATACTTCAACACGTACGGTGGAAACCCGGTGTCCTGCGCCGTCGGTTGCGCGGTGATGGACGTTCTTGAAGAGGAGGGGCTGCAACAGCATGCGCTTCGAGTCGGCGGAGAGTTGCTGGCCCGGCTTCAGGGACTGAAAACCAAACATCGGCTGATCGGCGACGTCCGGGGAATGGGGTTGTTCCTCGGCATCGAACTGGTTCGCGACGAGAAAACCCTCGAACCGGCCGCGGAGGACGCCGCGTACGTCGTGGAACGGATGAAACGGCGGGGGATTCTGCTGAGTACCGATGGCCCCTTCCACAACGTGATCAAGATCAAACCTCCTCTCGTCTTTTCCGGCGCGGATGCAGACTCGCTGATTCTCAATCTCGAAGTGGTTCTTTCCGAACGATCGTAACTGAACTCACGCGGCCATCATGTGGTCCGTGCTTCTGTAGCTCAACCCGAGGGTGAGGATCTTTTGGAGCAGTTGCGGATACTTGATTCCGCAATGTTCGGCGGAATCCGCGAAGTCCTCATTCCTGGCGATCTGGGGATTCGGGTTGGCTTCCAGCAGGTAGAAAGCGCCGTCATTGCTCATCCGGTAATCCAGGCGCGCGTAGCCGCTCAGGCTCAACAGTCGGTAGGTTCGTTTCGCCAGATTTTCCAGTTTCCGTTGAAGCTCAGGCGACAGTTCGGCGGGGCGGGTGACCAGTCCCACTTTCTTTTGATATTCCGGGTTCCACTTCAACCGACCCGTCGCAATGTTAAGGGAACCTTCGGGAAGGTTCTGGATGACCAGTTCCCAGGGCGTGTAAGTTTGCAGCCTTCGATTGCCGATCACGCTCACGTAGATTTCACGGCCTTCAATGTACTGTTCGGCAATGGCGTGCGACGACGTTTGCCGGTGGATGAACTCCACGCGCTCCTTCAGTTTTTCCGGATCGTAAACCACCGATGCCTGCGCAATGCCCACCGAGCCTTCTTCAATGACCGACTTCACAAACAGCGGAAATTTCAGGCGTTTCGGAAGCACCACCTTCTGGCCCATTGGAAAGACGGCAAAGCCGGGAACCGGGATGCGGTGGTACGAGAGGATTTTCTTGGTCAGAGCCTTGTCGTGGGCCAGCGTCAGGCCGCGAGGATTACAGCCGGTATAGGGCTGGTGGGTCAATTCGAGATAGCTGACCACGTGCTGATCGAAGAGGGCATGTCCGTCGAACTCTTCGAGAAGATTGAAGGTGATATTCGGTTTGATTTCTTCCAGGGCCCTGGTGATCACCGCGAGATCGCTTCGCAAACCGACGGGAAAGACTTCATGACCCATCTGCCGGATCGTGGTGATGACGTCGTACTCCGTCCGCCACGCTTCATTTTCGATGTTTTCCACACCCTCCAGCGTGGCCGGCGGCATCAAGTCCTGATGAAGCAACACCTGAACGCGCAGTTTGTTCCTGGGTTTGAATCTCAAAGGGGAATCCTGTGATAGCCCTTCTGCAGAACCTGCATGGTCTGCATGGTGAGCGTTACGGCGACAAGCTTCCTGGCTTGCGATTCCGGCAGTGCCACGCGCAAATTGAGTTCGCGGCTGCGGTCGATCATCTCCCGGAAAATGTGGTTGATCGTGTAGAGGTGAACGCCGGTGCCGTGAGCGACGGTCTTGCAGATTTCGGAGGCCACGCGCCGGAGGAATTGCGAAGCGAGTGGACGCGACCGGTGATCCGTGTCGGGCGTGAAGATACGGTAGAGGTTCGAGTCGTGCGATGTAAACCGGTCGATGATGTAGTAGCTGCGTTTTTCCTCGTAGTGCCGTCGAAGCGTCTTCTGCAGGCGATGAAGCGGTTCCATCTCCCGGCGTGAACGCCGAGGAGGCTTCGTTCCGGCGATTTCGGTCATCAGACGGTCGATATACTCGAGTTTTCTCAGCGCGGCCCAGCCCTGGTATTGGCGGCGCCATCGCCATCCGGGCTTCAGCCAGACCGCGAAGGTTTCGGCGAAATCTTCGGCGGGATGCGCCTGCGCGTACCACGCATCGAGGTTCAGCACGTAGGCGCGGCTGGCGGGCTGAGGCTGGTACCAGCCCGGATAGGGAGTCCGATACGAGCCGAACATTTCGGTGAAATCGCGCCGGGCGTGCAGGCGAAATGCGTTGCTCAGCGCGTGTCCCGCCTCGTGACGCAGAATGCGCATGCATTCTTCTTCCGGAGCGCCTTCGACCTCCAGCATCTGGGAGCGCTCCAGTTTGACGAGGCGCGGATGAGCCAGGTAGAACGGAATGGCAAAGCCCGCCACGCCATCCGGCGTAAACCATTCTTCGGAGAGCCAGACGTGCGGTTTCAGAAGGAGCGCTCGCGAATCGAGTTCCTCGCCGAGGCGTTCCAGCCGCTTTTGCAGACGGGTACCTTGAATTCGCAGGGGAAGATCACGCAGTCGAAGATCCAGCAGCAGCTGGTCCGTTAAGCGTTCCAGGCGGACTTCCACAACTTTCATTAGATCAAGGCGTCATCGAATCCGCCATCCATTAACGGGGCCGCCGTGGAAGAAGGCTTCCGGAGTCATCACGCCGTTCTGCTTGAAGACGGTGCCGTCCTTCATCACGAACTGGACTTTCCGCAGTGTGTCGATGTCATCCAGCGGATTCCCGGCGACGGCGATCATGTCCGCCGCGAAACCGGCTTTCAGGGGGCCGCGCTGCTTTTCGATGCCGGAGACCTTGTAGCCGTTGGTCGTCAGGATTTTGAGGATTTCTTTTGCCGGAATTCCGGCCGCCTTCCAACTCAGCAGGAAGTTGATGGCGACCTCACCGCGTGTCATGCCCGGGATGTAGTAATCGGCGTCCGTTGAGAATGCCATGGGCACCTTGTTGGCATAGGCGTTTTTCATTCCCGCCACGGTGCGGTCGAACGCCTGTTGCGACCCGCGATAAGGCGTGAACGGCGTTTCCGTTCCAACGCGCCAAATGCCTTTCGCCGCCATCATCTTGTGAAGTTCGTCGTCGAGCGGTCCCGAATGCTCGATCGACCACAGCTCCGCCTCGATTGCGCGGCGCGCGCCTTCGCGCGTCTGGACGTGTCCCGCTACTTTGAGGCCGGCGTTTGCGGCTTCGCTGACGAACAGCTTCATGTCGTCGATCGAGTAAGGGTAAGGCTTGCAATCGACGCAGATCTTGATCACCTTCGCCCCGAACAGAATGTTCTGGCGTACGGCTTTCACGATCTCATCGCGGGTGTCGGCGTCGAGATACTCGGGATACACGATGCTGTGTTCTTGCGCCATTTCGGGTGTCGGATTGAACTGCCCGCCCATGGCTCCAATGATGATGCCGGAATTTACAATTGTCGGACCGGGTATCCAGCCTTGTTCGATGGCGACCCGCAGCGCGGTGTCGGCGTAGTTACCGTTGTTTCCGAGATCGCGAACCACGGTGAATCCTGAAGAGAGCATCTGGATTCCGTTTGAAACAGCCTGTATCGCCCGGATTGCGGTCGAATCCATGACGTAGGTCAGGTAGTAAAAGTTGTTTTCCGGATCCATCTTGTATGTCAGCGCAAGGTGGTTGTGCGCGTCGACCAGTCCCGGCAGCACGGTCATGCTCGAAAGATCGACCACTTTCGCCCCGGCCGGTATCGCGAGATTGGCACCGATCTCCCGAATCCGCGTCCCCTCGACAAGGATGATCTGATTTGCGGAGGCGGTTCCCGTTTCCGGATCGACAACACGGCCCGCCCGTATGGCCGTGATTGCGGGAGCGGCGGCCGGCGCGGGCGTCTGTGCGGTGGCTGTTGAAACGAGGAAGAGAACAAAGAATGCGGACACGATCCATGGTTTGGTCATCGAGTTTCTCCTGAAATCTGTTGGGGCAAAGCATGCCCCAGGGCGTCAAAAAATGAAACCTTTGGCCGGTCGGCCCGTATTCATAGTGCCAACGAATGGCGGTTACCCTCCCGGCCCACAAAAAGTCGCAGGGCGAAGGAATTCCGGGCCTTGGCGTGGGGCGCCGTCAATTTATTCATGCCGTCGCAGAGTTGGAGCACGATGAGAAAGCTGAAATTTGCGCTGCGGAATTTGCTGAAAACACCATCCGTCACCATTATCGCCGTCATCTCCCTCGCCCTCGGAATTGGAGCGACGACGGCGATCTTCTCGCTGTTTAACCAGATGCTTCTTCAGCCTTTGCCCGTGAAAGAGCCCGGCCGCCTGGTGAACCTGGCCGCTCCGGGACCGAAGCCCGGTTCCCAGTCTTGTAATGATGCCGGTGATTGCACCGTGGTGTTCAGCTACGCGATGTTTCGAGATCTGGAGAAGGAACAGGCCGTTTTTACCGGTATCGCCGCTCACCGCGCGTTCAACGCGAATCTCGCGTATCGCGGGCAGACGATGAGCGGACGGGGGATGCTGGTATCCGGAAGTTATTTCACCGTGCTGGGTCTTCAGCCCTCGATTGGCAGGCTGCTGGGACCGGATGACGACAGAAATATCGGGGAAGCTCCGGTCGTTGTTTTGAGCCACGCCTACTGGCGCACACGATTCGAGGCGAGTCCGGCCGTTTTGAATGGAACATTGATTGTGAATGGGCAGGCCCTGACCATCGTCGGCGTCACGCCACCGGGATTTGAAGGGACGACGCTGGGCAACCGACCGGAAGTCTACGTTCCCATCACTCTGCGCGGCTTGATGCAGCCGGGCTTCAAAGGTTTCGACCAACGCCGCAACTACTGGGTGTACCTCTTTGCCCGCCTCAAGCCCGGCGTTTCGATCGAGCAGGCCCGAACCGGCATTAACGTCCCCTATCACGCCATCATCAATGATGCGGAGTCGCCGCTTCAGCAGGGAATGAGCGAACAAACACTGGCACGCTTCAAAGCGAAACCGGTTCTGCTGGATGAGGGTAATCGCGGACAGAGCTCCATTCATAAAGAAGCGAAAACTCCATTGTTGATACTTCTGGCCGTGACGGCGGTGGTGCTGCTGATCGCCTGCGCCAACATCGCGAACCTGCTGCTGGCGCGGGCGGCCGGTCGGGCGGGCGAGATGGCCGTTCGACTTTCCATCGGCGCCGGCCGCGGCGATTTGATCGCGCAGTTGCTGACGGAGTCCTGCCTGCTCGCCATGTGGGGCGGGATGGCGGGCCTGGTGGTGGCTCGTTGGACCGTGGACTTGATTGCGTCGCTGCTTCCTTCGGACGCATTGATGACGTTGAAGTTCGGGCTGGATCCACGGGTGATGCTTTTTGCAGCCATCGTGACGCTGGGGACCGGTCTGGTATTCGGACTGTTTCCCGCTCTCCACAGTACCCGGCCCGATGTCCTCTCCGCGCTCAAAGGCCAGACCGGACAGCCGTCCGGGGCGCGAACCGCGGCTCGATTTCGAACGGTCCTGGCGACGGTTCAGATCGCGTTGTCCATGATGCTGCTCGTTTCCGCAGGGCTCTTCACCAAGAGCTTGTTCAACATCAGTCGTGTCGACCTGGGTTTGAAAATCGATAACATGATCACATTCGGCATTCGACCCGATCTCAACGGCTATCCGGCCGCGCAATCCCGATCGCTCTTCGAGCGACTGGAGGCCGAACTGGCCGCGCAGCCCGGCGTGAGCGGCGTCACGGCGTCGCTGGTGCCGCTGCTGTCCGGCAGCAATTGGGGCAACGATGTGTCGGTCCAGGGCTTTGACGCGGGACCGGACACGGATTCCAACTCGAGGTACAACGAAGTCGGTCCCGGCTATTTCAAGACAATGGGAATTCTTTTGATCGCCGGCCGTGAATTCACGGTGGCCGACGATTTCGGCGCGCCGAAAGTGGCGATCGTCAACGAGGCATTCGCGAAGAAATTTGGTCTCGGGCGGGATGCGGTCGGCAAACGAATGAAGCCCGGAGGAAGTGGACAGAAGGATCTCGACGTTGAGATTGTCGGTCTGGTTCAAAACGCCAAATACAGCGAGGTGAAGGAGGAGATCCCGCCCCTTTTCTTCAGGCCTTACCGCCAGAACGCAGGAATCGGAAGCGTCAATTTCTACGTTCGCGGAGCGATGGAACCCGGGAAGCTTCTGTCGATCGTTCAGCCGGCGGTCGCACGCCTGGACCGGAACCTTCCCGTCGAAGAACTTCGCACGATGGAACAGCAGGTAAAGGATAACGTCGCCGTCGACCGGATTATCAGCGTGCTTTCTGCATCGTTCGCCACGCTCGCGACCATCCTTGCGGCAGTCGGTCTTTATGGGGTCCTCGCCTACACCGTCGCCCAGCGGACTCGAGAGTTCGGCGT
>JAHFTY010000172.1:9072-10373 GCA_023265365.1 Acidobacteriota bacterium
GTACGGATGGCGCTCGGCGCGCAGCCCTCGATGGTGCGCGGCATGGTCCTGAAGCAGGTGGGATCGATGACGTTAATCGGAGGACTCGCCGGACTCGCCGCCGCGGCGTCACTGGGCCGTCTTGCGCAGTCGCTGCTGTTCCAGATCAAAGGCTACGATTCAACGGTCCTGCTCGCGTCGGTTTTGCTTCTGATGATCGTCGCGATGGGCGCAGGTTTCGTTCCGGCGCGACGCGCGTCGAGAGTGGATCCGATAAGCGCGCTGCGTTACGAGTAGGCAACTGTTCAGGACGACAGCGTCTTACAAAGCACGTCGAGGCTGGAAGGTCCCCATCGCTGAATCCCGGACCATCGCACATTTCCGAAAGGGGCGAAAACGGAATCCGGTGTGGTGAAATTCACAAATGGGCCTGACCGGAATCGTGCCTTGTTCTCACCCCCTCATGGCCGCCTGCGGCTCGATCCTTCCGGCGAAGCCAGTCCGCTTTCCGCCGATGTAGCCGAGCGCCTGGAAACAGCGTTGGCAAGGTGGCACGGCCACGGGCACCATTAACTCGGCGCATCGGAACTTCAAACGGCGCTGCCGCTGGTGTTCGTCTTAGGATTTCAGCACCGACCGCATCTGCTAGAGGAAAAAAAACGGCGGAAGCCATCTAGCGGGAAGTAGCCGGCGAATCGCGCGTCTGCTTGAAGTCGTGTTTGGTAATCCCCCGACTATTGGGAATCTCGTGCCGCCTGAGCTCTACAGATATGTTGCACACCCCCAGGAAGGAACCAGTGGTCTTGACGGGCTCCCGTGTGAACCGTTAGATTCTCAGGAATGCGTGTCGACTGAAGTTCCTTGCCGCGCGCCCTTGCTCTTTGATCTTAAGTAAGAAAACCCCAAAAGAATTCTAAATTGACCTTGACGAGATCCTCCCGCGTCCGTATATTCGGGAGATGTGCCGAGTGGCCGCGAGGCTGCAAGGTGATGGTGGCAAAGGATACCGCCGAGCAATTTCGAGGCGGTTTTTTTGGCGCCAAAATTTGAGGCCTGGGAGCCGACAGGTTCTTTGAAAATTCGAAAGCGTACCGAAGTTAATTTTTGAGTAATTCGGTCATGAGTACGAGACCAGTTCAAACATCAAGTTATCTTGAGAGTTTGATCCTGGCTCAGAATCAACGCTGGCGGCGTGCCTAACACATGCAAGTCGAGCGAGAAAGGGGCTTCGGCCCTGAGTAAAGCGGCGCACGGGTGAGTAACACGTGGGTAATCTGCCCTGGAGTGGGGAATAACATCGGGAAACCGATGCTAATACCGCA
>JAHFTY010000320.1 GCA_023265365.1 Acidobacteriota bacterium
GGCATTCACCAAGCCTCGAATGTGTGGTCCGGGGATCTCGTGGAGGGCACTGTTCGTCGCTTGAATCAAACAGTTCTTCATCGCCTCTTCGGCGCCTCGTTCCTTTCCAGCGGGCGCTGCATTTTATCAACTACCTTATAGCACATACGTAGGCGCGCCGATTGAGAGACTTACCGCCTCTCTCTGTGGCAGGCCGCGCGGCTGTCGGGTGCGCTTATCCACTGCATTTCCAGTTCTTGTAATGCTCGGGTTTATGCATGTAGACACGCTACACGCATGGCTACACGCATGGATGTAGGCTGTCAACATGCACTAGCAGCCGCGCCTCCAGCCGCGCCGGCTGGACCGGGCGATGCCGTCGGCCGGAACACTGCGCCGCAACTCATCGCGGTCGAGTCTTGGCAGAAGATCGAATCAGCCTGGCCGGTTAATTCGGATAAGCGTCTGACGGAGATCGACTGCCTTTTGAAGTTCGCTGTCGATACGTTTAGCTTGACCGGTAAAGTCCGGGTCGTATGTACAGACGATGATTCCGCGGTGGGGCATACCAGACTGGTGCAGACGCACAAAATGCTTTCGGTTCAGGGTTAGGACCGCGCGTTCTTCTGACGAGGCGAATTTCACCACCTCGGCATCCTCGATCGCCTTGTTGGCTTTGCCCGCTTCAAGCGTTGTCAGAACGTCGTGACCAAACTCGCGAAGCTGATGTACGACGAGGATGGGAAAGTTTTCGTTTGCGTAGAGTTTCGCCAACTCAGGCGGCCTCATTCTCGATGATCTGCCGGTCGATCTCGTCACGATGGGCTCTCACGTATCCCCACGCGTTCGCAAGGTCCTCCGCACGAAGAGCCGGATAGCTTCGAAGCAAGTCTGCCTCGGATGTACCGAGCCGGCGCGCCTGCTCTAACAGCCATACGGGAATGCGTGTTCGAACAATACAAGGCTCGCCTCCGCACACCAGTGCGTTCGATTCAATTCCGGGAAACGCGTCGCCTAAATCCCGGGCCACCCACTGAAGGACCTGGGCTTTCTCGGCGCGCGTGAGTTCCGCCAATAGCTTCTCGGCTTCGTCAAGCTTGCTCATGTTTGTATTATATTCCGCGAGCAGACTAATGCCGTACTGTGTCACCTCAATCCGAGGTTCCGTGATAAAGAGTCCGGTTTTTCAAGTGACGGATTAGGAATATCGGGGGGTGGGGCCGTCTTCAACGTGGACGAGATGACGTAACTACCGGGAGCGAATGACATGCAAACTTTCCGAACGCTGATGTTGTGCGCGGTGATTGCGCTCGCTACCCTGACGGCGCCAACCCTGGCGCAACGTGTGAACCCACAGTCGAACCGCCCCAGCCCGCTTGAAATTGTCTCGAAAACAGTCGATGGGTTAGATCACCATTTCGAGTTCGTGCCCCAGTTTGGTCAGTTGGCGCAGATGGTGACGAATTTGAGCTTCCCGGCGGTCTTGCTCGGTGAACGTCGTCGTGTTGATGCATGACGCGAGTTCCGCCCGCTTCGACCACGACTCTGAGAACTCGCGCGTCCGCCTGATCGAACAATGAAGCGTTGCTGATGCCGGTGTTCCCCGCACCGGAAACCGGACGAAGTGGAGTGGTTCGGTCACCGGTCGTCTGGCTGATCACGGGAATGCAGGCCAGAGCCGCCAACGCGAGTGCCAACGCGATTCGTCGTTTCATGAACATTCTCCTTGGGGTGATCCACGCAAGTTTACGCGAAAATCATTCACCCCGAAGAGCGGCAATGTTGTCGATCTTCGTCGCACGCCGCGCGGGGATCAGGCATGCCGCGATACCGACCGTCGTGAGGACGATCGTGATCGCAACGAACGTGAGAGGATCTGTGGCGGTCACCTGAACCAGCGCCCGACGAAGCATCCCGCCGAGAGCCAGAGCGCCGGCGAGACCGAGCACCAGCCCGATCCCGAGTTGCGCCAGCCCGCGTTGGAGCACCAGCCAGGAGATCTCTCGGGCCTGTGCGCCGAGCGCCATGCGTACGCCCAGTTCCTGCGTCCGTTGCGTGACCGCATAAGCCATCACGGAATAGAGTCCCACGGACGACAAGACGAGCGCGATCACCGCAAAGATCGCGAAGATGCCTCCAAACACGCGGAAGGGCCATCGGGACCGCGCGATGCTTTCGTCCAGCGTCTCGACGGCGAAGACCGGTTGATCCCGGTCGATCGTGCGCATTTCGCGGCGAATGGCGTCCATGACCGCGGCGGTTGCCAGCGGACTGCGAATCAGCAGCGACGCCGTTCCGGCCGGTTCCTGGCGATAGGGCAGGTACACGACAGGCGTGGCCTCGGCTTCCTCAGGGGAGGTATGCCGGATCGAAGGACTGACTCCCACAATCGTGCGCCACTCCGCCGGCGTCTCGCCCGGCGGCGTTGGGAATCGGAGGCGCTTTCCAATCGGGTCCTCGCCGGCAAAGAACGCCGACGCCATCCGCTCGTTGATGATTATTTCGCCGTCCGTGTTCTGAAAGCGTCGTCCGCGTTGGAGGGGCAGCGAGAGAACGTCGAAGAATTGCGGGCCAATGGTCACGGTTGCGACTCCCGGCGACTGTCTCTCGGACGGCGGCAGCGGATGTCCATCAATCTCGAATCGGCGAAACTGGCTTCCAAAAGGCGGAACGTTCGTGCAGATCGTAACGGCTTCGACACCGGGAATGGCGGAGACTCGCGATTCGAGTTGATCGAAGAAACTGCGGCGTGCCTCGGGTGTGTTGTATTTCGATTCGGGCAATTGCAGACGCATCGACATCAGGTGATCCGTCCGGAATCCGGCGTCGAGCTTGTAGAGCTTCATGAAACTCCGGATCATCAGGCCCGCGCCGACGAGCAACACGATCGTCAGTGCCAGTTCGACGACGACCATCGTGCTGCTGAACCATCGTGCGCGGAGGGATCCGGGGCTTCCTCGCCCGCCCTGCCTCATCACATCGTGAAGGTTGGTTTTCGAAACGTGCAGTGCCGGCGCGAGACCGAAGAGAATGCCGGTGAGGACACAAATCGCCGTGACATACGCCAGGACGGTGTAGTCCATGGTGAAGACAATCCAGTAAGGTTTGCCCGGATCCGTGATGGCGGCATCGGCGGCCCGAGCACCTGCAAATGCGACCAGCAGTCCGGCCGAACCGCCGACACAGGCCAGCACCACGCTTTCCAGCAGAAGCTGCCGCAGAACCCGCCAGCGGCTCGCACCGAGCGCAATGCGAACCGCAATCTCACGCGCGCGATTCATCGAGCGCGACAGCAGAAGGTTGGCAACATTCGCGATAGCGATCAGCAAGACGAAACTTCCTGCACCCATCACTGCAACGAAAACGGGACGCGCCGCACCGCCCACGAACCGTTCGGTGAATGTTTCGATCCGAACGCCGATCAGATCCTTGTTCGTCTCCGGGTACGCGCCGGCGAGACGTTGTCCTATCCCGTTCAGTTCCGTTTGCGCCTGACGGAGGCTCACGCCATCGCTGAGACGTCCGAAGGCGATCAGCGGGCGCGAATCGCGGCGCTCCTGCGCGGCCGTCGGAATGAAGGGCGTCCATAGCTCGGCATTGATCGGAAAATTCATCTTGCCGGGCATGACGCCGATGATCGCCGCCGGCTTCCCGTTGAGGCGCAGTGAAGTTCCGACCACGTTCGGGT
>JAHFTY010000321.1 GCA_023265365.1 Acidobacteriota bacterium
GGAGAAGTCGGAAACATAGAATGTTAATAAGGAGGCGGTCGAAAAGAACACGAGTCCCGCAATCAAAACCTTCTTCCGGCCGATCCGATCCGAAATCGGTCCGATCAGCAGAGCGAAAATCGCGGCGGCGAGCGAGTACGTGGTGACGATCATTCCGGCGCGGCCGGGTGTGGTTTTGAGATCGTGTGCAATTAATGGCAGAAGAGGTGCAACTAACTGAGTGTCCGAGACTCCAAGGAATAGAACGCCGAAGAGAACCAGAGCCACAGTCCACTGGAAGCCTTTGTTACCGGACACGGGCGGATTCTAACACCGGGTATAAATCCAAATGAAACGCGAATTTGACGAGATCGAAGACATCCAACAGCGGATTCAGACCATTCCATCCGAACTCCCAGTGCTGCCGGTTCGGGATGCCGTGATCTTTCCACACGCAGTGATCCCGCTGACCGTCGGAAGGGACGCATCGGTCAAACTGATCAATGACGTCCAGCAGGGCGACGGCATGCTGGTGGTCCTGACCCAGCGCGACAAGCGCGTGGACAACCCGGGGCCGTCCGACCTCTACGACATTGGAACCGTCAGCATGGTTCACCGCGTGATGAAGACTCCGGAAGGCAACCTCTTCGTCATCATCATGGGCGTCGCCCGCACCCGGGTAAAGCAGTTCAGCCAGTTCGAGCCTTACCTTCGCGCCAGCATCGAGCCGATGCCCGACGAACGCGACGACGAACACTCTCTGGACTTCCAGGCGCTCCGGCGCACCGTGATCAGCCAGTTTGAAAAGATCATCAAGCTGTCTCCCCAGCTCCCGGATGATCTGCAGACGATCGTCATCAACATCGAAGATCCCAGCCGGCTTGCCGATTACATCGCCACCAACCTGCCGAATCTCTCGATCGTTTCGAAACAGTTCACCCTCGAACAGCCGTCTCTCCGCAAGCGTCTCGAATACCTGAACACCGAACTGGCCAAGGAACTCGAAGTCCTCGAACTGCGCAGCAAGATTCAGAGTCAGGTCCAGGAAGAGGTCGGAAAGAGCCAGCGCGAATACTTCCTGCGCGAACAGCTTCGCGCGATTCAACGCGAGCTGGGCGAATCGGACGACAACCAGCGCGAGATCGAAGAGCTTCGCAAAAAGATCGAAACTTCCGGAATGCCGGAAGAGGCGAAAAAGGAAGCGGAACGCGAACTCGGCCGGCTTTCCCGAATGTCGCCGGCGGCAGCCGAGTACACGGTGACGCGAACGTACCTCGACTGGCTGGTGACGCTGCCGTGGGAGGCGATGTCCACCGAGCGGATCGACATCGTCAAGGCGAAGGAGACGTTGAACCGCGACCATTACGACCTCGAAAAGATCAAGGAGCGTATCCTCGAATACCTGGCGGTGCTCGAGCTGAAGCCCCATGGCAAAGCCCCCATCCTGTGTTTCGTCGGTCCGCCGGGCGTCGGAAAGACGTCGCTGGGCAGGTCCATCGCCGAATCGATCGGACGCAAATTCGTTCGCGTGTCCCTCGGCGGCATGCGGGACGAAGCCGAGATCCGCGGCCACCGCCGCACCTACATTGGCGCTCTGCCCGGCCAGATCATCCAGAATATCCGTCGGGCCGGTTCGCGTGACCCGGTTTTCATGCTGGACGAGATCGACAAACTGGGCTCCGACTTCCGGGGGGATCCCGCATCGGCGCTGCTCGAGGTGCTGGACCCGGAACAGAATTTTTCGTTCCGCGATCACTATCTCGACGTGCCGTTCGACCTTTCCCGCGTGTTCTTCATCACCACCGCAAACGTCCTGGACACGGTTCCATCGGCGCTTCGCGATCGGATGGAGATCATCGAACTGCCCGGCTACACCGAGGAGGAAAAAGTCCAGATCGCCAGAAACTACCTGGTCCCCCGCGGACGCGACGCCAGCGGCCTGCAGCCCGGCCAGATCGAGTTTCAGGACGATGCGATCGCCTTCATCGTGCGTCATTACACGCGCGAAACCGGCGTACGCAACCTGGAGCGCGAGATCACCAGCATCTGCCGCAAACAGGCGCGGCGCGTTCTGGAAGGGAAGTCCGGCGAACTCGCCGTGACTCGAGACGTGGTGGCCGACTTTTTGGGAAGCCCGAAATTCCGGCTCGAGGAGGAAGTGGAGGAACGCGTGAAACGGGCGGGCGTTGCCGTCGGCCTGGCGTGGACTCCGGTAGGCGGCGACGTCTTGTTCGTGGAGGCCAATATCGCGAAAGGCAGCCGCCACATGACCGTGACCGGACAACTGGGCGACGTCATGCAGGAGTCGGCAAAGGCCGCGCTCACCTGGGTCCGGTCTTACGCGATCGAACTGGGCCTGGATTCCGACTTCTATAAGGATAGCGACGTCCATATCCATGTTCCCGCCGGCGCCATTCCCAAGGACGGACCGTCCGCCGGTGTGACCATGGTGACCGCTCTGGTATCGGCACTGACCAATATGCCGATCAGGCCCAAACTGGCAATGACCGGCGAAATCACCCTGAGCGGACACGTGCTCCCGATCGGGGGCATCAAGGAAAAAGTGCTCGCGGCCCGACGCGCCGGCATCTCCGAGGTGATCGTTCCTGCCCAGAACGAGAGAAACGTCCGGGAGGACCTCCAGCCCGAGCTGTTGGCCGAAATCCGGATCCATTACGTCCGGACCATCGAGGAAGTGCTGAATCTCGCATTCCCCAAAAGTGTGTTGAGGCCGCTCCCCGAACCGATCCCGCATGCGATTTAACATCGAAGGGGTTTGGCGGCTTTGAAAGGCAGATCCGCCCGCTTTCAAGGTCGTCGAACCTTTTCAGTGCAACGAGATCGTGGTGCAGCCCGTTGACAGGTGTTTGACCCCTCAGTATAGTAGGCGTTCAATTTCACATAAAAGGCCCGCCAATCTTCCCTAACACATTGAAATATCAGGCTTGGTTCGAATGTTTCACGGGGTGTGGCGTCCGCTACGACCTGGACCGCGTCATTTACCGCTGCGAGCAGTGTGGCGGCTTACTCGAAGTGCGTCACGACATCCACGCTCTCCGGCAACGATCGGCAGGGGAGTGGAGGGCGTTGTTTGACTCGAGACTGGGACGGGAAAGCGGCGTCTGGTCGAAGAAGGAATGGGTGCTGCCCGGAATTCCGGCCGGAAAAGTCGTCTCGCTCGGCGAGGGCAACACGCCGTTGATCCGGTCCGACGCGTTTGCCCGGAAGCTTGGAATTGGCGAAGTCTTCATCAAACAATGCGGGACCTCCCACACCGGATCCTTCAAAGATCTCGGCATGACCGTCCTGGTTTCGATGGTGAACCAGATCCGACACAGGATTCGCGCCGTTCTGTGCGCCTCCACAGGCGACACCTCTGCCGCACTTTCGGCTTATTGCGCGGCAGCGGGAATCCCGTCGGTGGTGATTCTCCCGAAAGACAAGGTATCGCCGGCCCAGTTGGTCCAGCCGCTGGCGAACGGCGCCCTCACGTTGTCGCTCGACACGGACTTTGACGGTTGCATGAAGATCGTGCAGGAAATCACGAAGGACGGATCGATCTATCTGGCGAATTCGATGAACTCGCTTCGCGTCGAAGGGCAGAAGACGATCAGCATCGAGATCGCGCAGCAGTTGGGATGGCAGGTTCCGGACTTCGTTGTCATTCCGGGAGGCAATCTCGGC
>JAHFTY010000322.1 GCA_023265365.1 Acidobacteriota bacterium
CGCAGCGTCGGGTGTCTGACCCGAAGCGATCCTGCAAGCAAAGACGAGGACGGCGGCAACCTTACAGATGTTTTTCATGTCGGGACTTCCCTCCAATGGAAATGCTGGACATCATAACCCGAAGAAGGGATTCCGCTATAGAGGCGCGCGGTAAGCGGCTTACCCGGTGCTGCTGCCCAGGGCCGTCCGCATCCGGTGCAACGCTTCCTGCAGAATGGCGCGCGGGCAGCCGAAGTTCAAACGCACGAATCCGTCTCCGCCCCGCCCAAAGGTGGGCCCCGGATTGAGCGCGACGCGCGCGTGCTTCAGAAAAAACTCAAAAGGGTTGCCCACACCGAGTTCGCGGCAGTCGAGCCAGGCAAGATAGGTCGCTTCCGGTTTCGTGATCCGTATCCGCGGCATCTCGTCCCGGACGAAATCGACAAGGAAATCGCGGTTCGCTTCAAGGTAAGGAATCAATGCATCCAGCCACGGCTGCCCTTCGCGATAGGCCGCCTCCGCTCCGATCAAGCCCATGACATTCACCCACGGCGTGAGGCCCTCGCGGGCGGCCTGAAAGCGGCGGCGCAACTCCTCGTTTTGGATGATCGCGAATCCGCACTGCAAACCGGCCAGATTGAACGTCTTGCTTGGAGCGATGAGCGTGATGGTGCGCTGCGCAATTTCCGGAGCCAGCGAAGCGACGGGCACATGCTCACGACCGTTGAAAAGCAGATCGCTGTGGATTTCATCCGAACAGATGATGATGTTTCGCGAAAGGCAGATCTCCGCCATGCGCGTGAGTTCATCGCGCCGGAAGGCGCGGCCCACGGGGTTATGAGGATTACAGAGCAGGAACATCCGAGTGTCGGCGGAGATTGCCGACATGAAGCGATCCCAATCGATCGCATAGTTCCCGTCACTCTGCCGCAAGAGTTCCGCTTCCTGGCGGCGAAGGTGAGCCTTTCCCGGAGCCGCGAGTATCGGCGGGTAGACCGGGACCTGCACAAGAACGGCGCCCCCTTCCGATTCCACCGCATGAGTGGCAAGGCTCAACGCCGGAACCACGCCTGGAACCAGAACGACATCCTCGGCATGAATTTCCCAACCGTAGCGCCGGCCCATCCGCCCGGCGACCAGCAGAGGGAGCTCCGGAAGTTCCGTTAAATCGAAGGTGTGAAGTCCCCGAGGGTATCCGAACACTCCCTGGCCGATATACTGCCGCAGCGCCCGGGCCACGGGCGGCGGCGACCGGAAATCCATGTCCGCGACGAATAACGGCAGGACATCTTCGGGATATTCCCTCCACTTGAAGCTTTCGGTCGATCTCCTGTCGAGGATCTCATCGAAGTCAAAACCGTTTCCTTGTTTCATACTGGAGTTCATATCCATCAAGCGGACCCGGCGCCCGCCTACTTTTTGGGGACGAGCTTGATGGTCCCCGCCGCCTCACGCGCGCGGAGGACGGCCATCAGGTCCGCGAGCGGCAACGGCGTGAACTCGCCGGAGAGGAAGTCGCGGATTTCGAGAACCGTCTTGTTCTTTCCGAGCAGAATCGCGAACTCCGCGTTCATCTCCTGCGGCAGCGACGGGCCGGCAGCGGGACCGGCGCCGCGCTGCCCGGCCGGAGGAGCGCCGCGCTGCCCGGGAGCGCCGCCGCGAGGCGCGGCCGGCACCGGTTCGACGACGAGATTGGCGGCTTCGCGTTCTTCGGCGGTCAGTTGCGGAGGGATCGCCGTGATTCCACGCCCGCCGGCCCCCTGCAGTCGATACACGGCGTCCACCTCTTGAAGAAGCGCGGCGGCGCGCTGATCGATCAGCGGCGCAAAGGCGGCGGTATTTTTCTTTCCGGCGTCCGGGTTCGTCCACAACACGCTCGCCGAAGCGACCACGCCCTTCTCGACTTCGGCCTGATGCAGAATGGCAACGCGCGCTTCCCTATAGGCCTGGCTCAACGCGCCGGTGGCCGCGTCCGCCATGTATCCGAGCCCCTTGGTGTGCGATTCACCCATTCGCGAAAGACCGCGGCCGATATTGTCGCTCAGGATGCGGGCAGCCATCTCGTCCGTGCCGCCGGAAAGGACCGCCAGCGCCCCCGATCCGACGACGGCCGCGCGTTTGTATTGCGTGGCGTCCTGTTTATCGGGAGTGTCCTGCGAAGAGTGGTACCACATATCCGGCCACGTGAAGAACATCACGGCGGGAATCCCGTGCTGCATGTAGGTCACGTGATCGCTCGAGCCGTAGTGTTTGTCGATCTTGATATAAAACGCATCGTCGCTGCCGTTCGGCGATTCCACGGGCTGAGAGGGCCCGTAGCCCTGTGCGCGATATCGCACGCGTTCCCGGGAGATTTCCGCGACGTATTCCATCATGCTCTGCGCGATGTCGTTGATGTATGACGGGAACGTATCCGGCGTGCGTTGAAGAATCCAGAAGCTGCGGCTTGTCGCCAGGCGGATCCCCTCCATGTCGAAATTCAAATCGCCGATGATCGTTTTCTGTTTTTCCGGATGGGCGTTGAACCACGCGTTGGTGCCGCTGATCTCCTGAACCCACTGGAAGTTGATCGTGCGTTTGGGGCGCGGCAGTTTCCCTTCGCTGATCAGTTTGATGTACGCCCTCCCGATTTCCAGGGTCAGCGCGCAGCCGGAGTTGTCGTCGTTGGCGCCCTGCTTGATGTAGCCCTCGAACAGGTGGCCGCCGATCGCCACTTCCTGGGTCGTACTGCCGTCGCCGGGAATCTCGGCGTGAACGATTTCCTGTTTGTTCGGGACCTGTTCGCTTTTCGTGACCGAGCGAATCACCACTTTCTGTCCCCGGTTGATCATGGTTTCGAGTTCCCGCGCGACCTTCGGTGAAAGAGCCCACGCGGCCGTGTTCGGCTGGGCATTGATCGTGGTCGAAACAATCGCATCCGGATAGTCCGTCGCGCGGTTCCCCGCACCAATTGCGCTGATCCCGACCGCACCGATGGCGCCGGCCTGGACGGCGCGGTTATAAACCTGTCCGAGACCGTTGGGAGCCAGCGACAAGACAAATTTTCCGCGAACGTCCTTACCGCCGAGATCCTGCTGCTGCTCCTGCGTGACGAGCACCAGTTCACCGGTGATGTCGCCGTTCGCGTTCGTGGAGGCAAGCGACTCGGGAATGTCGTGAACGTCGTAGAGCTTCATGGCCTTCGGAGACGTCACCCAGAGTTCGCCGGCCGTCGGTTGGAAGGTCTGGCCTGTCGGGTAATCCTCGATGACGACGTTGCTGTATCCATACTCCTTCGCCAGTCGCGCGATCGCTTCAGCCTCGCGGAAGTGGGCGCGATACTCGGAAGGCGGACGCACGAACTGGTACGGCACCAGTTCCATCAGATTGTGCATGGCGCGTTCGCCGGACGCCTCGTTGACGATGGCCGTCATCTGCTCCTGCGGCAGCAACGTCCGGTCTTCCCTCTCCTGCCCGATGATTGCGCCCGCCGTCACCAGCAGGCCGCACGCCGCAATAACAGACCATTTCGCCTTCATCGTGTACTCCCCCGGCGCGCGAGAATACCGTTACTGCGCGGCCAACTCAACGAGTTTGGACAGGGTGCGCCAGTTCCGGCCCGTGCTGACGGTTTTCAGTTTGGAATCGAAGTAGGCGTTGCTGAGTTTCGTTTTCGCGGCGCCGTTCGGAAGGTAAAGGT
>JAHFTY010000029.1 GCA_023265365.1 Acidobacteriota bacterium
CGAAAACGGAAATCGGCCGGAGTTGATCGTCTTCGTAGATCGCGAAGTCGTCACGCGTGAGGCCCGTGACGAATTCGCCCCGCTCGTCCTGAACGGTAATGAAGACATTCACGAGGTCGACGTTCACCTTGAGCGTCTGCTGCGCGAGCACGACCAGAGGTATGGACACCAGGACCAGGGCGCCCCACATCCGAAACCCGGTTCCCGAAGTCCGAAATCCCTTAACTGGCATCTCTGTATAGACGATAGATCTCGGCGTTCGTGGGGAAGATTCTCCTCCCCTTCTTCAGCAGACGCCGCATATCAGCCTTCCGTCCGGCTTCGATGTAGAGCTTGTTGAGGTTCAGGTAGACGTCGACATCGCGGTCGAAAGCGTAGCGGACAAGAAACTCGTATTGATGGATTGCGTCGTCGATCTGCTTGCGTTCCGCGAAGAGGCGCGCCATGCGCCAGTGTGCCCAGTAGGTGTAGGGGTCCTGTTTCAGGGAGGTCTGGAGTGCTTCGAGCGCTTTTTCCGGTTCATTGGAAGCAATCCGGTAGTCGCCGAGAAGGGCCCAGGAATGCGCTTCGTCGCGGGGCTTTGTCGCGATGTATTTTTCGATCCATGTGGCCGCCAGTGCCCAGGTCAGATTCTGTGCGTGGATATCCGCGAGTTTCTTCAAAGCGCGGGACTTCGAAGGGTCTGCGGTAACGGCGTTGGTCAGATGCCTGACGGCTTCATCCTGATTGCCGGACTGTTGATACAGGTTGCCCCACAGTTCTTCCGTCTCGGCATAGCTGGGGCTTTCGGGCTTCTGCCCTTCCGACGCTTTGGTGAGCGCCTCTTCGGCGCTCGCCAGGTTGCCGTCATCCAGGTTGATGCGGGCAATCGCAAGGTGCAGCGTCGCCGGATCCTGACGCTCGGCCTGGCCGAGCGCCGCCATGGCAAGGTTGGCGAGATTCGATCGCTTGATCGCGAGGAGCGGTTCGATCATGGCGCCGTAGGTTCGCTCGACATTCGATATCTCGACTCCGGGCGGAAGGAGCCCGCCCTTGGCCTCATACAGCAACTCGACGTTCAGATCCCGGGTGTCCGCGAACAACTGCCGGGGCGCGTGGAATTCCAGAAGCGGCCGATCGTCCGTGTTGCGGGTGGCGTCTTTTGCGAGAGCCTGAACCTGCTCCGTGGCCATGACGTAATAGGCGAGAATGCCCTCCGGGTCCGGCAGCTTCAGATACTCCCGGAACTCGTTCCTCATCTGCGGATCGTTGCGCACGATCTTCGAGACGCGATTCATGTCCAGCCGCTGCGGCTGCCGCGTTCCAACCAGGATCAGGTCGCCGATGCCGGTGTTCCACACCGAGATCTCGGGGAACTTCCGTTGAAACTCCCGGAGGATCATGCGGAGGTCTTCGGGATCGAGTTCGTAAAGCTGCACCCACTGCACAAAAACGCCATCGGGTTTCAGAACCTCGGCGGCGCGGTCGTAAAACTCGGCGGTGAATAGACTCGCGACGCCGGCGATCCAGGGATTGGAAGGCTCCGAGATGATGATGTCGTACTGCTTGCGCGTCATGTTCATGTAGTTGCGCGCGTCGTTGTACATGATGTGGACTTTGGGATTCTCGTAGCTCTTCCGGTTGATGTTGGCAAACTGGGGGCCGGCGGCCACGACGGCGGGCTCGATCTCGAGGCAGTCGATATCCTCAAGCTCCGGTATCGCAGTCGCCGCGCCGACGCTGACGCCGGAGCCGTATCCGATGATCATGGCGCTCTTCGGATTCGGATGATGGAAGCCGGCCAGGTACGAAACGGAAAGCTGGGTCATCATGTCGTCGCGATTCGACGCGTCGACCTTGCCGTTGGTACGCAGACCCTGGTAGTTCTCACCCTTGCGGACGGAAATAGTCGCGTTGTTACCTTCACGAAAGTAGACGACGTCTGTGTCTTCGTAGTGCTCGCCGATCGTCATTTCCGGACGCTGCTCGAATTGATGCGCATAGATCAACACCCCGCGATCCATCATGTCCGGATGCCAGAAGACGCCGCCGCGCATGGCCAGGGTCGCGGCAACCAGTAGAGCGATGGCCGTCCACTTCGGAACATTGCTTTGCGCCGTTTCGGATGGCTCGGACAGCAACAGAAGAGCCAGTGCCGAACTCAGGAAGAGTCCGACCAGAATCGTGCGTTCGGTGCCCATCGCCTGCAGAAACAGAAACCCGGACGCGAGCGAGCCGAGAATAGCGCCAACGGTGTTCACCGAATAAATGTTCCCCACCGTTCGCCCCAGCACCTTGATCTGTTTTGAAGAGAGCTGGCTCGCAATCGGAAACGTGGCGCCCATGAACAGAGTGGCCAGAATCATCAGCAACGCGCACATGATGAACTGGGTGGTGAGAATCGCGGGAAACGAATAGTCGAGCCCGCGAACCAGCGCCTGAATTACATACGGCGCTACGACGTATCCTGCCAGGAAAAGGAAACCGCCGCACGCCACGCCGAGCTGCACCAGCCCGAGGAGCCGGATGTTGGCGTCAGGACGCCGGCGGCTGACGTACGTGCTTCCGAGCGCGATCCCGGCCAGAAAGGTCACCAGCATGATCGAAAATGCGTAAGTCGAACTACCCATCATCGCGGCCAGCGCGCGCGTCCACGCAACCTCGTAGTTCATCGAGACGAAACCGGACACCGCGAGCGTCAACAGCACGAGGCGCGCCGTCATCGGGCTGACCCGTTCGGTTTCCGCAACGACGGCGGGCTCGTCCGCGGTCTCCGGGACGGGCGTCGACGCCAGCCTCCCATCCAGCCAGATCGCAAAGATGCCGATGGCGAGGTTGAGCGACGCGATCAGCAGCGTGGTGAATCGATTCCCGAGATTGGGAATCAGGTACAGGGCCGCGACCATGGTGCCGAGCGCCGCGCCAAACGTGTTCAGCGCGTAAAGCAGCCCGACCTTCCGCTCGACTTCGTCGACGCGCTGCGTGAAGAAGCGCGTGAGCATCGGAAGCGTGCCGCCCATCATGAACGTCGGGATCAAAAGGACAACGAAGCTCGTCAGAAATCGAATCGCTCCATTGCCGCCGGGAATGCTCTCAACGGACGGAGCAACGGCCCAGTACAAGGTGTCCAGCGACTGAAACGCCAGCGGCACCAGCGCGGCCGACACGCCAATGCCGAGTTCCAGGATGCCGTAAGCGCGCAGCGGACTGCGGACGCGATCCGCCCGCTTGCCCAGTTGCCAACTGCCAAGCGCCAGACCGGCCATGAACGCGCCGAGAACCGTGGCGATCGCGTGCGCGGTGTTTCCGAACACCAGACCGGTCAGGCGGACCCATATGACTTCGTAGACAAGCCCGCTGGCGCCGGAAAGAAAGAAGACGAGGTAGAGCAGCCGTTCCGACCTGAACATAGGGGAGTGATACTAACAAATCGGTGATCGCAATTCCCGAATCTCCGATCCCGAACCGGGCCTGGCGATGCCCCCCGGCACGCATCATTTCAATGCTCGATACTCGGTTCCGCCCGGGCCTTTATTCTTGACCGCCATCCGGGCCCGCACGACGATAGACGCCATGAAACGACTAGCCCTTTCAACCACTCTGCTTCTTCTTTACGTCTCGCTGGTTTTCGGACAATCCGAGAAGATTTTCATGGACACGCCCACCCCGGAAAAGGCGCGCCAGTGGCTCGCCGCACTGACCGAGGAACCTCATGTGTCGGGCACCGCCGCGGAGCACAAGGTGGCCTTGTGGGTGGCGGACCGGCTCAAGGAGTTTGGGTTCGACGTCGAGACGGTGAAGTATGACGTCTTTCTGAATCATCCGAAGAACGTGTCGCTGAAGATGACCGGGCCGAAAGAAGAGAAACTGTCTCTCGTTGAAGACGTGTACTCGAAGGACAAGGACTCGTCATCGCTCGGGCAGTTTCCGGCGTTTCACGGGTACGGCGCTTCCGGCCGGGCTGCCGGGCAGATCGTCTATGTGAATTACGGGTCACCGGCCGACTTCGAACGCCTGAAAGCGATGGGTGTCTCCGTGGAGGGGAAGATCGCGCTCGTTCGCTATGGCGGACCCTTTCGCGGGCTGAAGGTCAAAGAGGCGCAGGACCGCGGCGCGGCCGGTGTTTTGATTTTTTCGGATCCGGCCGATGATGGCTATGCCAGGGGCGACATCTATCCTGATGGTCCGATGCGTCCGCCCTCGGCAATACAGCGGGGCTCGGTCCTGTTTCTGTCACTCGTTCCCGGAGATCCGAGTACGCCGGGTTACCCGTCCGTTGCCGGAGCGCAGCGTTTGACGCGTGGCCAGATGCAAAACGTTCCGAAGATTCCTTCCTTGCCGATCGCCTATCGCGAGGCCGAAAAGCTGCTTCGCGAGCTCGGGGGGCAGCGCGTCCCGGATGCGTGGCAGGGCTCGCTGCCGTTCGCGTACCACGTTGGGCCGGGGCCTGCGGCGATCGAGATGGAAGTGGAAATGGATGAAGGTCTCAAGCCGATCTACAACGTGATCGCGAAGATTCCGGGCGCCGTCGAGCCGGACCGATGGGTGGTTTTGGGTAATCACCGTGACGCATGGACGCCGGGTGCGGTGGATCCGAACTCGGGGACAGCCGCGATGCTCGAAGCCGCCCGAGGCTTGAGCGCTGCGCTGAAGTCCGGATGGAAACCGCGTCGAACCATTCTCTTGTGCAGTTGGGACGCCGAAGAATATGGACTGGTCGGCTCGACGGAATGGGCGGAAGAGCACGCCGGGGAACTTCAGGCCAAAACGGTCGCCTATGTCAACGTCGATGTCGCGGTGACCGGGCCGGAGTTCGGCGCGTCGGGGACTCCATCCCTGCGCGACCTCGTGCGCCAGGTGATTTCCGAGATTCCGGAACCCAAACGTGGCGGAAACGTCGGAACGGCATGGGAGAAGCGGCTCCGGGATGCGTGGGCGGCGTCAGCGCCGGTCGCGCTCGACGGCGCCGAAAGCAACTTCGAGTTGCAGTTGAGCCGCCTCGGCTCCGGCTCGGATTACACCGTGTTTCTGGATAATCTTGGCATCCCGTCCATCGATTTCGGATTCAGCGGCGGATATGGCGTCTACCACTCGGTGTACGACAATTTTTTCTGGATGTCACACTTCGGAGACCCCGAGTTTCTATACCATCAGACCGCGGCACGCTTTTACGGCCTGCTGGCGATGCGCCTGTCATCCTCAAAAATCGTTCCATTGCGTTTTTCGAATTACGGAACCGCTCTCACTCAGGATTTGAACGAGATTCGGAGCGACGTCATCCGCCGCGCTCGAACCGCGGATGGCCAGCCGTTCAAACCGGATTTTTCTGCGATTGTTGCCGCGCTGCGCGAATTCGACGTTGCCGGACGCGACGCCGACAAGGCCGCGGAACGCCTGGCCTCATCGGACAACAGCGCGGCCCTCGCCAAGTTCAACGATGCACTGATGCAGGTCGAGCGGGCTTTTCTGAACAATGAGGGCCTGCCTCGCCGGCCATGGTTCCGCCATCAACTCATTGCGCCCGGCCTGACGACGGGATACGCGCCATGGCCATTCCCGGGCCTTCGCGAAGCGGTGGAGAAAAAGGATGCCGCGATGTTCGACGCGGAAACGAAAAAAATCCTCGCGGCACTGAGAGCCGGCGCCGAAAAACTTCGCGCCGCCGCCCGTTAGCAGTGTTTTCCCCGCCTTGGCCAAGGCGGGATTTCTTGAACAGCACCACCCCGGCGCTTCGCGCGGCCGCCCGTTAGCAGTGAGTCGCAGGACGAGGACAAGAAAAAAGTGATGTAGGAGTGACCGGGGACTAGGGCCGCCCGTCAGGGATGGGAGGCTTGGGCTTCGCCGGGCGGTGGGCCCAGTTGGCGGCCACTCCTACATCAAGGACGAAGGTTGTGGGGACAACCCTCGCCGTCTTGTCAGTGGTGCAAAGGTAAAGACACCACGAACGTCGTACCGCGGGATCCCGTCTGGACGGCGATCGTCCCGCGATGTTCTTCAATGATTCTCCTCGTTATATAGAGACCCAGTCCGGTTCCACGCTCGCCCTTGGTTGTGAAGAAGGGCGTGAAGATACGGGACAGATCGGCGCTGTCGATTCCGTTTCCCGTGTCCGCGATGGCGATGCGAATGTCCTCGTCGACACGTGTGGCGGAGACCGAGAGGCTTCGGGATTCGCAGTTCGACATCGCTTCCGCGGCGTTCTGAAGCAGATTGACCAGGGCCTGGACGATTTGCCACCGGTCCGCTTCGACGCGGGGAAGCCCGGGCGACACACTCAGACGAACTTCGGTGTATTGATCCTGAAAATAGGGCTGCATGAAGCGCAACGCGTCCGCCATGAGTTCTGCAATGTCATAGGACTCCGCCGCGGTCGAACGTTTGCGGCTGAAATCGAGCATGCGCCGGGCCATATCTTCGATGCGCCTGGAAGCCCGTTCGATGACTTCGAAGTTAAGGCGCAACGGGTGGTCGGGCGGAAGTCCTTCGTCAATAAAGCGCAGGTGACCACGGATCAGCATCAGGGGGTTGAACACTTCGTGCGCAAAGCAGGCGGAGAGTTCTCCGACCGTCACCAGACGCGCCACGTGGAGCAGGTCCTCACTCGTGGGCATGGTTTCGGCCATGCTGCGAGTATCTTCGAAGCTGCCGGCCGTGGCGGTGTTCAGGACGACCGTCTTGTCCTCCCGAGGAGGAATGGCGCGAAGCGCCGCGGCGGCCAGGTGTTCGGTGTCGAGCGTCCCAATTGTGTCGATCTTGTGACTCATTTTCTAATCCTTTTTCGGAGCCGGACCAGCACAGCCTCGACTCCGGATTCGCTCAAATCGAAGCCGGGATAACAGGCAATCTCATCGGCGGACAATCCATCGATGTAATGCAGCTTGAAAATCAGTGCGTTCCGCTGCGAATGTTTGCGATCGGAATCGGCAGCCATCATGCGGTCGATATCAATCCAGGAGAGGATGCTGACCACATCCAGTTCGTCGTGTTCGCGTCGTGAAGTCTCGATCATTTCCCTCGCCTCTTCGATCGAAACAATGTTGTCGCCAGACCGTTTGAGGTTTCCATCCCGCCGCAGATGGTCGGCGACAACGCTGGAGCACACCCGGCCCAGAAAAGACTGGACCGACAGATCGGTCTCACCACGAAAACCGCGAAGCAGGTTTCCGTTGTTCTGCACAAGGCGGACGTAGACGTCCTGAGCCAGATCGGATACCAGTTCCTGAACATCGTCCCTCTTGCTGTGAAACCTCAGCGCCCGGAACAGATAGATGAAGAGGTGCCGTTGGAAACGTTCCTGAAACATGGCCCACAACGTTTTGTCCGTGAGCTTCTGCCCGCACTCCCGCAGGAGATCCCCTGAAGGAATCTCCCTGGGTCCGCTCCAACGGGATGAAACGGGGTGTTCCATGGTTCAGTGTTTAACCCCTTCCAGTTTGGCCTTCGCCTCGTCCTTCCAGGCGCGGTCGGCCTCGAGTTGGAGGTATTGCATCCACTGGGTTTCCGCCAGATCGTTCTTGCCCATGTGTTCGTACGCCAGCGCGAGATTGAATGCGGCGGGCATGAAATCCGGCTTGATCCCCAGCGCTCTCCGGAATTCGCCGGCCGCCCTGGGATAGTTGGCTTCCACGCGGCTTTCGAGATAGGCGACGCCGAGGTCGTTGTGCACGTCGGCCGGAGCGCCGGTCTCTTTCGCCGCGAGTTCCAGATAGGTGATGGCATTGGCGAAGTTTCGCTGGAGCAGGTGGAACTGGCCCATTTTGTATGTTGTCGCGGCGAGCCGGTTCATCTGGCCGGCGAGCAGGTTGTAGTTGCCGGTCTCGTTCGGTCCTCGAGTGTTGCTGAACGGAAGGTGAGGTTGGCCGCTGATCCGTCCTTCGAATGGGCGGTTTTCGGCGAGAAGAAGGTGGATCACCTCGTCCGCCGATTTGGGTTCGCCCTTATATTCGATCGCGACTCGCGTCCCCACGGCGATGAGCAGGGCGGCCGCAACTCCGCCCGACGCCATGCGCCACCGGCGGCGGTCATTGGCGCGCCGAACGGGAAGGCGGCGGTCGTTCTGCGCACGGATCCAGTCTTCCTGAATCGCTCGGACAGCGACCGCTTCCTCAGGCGCCACTTCCTCTTTCAGGAGGCGCATGAAAAAGGCGAGCCGGACCCGGCAATCGTCACAGCCGACCAGATGGGCTTCGCTTCCCGCCTTCAGCGCGGGATCGAGACGGCCCTCCAGGTAATCGGTCAACGATTCGTCAGTTAAGCATTTGCTATGATTAACTGTTTTCCCCGTCATGGTTTTTGCCCTCCATATAAGAGAAGACGTATTTCAGCGCTCCCGCCCTGCACCGAAAAAAAATAATTTTGAAATGTATTTTTTTTGCAGGGATACACACCCAGAATACGTCTTTCTATTTAGGTAAGGAAAAACAGCCTTAGATGGGCAGGCACGCTTTTCAACGTCCGGGTTCCCCCAAATTTCAAACAATTCAGGAGATCACAAATGAATCGACGCGACTTTTTGACCGTCCTTGGTGGCGCCAGTGTGGCTTCGTTGGCTGGTATTCAACCCGCATTTGCCGCCGAACAGACAACCGACCTCTATTTAAGTGGGCTCATCATGGTTTCCTTCGACGACCCGGTCCTCCGCATCGGTTTCCCGAAGGCGGCCGGACACCGCGGCATCCTTCAGATCGTTCCGATCAAAGGCAAACCCCGCACCATTCCGGTCAAAGGCAACGGGACGCTCGAAAGCAAAGCGATCGCCGGCGGGCGGCCGAAGATTTCCGTGCCGGAGCTCGTCCAGATGTCGGAATTCTACGGACCGGATGTGAAGGCCAGCTTGAACCATTGCGTCAGCGTCATCGAGATCCCATACTCGGCCATCAAATCGATCACCACCAACAAGTTAACCAAAGACCGTTTCACTTTCATCCGCACCGACAACGGCAAGGAAGTCGAAACGTTCCGCCCCCGGCAGGTTGCGGAAGGACTGAAGCTTGAACTATCATCCAACAGCGTTTTGAAACTGGACGGTGGCAAAGTGTCGATTCCCCTCGCAACAACTTTCGAACTCCGTGGCGAATTCGCTCCGGAACCGAAAGATCGGGTTCCCAACATGATCGAAGACCACTTCGTCCACTACTTCCCGAACATCGAACGGCCGCCGGCCGCCGACTTCCTGGTGGCGCCGAAGAAAATCACGGGAGCGATGGCCAGCATGACGCCACGCGCCGGCAACCATTTCATGATGTTTGACGGAATGCCGCTGTGCTGGTTGGTGGCGATAGGTATGATTGGCTAATGAACAATTGGGGCCAGCTGAGCTCCAGACGTGCAGACATTTCAAAGGCAGCCGGGATTGCCGTTATCCTGGCTGCCTTTGGTCTTTTGCTGGTTCGTCCTTCCCTTCTGACCGAAGCCTATCTCTCATATCGGACTGATCAACTCATTCGGTCGGCACAGTCCCAGAGTCGCTCGACGCACGGACGACTTTTCAATGCGCCGTATGCTCCGATTAGTGCCACAGCACTCGTCCCGGATGATTTGGGCCGCGCTCAGTTGTATGCACTGCGTTTGCCCAATTCCCCGGTCCGTGATTATTTGCAGAGCCGGATCGACATAGGAAACCGGAATTGGAAGAGAGCCGTCCAAACGCTTACGAAACTCGCCTCAGCTCAAGACGCCGACCCGCGGATGCTCAATGATCTCGGAGTGGTTTTGCTCCAGCTCGCTGATGACGACCCACTATATGTTTTTAAGGCCCTTGAAGAATTCGAGACTGCAGAGAAACGTGACCCCGACGCGCCTGAACCGCGTTTCAACTCCCTTTTGGTCCTACGGAAACTCCAACTCGTCCATCGCGAGGAAACCGAGGTAGGGGCCTACTCGAAGATCGAAAAATCGGGGCCTTGGCATGATGAACTTTTGCTCCAGGGGCTTATGGAGGAGGAGCGAGTCGCCGCTGATCTGCAGGCCGCCCTCGATCGACACGATGAGGTCGCCGCCCAAACGATTTTCACGCGCTCACCTGAGTTATGTCGAAAGATCGCGATGCGGTACGCGATGAATCCAAGAGATGCCGGAGAGAGCGAAAAAATAGCCAGCTTTATCGGCCAGACCCTCAAGAATCGGTACGGGGACGAAACCGTTGCCGCGATGCTGGAAACAATTCCGCTTCCGAATGCACCTGATTTGATCGAAGCGCGACGGCTGGTTACGGAGGGCGCAGGCTACTACGAAAAGGCCGACCATGAACGCAGCCTGAGTGCTTATGAAAAGGCGATTAGTCTGGTCGAAACGGGGGGCTCAGCGTTCGATCGAGCATGGATCAGTGTCAACAAGGCCGATACGGAAGTGCGTCTCAATCGGATCGACGACGCGAAAAACAGTCTGCAAGACGCTCTGTTTGAAGCCCAAAGAAAGAACCTCAAATGGGTACAAGCGCTCGCGCTTGTACCCTACGGTTCTCACCGGGGCCTCAATTCAGGCTTCGGGGAAATGATGGACCGCCTGGAGGAGGCGGTACGGCTCTTCAACGAGATCGGATCACCAAGAGATTCGGTGAGAGCACGCTATTACATGATGGGGTATCGCTTTTTTGCTGGCGATCTCGATGGCGCACTTCGCATGGCGGTGGAATGCCTTAGCCTCACTGATCCGGCGAATCATATCCTGCTCGCATCGTTGCACAACTTTGTGAGTGTCATCCTCTACAAGAAAGGGTTCGTGGATCAATCGATCTTTATCGGTGATGAATCTGTCAATCAGGCGGTCGAAAGTCACAACCTTCCCCTAGTGGCGACCACTAGTTCAGCGCTGGCTACGATAGAAGAGTTGAATGGACAGATAAACGCTGCCGACGCTTACCTGTCGCGTTCCGAAGAAGCCACGCGCAGCATTGGCCAGAGCATTGAACACATCAGGGCGGAAGCCATTCTCAATAATGCAAAGGCAAGAGTCTTCCTCAATAGAGGACGGCTTCTCGAAGCGGAGGACCTTCTTAAAAAGAGCCGACAGTTCTTCGACAGTCAGTCCAGGCCTTCAATCTCATACTCTGTCGAAACTTCAATGCTGCTTGGACAAACCTACGCGGTCGGAAAAAAAATCCAGGAAGGAAGAGACGCGTTCCGGCATGCCATTGAGATCGATGAGGAGGGAAACAACTTCGTCAAAGCCGAGCGCGTGAGACTCGCTTTCGACGATGGACGCCGCGAGCTTTTCGATTCAGCCATTGCATTCGAGTATGGGCAAGGCGCCACCGATACAGCGTGGGCGTATGTACAAAAGTATCGTGCAAAGCTCTTCATTGAGATCCTTGCGCAGTTCAATCCGGCGGTCGAGAAAGTTCATTCGATCGCGCTCGATCGAAATCAGGTGCAGCATGCGATTCCGAAGGATCTCCAGGTCGTCGAGTATGCGCTGCTTCCGGACCGTCTTCTGATTTGGGTGATCACGAACGACCGCTTTGAAACACGATCGATCCCGATCAAACGCGTCGATCTCGAACAAAAGGTTCAGGATTTTCTCGGTAGCCTTCGGGCCATCCGGCCCTCGTCCGATCAATCGCTCGATCTTTACAAAACGTTGATTACTCCCGTCGAGGACCTGCTGGATCCCGCCCGTGCGCTTGCGATCATTCCCGACCGGGCTCTTCACGGTCTGCCTTTTGCGGCTCTGGAATGTCCCGATTCCGGCTTTCTCATCAACAAATTCGCCGTCGTGGTCAGCCCCACGCTCACGCATTTCCTGGCCGTCAACAAAACCAACGGGAAACGGGACGCCATCGTCACTTTCGGCGCGCGCACCGGCGACGTCGCCGATTCCCGGGAGATTGGCGCAGTCGAGAGCCTTTACTCCAGGGTTTCTTCGTTTCGCGGACCGCAGGTCACCAAGGCGAGTTTCCTCACCGAAATGAGCCGGGCGCCCGTTTTCCACTATGCCGGACACTCCGTGCACGACGCGATTGACCCGTTACGCTCGTCGATCCTGCTGGATGGCGACAAGGGCGGGCCAAACAGTGTGACCGCCATCGATATCAGCGCGCGGAAACTGCTGCCCAATGCTCTGGTTGTTCTGTCGTCGTGCGACTCATCGGTGGGCAACTCGAAGGATGGAATCGGTATTCGCGGACTGACGTCCGCTTTTCTGATCGGCGGGGCGGGAGCGGTGGTGGGATCCTTGTGGCCGGTCGAATCGACGAGCACCGCGGAACTCATGATCGACTTCCATCGATCGTTCGCCGGCGAACACCTCCCGATCGCCCAGTCGCTCCGCAAGGCTCAACTCGACTACATCGCGGCGAACCCCAGGCGCGCGCATCCTTATTATTGGTCGGGATTCGTCGTGACCGGAAACCACAGCGCGCTCCACTGACTGCGGTCCGCGCAAAACCGGCGCCTACGGAATCAACAAAACCTTGCCGCTGGTCTTCCGGCTTTCGAGCGCCTCGTGGGCTTTCGCCGCATCGGCCAGCGGAAACGTGCGATCGATCCTCAGCTTCAGTTTTCCCGAAGCCACCCACTGGAACAAGTCGCCCGCGCGCCAGGCGAGTTCGTCGCGGTTTGCGGCGTAGTTTGCGAGGGAGGGCCGTGTGAGGAACAACGAGCCTTTTCCCGCGAGCAGTGCCGGATCGAGCGGAGGAACGGGACCCGACGACTGTCCGAACAGCACCATGTAACCCCGTGGCTTCAGGCAATTCAGACTCTTGTCGAACGTGGTGGCGCCCACGGAATCGTAAACCACGTCCACGCCTTTGCCGCCGGTGAGTTGTTTGACGTCCTTCTCGAAGTCCTGCTTCGCATAGACGATGACGTCGCTTGCCCCCGCCTCGCGCGAAAGATCCGCCTTGGCGTCGCTGCCGACGGTCGTGATCACCGTTGCCCCGATGTTCCGGGCAATCTGCGTCAGCAGCAATCCGACCCCGCCGGCGCCGGCATGCACCAGTGCCGTGTGACCCGGCTTCAGCGGAAACGTGCTGTATGCCAGGTAGTGCGCCGTCATCCCCTGCAACATGATCGCCGCGCCCTGCTTCGCATCGACTCCGGCGGGAAGCTTCACCAGTTTCCAGACCGGCGCGAGAGCATAAGCGGCATAGGCGCCGGGATTCATCGCGTAAGCCACGCGATCGCCGGCCTGCACCTCGGTCACACCCGGCCCGACGGCAGTCACGGTTCCCGACGCTTCCATTCCGGGCGTAAATGGAAGCGCTGCCTTGTACAGCCCGGTCCGGAAATAGATGTCGATGAAATTGACGCCGGCGGCTTCCACCTTCACCACGGCCTCTCCGGCGCCGGGTTGTGGCTCCGGCGCGTCCTCGCACGTGAGCACTTCAGGACCGCCGGTCTTGTGGATGCGAATGGCCTTCATTGATGTTCCTCAACTGGAATGGGTTAGAAAATCCGTGCGCCCGCCGTCGATCGTGAGCACCTGAGCGGTCATGAAACTGGATTCATCGCACGCGAGAAAGAGCGCGGCGCCCGCGACGTCCTGGGGGTCGCCGATGCGATTCAGCATGGCTTTCCGGCTCATTGTCTCGAGCCGGGCGAGGTCCGTTTCGTTGTCGAGAAAATCCAGCATCTCCGTGCGCACAAAGCCCGGCGCAATGGCGTTGACGTTGATGCGGTGGGGTCCGAGTTCAAGCGCCAGGCGCTTGGTCAGCGAAACGACGGCCGCTTTCGTCAGAGCGTAGGGCGTGGTGTCGGCGGCTGCTGTGCCCAGCCCT
Source organism: Acidobacteriota bacterium (assembly GCA_023265365.1). Classification (GTDB taxonomy): domain Bacteria; phylum Acidobacteriota; class Terriglobia; order 20CM-2-55-15; family 20CM-2-55-15; genus JAHFTY01. The sequence continues at coordinate 13,694 of JAHFTY010000029.1, forward strand.
GCAATCGAAGACAGATTGACGATCTTTCCATAGCGGCGCTCGATCATCCCGGGCGCCACGGCCTGAACGCAGTGGATGATCCCTTTCACATTGACGGCCAGCATCCGGTCGAGGTCTTCTTCATTCAGCGTCAGAACGCTGCCCGTGCGAAGAATGCCGGCGTTATTGACCAGGACGTCGATCTTTCCGAATTGCTTCACCGCGGCATCCACCATGGAAGCCACCGCCGTTCGCGAAGCGACTTCGGTCTGAATCGCGACGGCGCGCCCGCCCGTTTCCAGAATGGAATCCACCACTTCCCGGGCCTTGTCCGCGTTCGACGCGTAATTCACGATCACGGCCGCGCCTTCCCTTGCAAACGTCCGGCAGATCGCCCGGCCTATCCCGCGCGATCCACCGGTAACGAGCGCAACCTTGTTCTCGAGCCGCCGAGTCATAGGCTCAGAACTATAGCAGATCCGCGTCTCCGTTGAATTTCGACGGACCCTGAAGTACAGTCGCAGGCCTTATGAAGGCGGACAGCATCTGGGGAAATATCTTCCGTTATGGGCATCGCAAGGAATCGCTCGCGGAAATACTGCAGAACGTTCCTCTGTTTCAAGACCTCACCACGAAGGAACTGAGAATCCTGGAAGGCCTGGTGCACATCCGCGCCTATCAACCGGACGAGCCCGTATTTGTGGAATCCGAGCCGGGAGCGGGCATGTACGTGATCCGGACGGGACGCGTGGACATCAAGTTGAAGCACCGGTCCGAGCATCCCCTCGTTCTCGCAGAACTCGAGACCGGCGACTTCTTTGGCGAGATGGCATTGCTTGGCGACACGTCGCGGTCGGCAACGGCAGTGACCCGGGAGGCATCGGAACTGATCGGTTTTTTCCTTCCCGACCTGGAAGAAATCATCAACCTGCATCCTTCGATGGGCGCAAAGATCACGTTCGGACTCGCGAAGACTCTGGCCGACCGGTTGCGGTATACGAACGCCCAACTCCGCGAGGTCTGGGAAATAAGGGGAGCCAATGAGACCACGCTCGGCTGACCTGCCGACACGCATCCTCGGTTTGACGCTCCTGCTGGGCGTGATGGCGCTCGCGTTCCTGACGCTGAGAATCCTTCTTATTCCCCTCGTGGCTGCCAGTTTCGTCGCCTATCTGTTCGATCCCGCTGTCGTCGCCTTGCAGCGCCGCGGAATGCAGCGGGGATCGGCGTTTGGCCTTCTCCTGGCCATTTCGCTGATCGCCATCATCACCTTCCTTGCTCTTGCGCCTTCGTGGCTTCGCCTGGAATCGCTCAATGCGAATTCCGAGAGTTTCACCGATCGAATGGAGAAGCAGTTTGGGGAAATGGAGCACTCGATCAGCCAACGATTCCCGATGTTTCAATCGGTGCATCTCGCCTCCAAGGTGAACCAGAAAGCCGGCGAGTTCGCCGCTCACTTCTTCGAAGGACTGCCGGCGCTGATTACCAGTTTCACGGTGAATCTTCTGCTGGTGCCGTTCATCGCCTATTTCATGGTTCGCGACGGCCGAACGTTGCGCCGGCGGATCGTGTCGCTGGTGCCCAACCGGTATTTCGAGATGACGCTGATGATGCTGCACCGGATCGATCGGCAAATCGGCGGCTACCTCCGCGGCCGGATCATCGAATGCATGCTGGTGGCCGTGACCCAGATCATCGCCATGGGCATCGCAGCCGCATTCGTGGACCAGCCGCAGATCCTGCTGATCTCGGTGGTTTGCGGAGCGACGAATCTGATTCCGTACGTCGGGCCATTGATGGGTGCGGGATTCGGGATTCTTCTCTACCTGGGCGCCTACGGTCTGCCGATGTCGGCGGTTCTCGGCCTGCTGGCTGCCACTCTTGTCGCGCACATCATCGACAACGTCGCGATCGCGCCGCTCGTCCTTTCGCACAACGTCGACCTGCATCCCTTGACGGTCGCGCTGGTCCTGGTGATCGGCGGCGAACTTTTGGGAATCCTCGGCCTGCTGATCGCGATTCCGGTCGCCGCGAGCATGAAGGTGGTCGCACAGGAGATCTACGCAAACTACCAACTGCAGACCCGTCTCGAAGAGTGACTTCGGATTCCCGATCCGGCCTCAGCGGGATTCCCAGAGGCCCGTGCTCATGTACCGTTCGCCGATGTCGTTGAGCAGCGTCACGATCACGCCTTTCCGGATCCGCTTCGCCGTTTCATAAACACCCTGGAGGTATGCGCCCGAGGACTGGCCGGCAAAGATCCCGTATCGCGCAAGGAGGGTACACATGCGGGCGGCATCCATGCTGGAGACTTTCACTTTCCTGTCGACCACGCCGGCATCCAGAATCTTCGGAATGATGTCGCCCGGATTCTCAAGCGGCTTCAGTCCCTCGATACCGGGAAAATCCTCAGGCACGATCTGAACGATTTCGACGCCCGGAAGGTCTTTCCTGAGCCGGCGCCCCACACCCGTGATCGTACCGCCGGTGCCGATGCCTCCGACGAAGTGCGTCAACTGTCCTTCCGACTGCAGGATGATCTCCGCCGCCGTGGTGTGATAGTGAGCGAGCCAGTTGTTGTCGTTGGCGTACTGGTCACAGTGGAAATATCGATCGTGGTCGGCCTCCGCGATCCGATGACCCTCCCGAAGCGCCTCATCGTAACCTTCCATCGGGTCGGTCTGAACGAGCCTGGCCCCATGTGCCTGAATCCTCAGTTTTCGTTCACGGCTCGCGTTCCCCGGAACCACGATCTGGACCGGGAGATTCATCATGGCGCCCAGCATCGCGTACGCGATTCCGGCATTGCCTGAACTCGAATCCAGAACGATGCGGCCATTGCCGATTTCACCGCGGATTAACGCTTCCAGAAGCATGCGTCGAACGGGCCGGTCCTTCAGGCTGCCGCCGGGATTCGCATATTCGGCCTTTGCGAACACACGCACTTCGGGAAGTTCTTCCCTGAAACACAGAATCTCCACCATCCTTGTGTTTCCAATGAGGTTAAGCGCCGGATAGCGTTCGTGGAACTCGGCATAACGGTCTTCAGGCGGTATCGTGGCAAATGAATTCATATATGGGATTAGTTCACAAACCAAAGGTGCGCCGGACCCCAAGCCAGACGCGGCGCCAATATGAAGCCGCGGGGACGATGTGGTGTTGTTTCAAAACAGTTCCATCGTGTTCGGCCTTGTAGGACCGGTTCTTCGCGAGTTGTTTGACGGTGTCGTGATAGGCGTAAACGTTGCACCGGACGCAGCGAAGCAAGGGAATCGAAACTTCCAGTATCGGTGTGAACAGGTGATCGGTGGACTTGCAGATCGGACGCCGGCTCATGCGTGCACAGAATATACCATGTGCCCTTCATTCGGTGTCAGGCACCACTGACACCGAATTACCAGAAGAAGATAAGAGTCATCACGGCGAACAGCGGGATCAGGATGACCACGGAATAGCCCAGGAATCCCATGAACGATGGCATCTTGACGCCGGAGCGGCCCGCAATGCTGCGCACCATGAAGTTCGGCCCGTTGCCGATGTAGGTGAGCGCTCCCATGGAGACGGCTCCGCAGGAGATCGCGCGAAGCAACCGGTCCCCCAGCGGAGAGTGGACCAGCGTTGCCAGATTTTCGATGCTGCCTCCCACCACACCCGACGCCATGGCCACGGACACGAGGTAAGTCGGCGCGTTATCCAGAATGCTGGAGAGCATGCCGGTCAGCCAGAAATACTGCCATGGCTCGCTCAGACTTTTGGCCGCAGCCGCCTGCGCCTGGAGGATCGCAAGAGCGGGAATCATGGTGACGAAGATTCCCAAAAACAGAGCGGCCACCTCGGCAATCGGATGAAAGTGAAAATGATTCGCCTGGTGAACGGTCCTCGGGGTGGTGAACCAGGACAGCAGAGTCATCGCCACGATGATCGACTCCTGAACTCCCTTTGGCCAGCCGAGATACCCGCTCGACATCGCAGCCGCAATGACACCAAGTAGATAGATCGCATTCCGGCTTCCCTCCACGTGCAACCGGCGACGGGGCTGAACATCCTCGATCAGTGGGCCGGGTGTTTCGACATCCTCCTTATTAAAGATGTATTGATCGTAGATGTTGAAGACGGCCAGAAGAGCGCCGACAGCGAACGCCCATTGTGGAATCAGCCTCAACGGCCAGTGAAACGGAACGCCACGCAGAAAGCCGAGAAACAGCGGAGGATCCCCGAGCGGCGTCAGCATTCCGCCGATATTGCTCACCACAAAAATGAAAAAGATCACCAGGTGGGTTCGCTGCTGCCGGCGGTGGTTCGCGCGAAGGTAGGGCCGGATCAGCAGCATCGACGCGCCGGTCGTGCCTATGAAATTCGAGAGGACCGCTCCCAAACCCAGAAACAGCGTGTTCTCCAGCGGCGTCCCTGCAAATGCGCCGCGAACAAAGATACCTCCTGCAATGACGTACAGGGCCCCCAGCAGAATGACAAACGAGACATAGTCCCCAAGCGAGTGGACCAGCAGGGACGGCTCCGCCGGTATCACGAGAAGTAGCACAGGGACGGACAGTACCCCGCTGAGGATCAGCTTGTTCCGGTTATGCTCCCACCAGGCCGGCGCCACCATGGGAAGGAAAGCGATCGAAAGCAGCATGGCGACGAAAGGACCGACGCTCCAATTTGGAAAAAACATCCGCGGATCATAAGGCATCGGGCGTGCCCCTTGAAAGGTGCAGGAGTAAGACACATGAACCGTTGGATTGGGAATGTGGCTGCGGCCCTCATGATTTTCGCGATCGCTCTTCTCATCTGGGTGGGGCCCACCGCCGGCGGAGTCGAACATTTCCGGACGAAGCTGCTTCTGATCGGCATGCTCTCCGGCGCGCCGGCCGGCCTTCTCATTGCAGCGATCGCAAGCCGCAGAGTGCGCACGGTCCCCTTGGTGCAGGAAAGGATTTGCGATACGTTGTAGTCCGCAATGCGGAAGAAAGTATCGATCATCGGCGCCGGCAATGTCGGCGCCACCACGGCGATGCGGCTCGCCGAAACCGGCCAGTTTGACATTTCCCTCGTCGACGCGATCGACGGTATGCCTGCCGGAAAGGCGCTCGATTTGCTTCAGTCCGGCGCCATCACGTTATCGGACGCCCGAATCCGGGGCGGGACCGCCTACGACATCACGGCAGACTCCGATATCGTCGTGTTCACCGCCGGACTCCCCCGGCTCCCCGGGATGACCCGCGACGATCTGCTTCAGAAGAATGCCGCGACGATTGCGTCCACGACTCGCGCCGTGATGCAACATTCGAAAAACCCGATCCTCATCGTCGTCAGTAATCCCCTCGACGCCATGTGCCACGTGGCCCTCGATACGAGCGGACTGCCGCGCGACCGTGTGATCGGCATGGCCGGCATCCTGGATTCGGCCCGGTTCCGGACGTTCATCGCGATGGAACTCGGCGTCTCGGTACGAAATGTCGATGCCGTCGTTCTCGGAGGCCATGGAGACACCATGGTCCCCCTGCCCCGGCTCTCTACTGTTGCGGGCGTGCCCATCACCGAATTGATGCCGCCGGAACGAGTCGCCGCCCTCGTCGACCGGGCCCGCAACGGCGGCACCGAAATTGTCGGACACCTGAAGGCGGGCGGCGCCTACTACGCTCCGGCGGCGGCAGTCACGGAAATGATTCGCGCGATCGTCAATGACGAGAGAAAGATTCTTCCCTGCGCTGCCCTGCTGAATGGGGAATATGGAATCGACGGCGTCTATGTGGGCGTTCCGGTGGTCCTCGGTTCGGGCGGGATCGAAAAAGTGGTGGAGTTCAAACTGAACCCGGACGAACTCGCCGCCTTGCAACGGTCCGCCGAATCCGTCCGCCTGCTGAGAGATAAAGTGAGAACCTGCTGAAAAATCCCGGTCCGGCCAGTCACATTCCGGCGTGACCGGCCGGACCGGGATTTTCGGACTATGCGCTCCGGTAGAGCTTGGTCAGGACGAACTCCTTGTGACCCAGGGCTTCCGCCGCGGTCATGCGGCCGTTCAGGGTGCGGATCATCATCGCGATCAGCGCATCTCCCGCCTGGTCGAGCGTCATCTCCTTGCGAAGAACCCCGCTGATATCGACGTCGATGTGTTCGCTCATGGTCGCGACGGTTTTGGGATTCGCAGACGTCTTGATCGTCGGAACAATCGGGTTGCCGATGATGTTTCCCTGGCCCGTCGTAAAGATGTGCACGATGGAGCCGGCAGCACCGACAAGGGTGATCATTTCAGCCGCGGCTGACGACGAATCCATGAACCACAGCCCTTTGCCTCTTGCGGGCTGCGCCGGTTTCAACACACCGACATACCTGGTGGTCTTTCCGATTTTCTGAAGATTCCCAAGCGCCTTTTCCTCGATCGTCGTCAGACCGCCCGCGATATTTCCCTTCGTGGGTTGGGAACCCATCAGATCCGCCCCCGTGCTTTTGATGAATTCGTTGTAAGCGCTCCAGGCTTCGTAGAACTGCTTCCCGATCTCCGGAGTCGCGGCGCGCGACGTGCAAATCTCTTCGGCGCCGGTGATTTCGGAAGTTTCACCGAAATAAACCGTGGTTTCCTGCTTCACCAGTTTGTCGATGACGTTGCCGACGGCCGGGTTCGACGCCAGACCTGAAGTGGTGTCGGACTCGCCGCACTTCGTGGACCACCACAAGTCGGCGAACGTGCATTCGGTCCGGCGCTGTTCGCTCGCCCACTGCACGAACTCCTTCGCTTTGCGCGATGCCATTTCGACGGTCTTGAGATCGCCGTTGCCCTCGATCGAAAATCCGGCCACGGGTTTTCCCGTTTCGGCAATGCCGTCCACGATTCTTTTCGTCCACACCGGTTCGATTCCGATCACGACGCACGCCGCCACGTTTGGATTCTGTCCAGTGCCGATCAGCGTGTCGAAGTGGAGTTGAAGATCTTCCCCGAATTGCAGGCGCCCGTAAGGATGAGGAAGGGCCATGGTGCCCTGAATATGGCTCGCGACGGCTTCACAGGCTGCATTCGACAAGTCGTCCAGCGGCAAAATCACGACATGATTCCGGCAGCCGACGCGGCCGTTCTCTCGTTTGTAACCCCAGAATGCAGGTAAGCTCATGTCTACCACCTCGCCGTCTTCAAGTTATGAGTATGAACGTGATCGCCGATCCTGATGTCGGAGGTCGCGTTTCCGATCGGCATGCCGTATTTGATGACGGGCTCACCCTTCCCGATAGAGGTAATGGCTACCTTGTGTCCGAGCGGTATCTCCTTGTTAGAAATGACACTTAGCGCCGAATCGTCTTCCATGCACCAGCCCTCGATGTTTTCGCCGGCCGAGATGTCTTTGACGGCGACACCGACCTGATCCTTCTTCGCGTGTACGATAAAACCGATCATTCTCCATGCTCCTCAATATTGATAAGTCGACGGCGGTGGGCCGCCTGCCTGAACCTGCAGGAGTCGCATCTTATCGGCTTTTGGACACGGGAACCTTAGAAAATTCGCATTTTCTGTCAAGAAATGCTTTGACATGGACTTGCATCTCCTTTAACTTTTCACTGTTCTTGATGGTCCATGGAAGGGCCTCCCGCTGCGAAGGATCGCGGATCTGCCCGAAGCTCTTCCCTTCATCAAGTAAAAGAATCCACGGAAAGGGTTCCTAAAATGAAAATCAGAAGGACTCTGATTAATCGAATCGCCGCCATCGTCGTACTGCTCCTTCTCTCGAAGGCCGCTGCTTTCGCGCAACAGACTTCGAATAGTCAGCAGAATGGCAACAATTCGACAACATCGTTAATCGTTCAGGTTCAACCCGGAGCCAACATTGCGCAGCTTGCCGCGCAGTACGGGTTCACGGTCGCGCGTGGAGTCGCGTCGAACACGGGTTCTCCAACCTACGTGATTAGCAGCGGTAACCTCGACACCCTTAAACAGGCGCTGAGTCAGACCGGTGATATTCGCTGGGTTGCCGACAACAAGAAGCTGAGCGTTCTTCCACTGGACGGCGGCGAAACCATTCTTCCGCTCGACGGCGGTGAAACGATTCTTCCACTCGACGGCGGTGAGACGATTCTTCCTCTGGGTCCTGGAATCCCAACCGTGACGACCAAAACCATTCAGGCCGCGCTGAAGAGCGTTCTGAAAACACTCGACGGCGGCGAGACGATTCTGCCGCTGGACGGCGGCGAGACGATTCTGCCGCTTGAAGGGATCAAAGCCGCGTATGAAAAGGTCGCCGGACTCCGCGTCGGAAGTCCGGGACTGATCCTGCAGCCCGCGTTTGGAAAGATCGGCTATTACGGAGCGGTGCTGAAGGCGACCGGCAAGGGCGTCATCATTGCCGACCTCGATACGGGCGTCGACACCTGCCACCCGGCGCTGTCGGGTATCTTCACCTATAACTTCGTCGACAACGAACCGGTCGCTCCGGAGAACTGTCCAGTCAACGGAACCGTTCCGGGACCGGGCTTCGGACATGGAACGGAAGTCGCCAGCCTCCTTCGCATCCTGGCTCCCGAAGCCAACGTCTGGTCCCTGCGGATTTTCGATTCGCGTGGACAGGCCGATGTCGCCACCGTGTACGAAGCTGTCGTCTGGGCGGTCGATCATGGCGTCAAAGTCATCAACATGAGCTTTGGCGCGACGGAAAACTCCGACGCGCTCAAAGATGCAGTCGCGTACGCCTCCGCTCGCAACGTGCTCCTGACCGGCGCCGCCGGCAATTCAAATCAGGATCAGGTCATGTATCCGGCGGCAATTCAGCCCACACTGGCGACGGCCGCAGTGGAAATTACGGATAAGAAGACGTCCTTCTCGAATTACGGATGGGCGATCGGAGTATCCGCTCCCGGCTCGCAGCTTGTGACGGCCTATCCCGGGAACCGTTGGGCCATCGTGTGGGGCACTTCCTTTGCGTCCCCCATCGTCGCGGCTGAAGGCGCGCTGACGTCGGAAGCCTGGGCTTCGACGCACACGACCGCCCTCAGCGCGTCCTCTCTCCGCCTGGTGATTCAGATGGGCGTCGACAACATCTACGCGGTGAACCCGTCATACTTCGGAAGACTCGGAACGGGCCGGATCAACATGTGGAAGGCCTACAAGTTCGTCGTTCCGTACAGCACGAACCGCTAGTTCCAACGGGCCGCGGATGACCCCAACGGTGTCTTCCGCGACTCTACTCTTTCGCCGGTTGACTTCCCTTCTCAGGCAGACGTACCCTCCCCCACCTAAGGAGAACGCTCATGCCTACGACCATCCACGAAACCCGTCGACGATTCATGGCTCACTTCGCCGGCCTCGGCCTCGGTTCCACGCTCCTGCCCGGAGTGCTGTGGGGCGAAATGCAGCAGCAAGGCGCTCAGCGCATCACCCCTGAAATGCTGAAGACCGCGCTGGCGGTGTCCGGCATCGAGTTCAGCGATGAGGACCATGCCGCAATGGTAGCGGGAGTGAATCAAAGCCTGACGCGATACGAGGAACTCCACAAACTCCACATTCCGAACAACGTGGGATTGCCGTTCCATTTCACGACGATCGTTCCCGGCATCGAAGTGAATCGCACGAAGCAGCCTTTCCGCATCAGTGACAACCCTTCGGTCAAACGTCCGGCGAACCTCGAAGACGCTGCCTTTTGGCCGGTACGCAATCTCGCCGAACTGATCCGCTCCAGGCAGGTAACCTCCGTCGATTTGACCCAGATGTATCTGGCGCGGCTCAAGAAGATCAATGCGAAGCTGAATTGTGTCGTTACGTTCCTGGACGACCTGGCGATGCAGCAGGCGAAACAGGCGGATTCGGAAATCGCCGCTGGAAAGTACAAGGGGCCGCTGCACGGAATCCCGTGGGGCGCGAAGGACATTATCGCTGCCAGGGGCTACAAGACGACGTGGGGATCGGATGCGTTCAAGGATCAGATGCTGGACGAAGAAGCCACCGTCATCGAACTGCTCCGCAATGCCGGCGCCGTCCTGATCGCCAAACTGACCACCGGCGAGTTCGCCCACGGCGATCAGCACCTTCTGGGTCAGACGAAAAACCCCTGGAACCTCGCGGAAGGTTCCAGCGGATCGTCATGCGGTCCGGGATCGGCAACGGGAGGCGGCGGCGTGGCCTTCAGTATCGGTACGGAGACGAGCGGCTCGATTCTCGGGCCCTCCGGACGATGCGGCGTCACCGGCTTGCGGCCGACGTTCGGACGGATCAGCCGATACGGCGTGATGGTGGTTTCGTGGACGCAGGACAGGCTGGGCCCGATGTGCCGCTACGCGGAGGACTGCGCGCTCGTGATGAATGCCGTGGCGAAACAGGATGGCAGGGACCTCACGGTCTCCGACATTCCTTTTAACTGGAACGCCCAGCTCGATATCAAGAAGCTACGTGCCGGCTATATCAAGGAAGGCTTCGACAACCTCACCGGCCTCGCGAAACAGAACGGCGACAAGCTTCTGGCGCAAATGCAGACCCTTGGCGTCAAGCTTGTGCCGATGACGATTCCGGAATTCCCGTGGTTTGTGTCGTCATACGAAATCGAGGAAGGCGTCTTTCAAAATGAGCTGGTGTTGTCCGGCCGCCACAAGAATGTCACCCGAAAGCAACTCGCCACGGGCTTTCAGTCCGCCCGCGCCGTCAGCGCCGTGGACTACCTGGTCTCGCAGCGCGCCCGGCTCATGATGATGATGAAACTCGCCGAAGCGACGGCCGGCTTCGACGTGTGGCTGGCCGTGGCCGGCGGCGGCGGGGGTGGAGCGCGCGGCGGTGAGCGTGGAGCCGCGCCGGCACCGCCTCAGAGCGCCACACAGCGGCATTCGGGAATGGCGAATTCCGCCGGTTACCCGGCTCTGGCCATCCACAACGGCTGGTCCGAGTCCGGCAGCCCGACCAGCGTCACGTTCTTCGGCCGTCCCTTCGGGGAAGCGGAGATCCTCGCGCTCGGCAAAGCGTACCAGGACGCCGCTCAAATCCACGTGAAACACCCAAAACTCGACTCGTAGGACAAGCCGCTTCCAGGAGAAAAACACATGAGAAGACTCTTACTGTCCCTGTTCCTGATTCTGGCCATCCATTCCTCGGCGTGGGCCACATGGTCCGTCGTCGCGATCGATAAGAAGACCGGGCAGGTGATCGTCGCATCGGCGACGTGCGTCGCACAGGCCGGGTTCCCCAGACGCCAGCCGCTGGGATCCCGAGACCTGATGGACCTCCAGGCCGTCATCGTTCCAGGCGTCGGCGTTGCCGCGTGCCAGGCCGGCGCGGACAACACCCACCGGAATCAGATGACGGTTTTCGAGGAACTCAGGAAAGGAACGGATCCCGCGAAAATCATCGAGATCCTCCACATGGATCCCGATATCGAGCGCCGTCAATTCGGCATTCTCGATATGCAGGGCCGGTCCGCCGGATTCAACGGAAAGGGGAATTCGAACGCATCCCTCTTCGTCCCGGGCCACGTCGGCGACTACTACTTCCAGGTACAGGGCAACACCCTGTTCAGCGACCAGGTGATGTACGTAGCCGCTTTGGCGTTTACCCGCGCCAAGGGCACACTCGCCGATCACGTGATGGCCGCCATGGAAGCCGCCGATGCCAAAGGCGGAGACAAACGATGCAACTGCGAAACCGAACCGAAACCGAAAGCGCCGTGCGAAGGGAAAACGGCCCACGTCGCCTACATCGTCATTGCGAACAAGACCGACGTCACCGAGAAATCGCACAGCCAGGGCAAGTACTACGCATACATCCGTGTGACCGACGACGACATCAAACCGGCGGAGAATGCGAATCCGGTGAAAACCCTGAGAATGCGTTACGACGCGTGGAAAAAGGCGGGTTCGAAACCCTTCAGCACGGTTCCGACGGTCGCGCTGACAACCAGCAACAATCAGTAATCGGCCGGACCACCCCGGCGCTTCGCGCCACAAGAAGTCGGTTTGGACGATGCGGTCTGGTTGTACATGAAGCCATGGAGTCGCAGGACCAGGACTTTTCCCCGCCTTGGCCAAGGCGGGGTGCCGCGGAGCGGCGGGGCGGTTCGTTTAACAGAATGAACTCCGGCTTTACAGTGGCCGATTGGGATTGATGATCGTTCTCCACATGTGCGCGGAAGGAGAATTATCCCATCCCAGCCCTTCCTTCGGCTGCTTGAAGTGCTTTCCAATGATGTCGAGGAACGGATCGATCGTCGGCTTGGCTTTGGGATCGAAGCTGTACTCGTCATTCATTGTGATCATGCGCGCTTCCATGTACCACTTGTGAGCCTTCGCGAACTTGTACTCTTCCTCGAGGTACGGCTCGGGCTTGTAGTCCTTCCCGAACATGCGGATGTACATTTCCGGATACTCGTATCCGTTCGCCGGATCGGGGTAAAAGCGCAGCGCCTGGTGATACTTGATGGCCCACGAGATCTTCTCCGGAACATAGGGCGCGTAGAGGTTTTCTCCCCAGTGTCCGTGATCGGGCTTGATCATGGTGAGAACGGTGTCATGCAGAAGGCACGCCAGAATGGTCTCCTCCGGGAAACCGTTCTTCAGCGCGCGGGTCGCGCTCTGCAGACAGTGATTCGAGGTCGTGAACCGTAAATTGAAAAAGTCCACGAGCGTGGGCTTGGCAGGCATCGGCGCCAGTTCCTTCTTGGGCGCAGCCTGTCCGCCGGTCTGCTGTTCCAGTTCGAGCGCCATTTTGTATTCGAGTTCTTCGGCCATGGCCGATCGCGATCCGGATGCCGTGACAGCGATCGCGCCAAGCGCAGTAGTGACAAACATCCTACGGTTCATGCTTTTCCCCCAAGGTTTTTTGTGAAGTTCAGTGCGGATCACTATGCTGTCGGAACCGCCGGAGGTCAACCTATTCGTCGCGGTTCATGAAGCGGACGAGGAAACGGTTCGTGCCGGCGCCGATGGGCTTCACGCTGTTCCACATGCTCTGCCAGAGTTTCCAGCTCCCATCCTCCTGCCTCCGCCACACGCTGAGAATTCGCGCTTCGTCATAGATGGACTGGCCGCCTTTGCGGGGCTCGAGTTTGACGCTGACGGCGGTGCGCTCGACCAGAACATTGCCGGCAATGCTGACGTCGCGGTCCACCGTATCCAGGGTCAGAATTGTGAAATAGGCGAAGTAGTCTTCGTACCAGTTCCTGACCTCGGCCTTGCCGACGATCGTGGGGTCGGCGGGCGGCATAAAAACGATGTCGTCTTCAAAGAGTCCGAGGAGTTTCGACACATCGCCATTCCGCATGCTGTCCACAAAAACACGATGGTTCTCCCGGATGGAATCGAGATCGCTGGTCATGGACGTTTATCTCCGCTCTGACGAGTCAGGAAGTAGATGATGTCTGATTTCGTGATGATGTCGAAACCATGAGCGTGACGGACGAGGATCGCCGTGGTTTCGCTGCCGATCGCGTTCGTGACCTCGGTCAACGATGCGTCCTCGGCGACAATGGGGAAGGGCCGCTCCATGTACTCCGCGACGGGCTTCCGCTTGGCGTCGGGATTTTTCACGAGAATGTCGAGAATGCGGGCCTCGCTCAGACTGCCGACCGCTTCGTTGCCTTCGATGACGGGGATTTGTGAAATGGCGTGCTCGCGCATCAGGTTGACCGCTTCTTCGACGGTTACCCCCAGCGGGATCGACACGATTTTCTCCTTCCGCTTCACCTTGTCGCGCACCACCTGGCCGGCGCGAACGTTGATTCGGTCTTCCAGGAACTGGTTGTCGCGCATCCAGTTGTCGTTGTAGATCTTGCTCAGGTAGCGCGCGCCGGAATCCGGGATGATCACCACCATGACGTCGTTCTCAGACAACGTCTCCGCGCACTTCAATGCCACGTGCACCGCCGCGCCGGCCGAGCCGCCTGCGAAAATGCCTTCACTCTTCGCGAGCGTTCGCGTGCGCAGGAATGCGTCCTTGTCGCTGACCGGGTGAATTTCATCGATAACCGAGAAATCGACGTTGGCCGGTTTTTCGTCCTGACCGATGCCTTCGACTTTGTAGGGCGCCACCTGCGGTTTGCGTCCGCTGCGAAACATTTCCGCGAAAATCGAACCCAGCGGATCCGCTCCGATGACGCGGATGGCCGGGTTC
>JAHFTY010000323.1 GCA_023265365.1 Acidobacteriota bacterium
ACGAGGAGGGGTGGCGCGAAGCGCCGGGGTGGTCCGCCTACTCCTTGGCGTCGCCGCGGGCGAAAATACTGGCGACGTAATTCAGCACGTCGGTCGCGCACACGTCGCAGTAGCCGTAGTTCCTAATGAGCCGCGACTTCACGACGTCGATCTTCTCCTGCGTTTCCTTGTCGACGACATTCGACACCAGCGACGTCAGCTTGATCGAATCCTTGCGGTCCTCGAACAGCTTCAGTTCGAGCGCCTTGTACAGGCGTTCGTTGGTGCGGTAGTTGAACGTCTTTCCCTCGATTGCCAGAGCGCCGATGTAATTCATGATCTCGCGGCGGAAGTCGTCCTTGCGGCTCTCGGGGATATCGATCTTTTCTTCGATCGAGCGCATCAGGCGCTCATCCGGCTCTTCGTCCTGGCCGGTGTACTTGTTTCTGACGCGCTCTCGCTGCGTATAGGCCTTCACGTTATCGATATAGTTCGAACACATCCGCGAAATCGCCTCTTCGTCGGCGGAGATCGCGCGCTGGACTTCGTTCTTCACGATGTCTTCGTACTCATGTTTCACGACGGTGAGCAATTCGCGGAAGTTCTTGCGCTGTTCTTCGGACTTCAGCAGGGAGTGGTTGCGCAACCCGGACTCGAGTTCGTTGAGCACCATGAACGGATTCACGCAGCCGAGGAACTGATCGTTCACAAGCGCGTTCGACATCTTGTCCTGGATGTAGCGCGGCGAGATGCCGTCCATGCCTTCGCGCGCGGCCTCCTTCTGGAGTTCCTTGACGGAGTCTTCGGTGTAGCCGGCCAGCGTCTTGCCGTCGTACAGCTTCAGCTTCTGAAGCAGGGTGAGATTGGCTTTCTTCGGCTGCTCCAGGCGGGTGAGCACCGCCCACATCGCGGCCATCTCGACGGTGTGCGGCGCGATGTGTTTCCCGCGAATGCGTTCGGAGTTGTAATCCTTGTCGTAGACCTTGATCTCGTCGTTCAGGCGAGTGATGTACGGGATATCGATCTTCACGGTGCGGTCGCGCAGCGCTTCCATGAACTCGTTGTTCTGGAGTTTGCGGAATTCCGGCTCGTTCGTGTGGCCGATGATCACCTCGTCGATGTCGGTCTGCGGGAACTTCTTCGGCTTGATCTTGTGTTCCTGGCTCGCGCCGAGCAGGTCGTAGAGGAACGCCACTTCCAGCTTGAGCACTTCGATGAATTCGATGATGCCGCGGTTGGCGACGTTGAATTCGCCGTCGAAGTTGAAGGCGCGCGCGTCGGAGTCCGAGCCGTAGATGGCGATCTTGCGGTAGTTGATATCGCCGGTGAGTTCGGTGGAGTCCTGGTTCTTCTCGTCTTTCGGCTGGAACGTTCCGATGCCGATGCGATCCTTTTCCGAGAGAACGAGGCGCCGGACGCGGACGTGGTCCATGACTTTGAACCAGTCGCCGTTGTATTTGCGGGTGAGTTCGCGATACATCTGGCGGCAGGCGGGGCAGAGATCGCCTTCGACCTGGATCCGGTAGCTGGGGTCGGAGCTGTTGCGCATGATCTCGCGGATCACGGTCTCGCGCTGCTCGGCCGGGATCAGGTGAAGCGGGTCTTCCCGCATCGGGCAGGGAAGTTCGTCATTGATCAGCGAGTACACTTCCTTCTCGACGTCGTTGCCGATGTTCGTCCAGACGAACGTGTACATCGCCCCATCGGGCGTCCGCGAGTATTCTTCAAGGCCTTTCTTGAGAAGGCGAACGATCGTGGATTTGGCGCTGCCCACGGGACCGTGCAGAAGAATGACGCGGCGTTCGGTGCCGTAGTTCCGGGCTGCGGACTTGAAGATGTCGACCAGGTGATTCAGGTTCTGGTCGATTCCGTAAACTGCGTCGCGTCCGTGGTGCCTTTCGTCGCGGAAGAACCTATACCGGGAGTACTTCTTCTTGTGTTCCACGACTTCCTCGACTCCGTGCGAGAGGATCATGTCGTAGATCCGCTGGAAAGCGTTTCGCGTGACGCGGGGAGTCTCCTGAACCAGCCGGAGGTAGTCATCGAACGATCCCTCCCAGTTGAGTTCCTTGTATTCCTCCGCGTTCTGGATGTTCGCGATGGCGCTAAGTAGGTTGACGGCTTCTGCCTGATCGTTCATGGATCGTCACCAAAAAAAATTCGGAAAGTCTTCCGAAACAGAATGGCGTTCCGGCGTTCTTTCCGAGTTCGAGTTTTCAAATTGAACAAATGGTGTCTGGCTTCTTCGACTATAGAGAAGGGCCAGACAACTCAGGTCCCATAACGTTAAACGTGCTATCTTCGAAAACGTTTCACCTATGCACGCTAACCCTTTAATCGCGATCGTCGGACGCCCCAACGTGGGCAAGTCCACTCTCTTCAACCGGCTCATCGGCCAGCGGCGCTCGATCGTCACGGATGAACCCGGCATTACGCGTGACCGCATCTACGGCACGACGACCTGGAGCGGCCGCTCGTTCGAAGTCGTTGACACGGGCGGGATTATTCCGGGCGAAGAATCGGAAATACCGCAGCGTATTTTTGAGCAGGCCCAAATTGCGATCGAACAGGCGTCGCTCATCTTGTTCGTCCTCGACGGACGCACGGCCATCACCGAATCCGACCAGGAACTCGCCCGGCTACTCCGGAAATTGTCGAAGCCGCTCTTTGTCGTCATCAACAAGATCGATTCCGAAAAACAGGCGGCCGATGTCGCCGAATTCCACCGTCTCGGATTCAAGAAAGTCTTTCCGCTTTCCTCCGAACACGGCCGCGGGTTCACCGAACTACTGGACGAGATAGCAATTCAAATTCCAGCACCTGAAGAAAATCCAGACGAAGAGGCGAAGGAAATCAATGTCGCCATCATCGGCCGTCCGAACGTCGGCAAGTCCACGCTTTTGAACAAACTTGTCGGGCAGGAACGCGCCATGGTGTCGGCGGTCGCCGGCACCACCCGGGATGCGGTGGACAGCGTCATCGAACATGAGGGCACGAGTATCCGATTTGTCGACACCGCCGGTATACGCCGAAAAGGAAAGACCGAACTCAAGGCCGAAAAACTGAGCGTGGTCATGGCCCGGCGGCATCTGGAACGGTGCGACGTGGCCATCCTGATCATCGATGGCGCCGAAGGTCCCACCGCCCTCGACGCGCACATCGGCGGATACGCTCACGAAGCCGGCCGGTCCGTCATCATCGTGGTCAATAAATGGGACATCGTTCAAAAAAATGCCAGCATCACCGCCGACTTCGAACGCCGGATCCGCGAACGGCTGAAATTTCTTTCGTTTGCGCCGATCGCCTTCGTGTCAGCCAAAACGGGCCAGCGCGTCAATAAACTGTTTGGATTAATAGAGGAAGTGTACAAATCCCGGTTTGTCCGGATTCCAACCAGTCAGTTGAATGAGTTCCTGAAAGGAGAGGTCTACTCGAGAGGCGGACTTCCCGCAGAAGTGAAGATTCGTTACATCGCCCAGGTCCACACGAACCCACCGATTTTCGTCCTGTTTTCGAACAAGAAACAGAAACTGCACTTTTCGTTTGAGCGGTTTGTCGAGAACCGGATCCGCGAGAAATTCCCGTTCACGGGAACGCCGATTATAATCAGGACCCGGGCAAAGGCTGAAT
>JAHFTY010000173.1 GCA_023265365.1 Acidobacteriota bacterium
GGCGTCGGTGGAAACTACGGACGCGGTGCCGTCTCCTGCCGGAAGGATGGAGGGAAAGGGCCCTTTGGTCCGCCTTCGATGATCGCTCTGAGCGGTGGAAGCTTCGGGGTCCAGCTCGGCGGTCAGTCCACCGACGTCGTCATGCTGTTTATGACTCCCGACAGCATGAAGCACCTCCTCAAGGACAAGGTGACGCTGGGCGGAGATGCCGCCGCCGCTGTTGGACCGAAAGGACGCGAGGCATCGGCTCAAACGAGCGCGACGATGCGCGCCGAAATCCTGACTTACGCGCGAAGCCGTGGTTTATTTGCATGGATCTCGTTGAAGGGTGCGGTGCTGAAGCCCGATAACGACGCGAATAAGGCTCTGTACAACCGCGCTGTCGACGCGAAGGAACTCCTGATTGAAGGCAAAGGAACCGTTCCCGAGGCGGCCCAGAAGTTTGTGGCGACCGTTTCCACGGTGGCCAAACAGTAGACGCCGGCTGGGCAGGCGGCCGAACAGGTCGGCCGCCTGCCCAGGGAGCGCCTATCTCCGGCGGGCTTTGCGGCGAGCCTGCATATCCTCAAGCTGCTTCTGCTTGGTTTCAAGGGAATTGGACCGTTCGACCTTTTTCTCGTCTAACTTTTGATGACTTCTGCGAGTCTTTTCGCAAAAACCGATCGCGGAACGACCTCATCGGCTCCGGCGCGTTCGGCGCGATCCTTCATGTCGATCTGAACGTGGGAGAAGAAGGCCGTTACCGGGGCGGAATGAGATGCCTTTATTCTGGCGATCTCGGCAACCGGATCCAAGGTCGTGGCGCTCAGGTCCACGACGATGCGGTCCGCGTCCGCGGGTATGGTGTCCGCGGAGCGGCAGATCACGGACTCGGCTCCAAGCGCCTGGGTCACTTCCCGCAGCTTTGAGGCAAAAAACAAATCGTCAATCAAACCGGCTACTTTCATTTTCCCGTTTCTCCCGACCCTATAATTAACCAAGAGGTGCACATGTTCCGAGAGTATTACAAAGCGGCCCGCGATAATGCAGCACTTGTGGAAAAGGACTGGAACGGGGTTATTCGTTTGAGCGGCAGCGAACGCGATTCATGGCTTCAGGGCATGGTGACCAACGACGTGATGAAGCTTCCTGCGGGTCAGGGCTGCTATGCCGGTCACCTCAGTCCGCAAGGGAAACTCGTGGCGCAAATGGTCGTTCTGAAAGACCCGGACAACCTCTGGCTGTTTCTGGAGCGTGCGGCGATACCGAATCTCATCGCCGCATTCGACAAGCTGTTGATCATGGAAGATGTTCAGGTCGCGGATGAGTCGGAGTCCGTCGAGATCCT
Source organism: Acidobacteriota bacterium (assembly GCA_023265365.1). Lineage (GTDB taxonomy): Bacteria > Acidobacteriota > Terriglobia > 20CM-2-55-15 > 20CM-2-55-15 > JAHFTY01. The sequence goes on from JAHFTY010000173.1 coordinate 1,328, forward strand.
CGGACTGGTGGGTCCGCAGTCGAGAGCCGTCCTGGAATCCTGGTTGGGGCAGTCTCTCCATCTCGAAGGTCTTTACGCGCATGAAAGGATCGGCGACCACCGGATCGTGGCGACCGAACTGGGATACGACGTCTGGGTTGGGCGCGAATTGGCCGACAAGGCCCTGCACGCGATTGCCGGAAGTGGCGCGACCGCGATCGACCATGGGACATGGGATGTCCTGCGTACGGAGGCAGGTCTGGCGATGTACGGCGTCGATATCGACGAAAGCACGACGATGCCGGAGCTGGGCGAACGGGGAATCAGCTATGACAAGGGCTGCTATATCGGTCAGGAGGTTGTGGCCAAGGTGAAGTACATCGGTCACGTGAATCGCCGGTTTGTGGGGCTGGTGATGGAGAGTCCCGACATTCCACCGGCGAAGAGTCCGATTCGAAAGGACGAAAAGGAAATTGGATACGTGACCACAAGCCTGCTTTCACCGGGGCTGGAAAAACCGATCGCACTTGGATTTGTCAATCGGTCGGCAAATGCGCCCGGTACGGGCGTGGTGATTTCGAGCGAGGGAAAACAGATTCCGGCAACGATCGTCGAACTGCCCTTCAGAATTCCAGCCCATTCCGCGGGTTGAAGGTCGAGACCCTGGCCAGCTCCTGAAAGAGTTTTTTCTCTTCGGCTGTCAGGTGTTTGGGAACCGCGATCTTCAATTTCACAAAATGATCGCCCCGGCCGCCTCCGCGTATGTTCATGCCCTGGCCCTTCAGGCGGAGCTTCTGCCCGGAGGTGATTCCGGCGGGGATGCGGATTTCCGCTCTTCCATCAAGAGTCGGAACTTCGACGGACGTTCCGAGCGCCGCTTCCCATGGAGTGATGGCCACTTCCGTCTCGGTGTCGTCACCCTTCACGGTGAAGTGAGGATGATGTTCGAGTTTCAGACGGACGTAGAGGTCTCCGCCGTTCAATCCACCGCCCGGAACGCGAATGCGGCTCTCATCGCGGGCGCCGGGCGGGATTCGGACTTCAATCGAGTTCTGGGAATCGCCGATGCGAACGTTGAGGCGGCGAGTCGCGCCGCGATGCATTTCCTCGAGCGGCAGGGCGAGCTCGGCTTCCGCTTCTGCAGCTCCCCTGCCGAATCCGCCCATTCCCCCAACACCGCCAAACAGGGTTTCGAAGAAGTCGCTGAAACCGCCTCCGCCCTGCGGAGGAGCTTGCCGGGCGCGGCCCCCCGGGCGTCCGGCGCCGCGTCCGAACATCTGGTCGAAGTCGAAGCCTTCCCAGTTGGGGGGCGGGGTGAATTCCGCGCCGTTTTTCCAGGCGGCGCCGAGCTGGTCGTACTTCTTCCGTTTATCCGCATCGCTCAGGACCTCGTAGGCCTCCTGAACCTGCTTGAATTTGTCTTCGGCCGTTTTGCTGTTGGGGTTGAAATCGGGGTGGTACTTACGCGCCAGCTTGCGATAGGCCTTCTTGATATCGGTCTCCGTGGCTGTTCGCTGGACGCCCAGAATTTCGTAGTAGTCCTGGAATTTTACCGGCATAACGTCACATCGACGATAGTACCAAATTCGAGATTCAGAGGGTGACTTCGAGGCCTTCCCGCGCGGCGATCACGTTCGGGAACATCTTCATGGCGTTGGCGAGGATCTCTTCGACCATGGCATCCTCATGATAGGGATCATGGTGGTAGAGCGCGATCCGCTTCACGTTGGATTCCATCGCCGTTTCGATGGCCTGTTTCCAGCTGCTGTGACCCCAGCCGGCATGTTCGGGGAGTTCTTCAGGTGTGTACTGGGAATCGACGATGAAGAAGTCCGCATCCTTTGAAAGAATGCGAAGGTTCTTGTCGCTCCAGTCGGAGCCGTGCTCCACGTCGGTGCAGTACGAAAGGACCTTGCCGTTTTGCATGATGCGATAACCGACGCATCCCTGCGGATGATTCAATGGAAGCACCAGGATTTTGGTGTCGGCGACCGAAAACGTTCCTTCGACAAGGTCCACATATTCGCGGGCACACGGCAGCTTCGACATATCGACGGGGAAGTAGGGATTTGCCATCATCCCGGCAAGCGCGTCCATCACGAGATTGGCGTCGCGGCGTCCTGCGAAGTAGAAGGTGAAGTGGTTTTTCGGGTTGTACAGAGGTCTGAAAAACGGGACACCCTGAATGTGGTCGAGGTGAAAGTGGCTGAAAAAAATGTGGGCGCGGATCGGTTCGGAGCCGAACTCCTGTTCGAGTTCCTTGCCGAGAAGGCGGATGCCCGTCCCGCCGTCAAAAATGAGGATCTCATTAGAATCGGTGCGGACTTCAATGCAGGAAGTGTTCCCGCCGAAACTCATGTTTTCCTTCTGGGGTGTCGGAGTCGATCCCCGGACGCCCCAGAACCGCACACGCATTAAACGCCCTCCAGGAACTCGGGAGTATAAAGATTGCCTCCGTAAACTTCAAGAATCGTTGCACATGGTCGCTGATTCGACCAGTGCTATATTTGAGCGAACCATGGCCAGAACATCCGGCATCATCGTCATCGGAAACGAAATCCTTTCCGGAAAAACACAGGACGAAAACGCTTTGTTCCTCGTTCGGGAACTTCGCGATCTTGGCGTCGATGTCCGGAAGATTGCGGTCATTCCCGACGAACTCGACCTTATCGCGCACGAAGTTCGCGAGTTCTCGAAGGCGTACGACTACGTTTTCACGACCGGCGGAGTCGGCCCGACTCACGACGACCTGACCATGGACGGAATCGCGCTCGCGTTCGATCAGAAGATCATCCGCCATGACGAACTCGAATCGATCCTTCGCCATTACTACAGCGACGAGTTGATCGACGGAAATCTCCGGATGGCCGATGTTCCTGACGGCGCGCGTCTGGTCGGCGGCGGAGGGATATGGTTTCCGGTGATCGCCGTTGAAAACGTTTTCATCTTTCCCGGCGTTCCGGAGATCCTTCAGAGGAAATTCAATCGCATCAAAGAATTGTTTCGCGATAAGCCTTACCACCTGCGCGAAGTCTTCCTGCTCGCGGATGAAGGGCAGATCGCGCGGATTCTGCATGACCTGCTCGGCGAGTTTCCGGATCTGATGCTCGGTTCCTACCCATACGTCGACAATCCCGTCTACTCCATCAAACTCACCCTCGAATCCAAAGAACCCGAATACCTCGACCGCGCACTCGACAAGCTGCTGGGTAGGTTGTCCGAAATTCGTCTGGTTCCGGTGAAAGTCTGAAAGTCTGAAATGTTGCCACGGCCCTGGGCCTCGAAACTCGTCCGTCAAACCGGCGTTGGATTTCACGAGATTCCAAACGCCATCGATGCCGCCTTGATGGTGTAGTTTTTGAGGAACGGCGGGGCGGTTCGTCCAACACCATCAATTTCCTGAATGGCACCACCCCGGCGCTTCGCGCCACCCCTCCTCGTCGAGGAGGGGAAACGCCTTAACCGTTTTACCCGATTTCTCTCATTGGGGAGGGAAACCCGCGGACGACTCCCGTGCTTCAAAAAAGAGAGGGCTGGGCGACGGCGATGGGGATGTCATGGAAGATATCGCGGAAGCCGAGTTCATCGCACAGCGGGATGAGCGTGCGGGAGTCGCCGCGCCGGTAGCGGACGGTGTCCGGCGTGACGTGGATTGGAGCGTCGCAGGCGATTGTGGCGAGCTGACGGCTCAGCCGGACACTTTCGATATTTTCACGGATTTTCCGCAGGATTTCCGTTCTTCCCCGAAAGGAAAACTGCTCGTCGAGGTGCGGCGAGACGACGAGTTCTTCCACCGATGGACACACCGAAAGGATGGCGCGTGCGGTTTTATCGCCGACGCCGTGGACACCGGGAATGTTATCGACCGAGTCGCCGAGCAACGAAAGCAGGTCCGGGATCTGCGCCGGCGTGACGCCGAATTTTTCGCGGACGGCGACGTCGTCCAGCCATGCTTCCCTGGCGATGTCGTAAACCCGGATTCCGTCACGTACGAGTTGGGACATATCTTTGTCTCCCGTGACGATCACGACCGGGTAACCGCGATCGGCCATTCGAAGAGCGATGGTTCCAATGATGTCGTCGGCCTCGTACCCGTCGAGTTCGAAACATCGAACGCCGATGGCTTCGCTGATTCTTCGGCAGTAGGCGAGCTGCGGTTGAAGATCTTCGGGAGGGCCGGGACGGTTTGCCTTGTAAGCGGGGTAGATGGTCTGGCGGAACGACGTCTCGCCCTCGAACGCGGAGACGAGGTACTGCGGCTTCCTTTCTTTGATGATCCGGAGCAGAGTGCGCAGGTAGCCGAGAACCGCGTTCGTGGGCATTCCGGAAGGCCCCGTGATGGTGGCCGGAACCCCGTGGTACGCCCGAAAAATGTAGTTCATCGCGTCGACGATGTAGACCGCGTTTGTCATCAATCGTTCAGCGGTGTCGGCCGGCCCTGCTCGTCGACAGCGACAAAAATGACTTCAGCTTCGGTCACCCGGAGAATTTCCTTTGTCCCAGTGATTCCCAGCCGCTCGACTTCGACCCCCACGTCGACCGTGATCGACGTCCGGCCGCGTTTGACTGTTCGCGTGTAAAAGGTTACCAGATCCCCCACAAACACCGGCGCCACGAACACAACTTCGTGCATGGCTTTCGTGACGAACTTTTTGGTGGGGCACTGTTTCCGCGCCTCGATGCCGCCCGCAAGATCGATATAGCTCAGGATGACGCCGCCGAAAATGGTCCCGTAGCCGTTTGTGTCTCGCGGCAGCATCGTGATTCGAATGGCGGGGAAGCGTTCGCTCATATCACCTCAGGAACGGGTTCTGTCTTCGTTCGTGTCCGATTGTGGTGGTTGGTCCATGGCCGGAGATCACCAGCGTATCGTCGTCGAACGACAGAAGTTTTTTCTGGATCGACGTGATGATCTGCGGATACGAGCCGCCCCACAGATCGGTGCGGCCGATGCCTTGTTTGAAAAGGGTGTCGCCCGTGAAGAGAATGTTGCGGTCGCCCTCGAGGTGAAACGTGCAACTGCCCGGCGTGTGACCGGGAGTGTGGATGACGCCGAGTTCCAGACCTTTCACGGCCACCGCGTCGCCGTCATCGATGTAGCGGTCGATCGCGCCTCGCGGGGGAGCCTCGGGCATTCCGAGGAATTGTGCCTGCACCTCCAGCTTGTCCAGGAGGAGCAGATCGGCCTTATGGATCGACGCGGAGCTTCCGGCATTTTCCTGGAGGTCGAAAATCGCGCCCACGTGATCGATGTGGGTGTGCGTGATCATGATTTCCTTCAGGGTGAGCTGGTGCGCCGCAAGCCTGGCGAGGATCGCGCCGGGATCGTCGCCGGGGTCGATGACAATGGCTTCGCGGGTCTGTTCGTCGCCGAGGATGGTGCAGTTGCATTGAAGCCAACCGACGGGAAAAGTCTCGATGATCATGACGTCATTTCAGCCGGTGGGCGTCGAGAACGGCAAGTGTTCCACGAGCGGCATTGGGGCGTTCCATGAAGTCGGGGCTCGCGATGGATTTTTCCTGGAGGGGATCCAGCCGTTGATGGACGACGAGCTTGTCCTTCTGCAGCAGCTTCCCGTCCTTATCGAAGTAGGTGGCCTCGAGCTGGATGGTGTCGTAAGTGAATCGGCGGCTGGCATTGCGGAATCCAATGATCCATACCGGTTTGGCGGTGGGGATGTCGGCGCGAAATTCGGCTTTCGTAATCTCGATGTCGGATTGCGGTTTGGCCCGGTAGAAAACGGAACTGAGACCTCCACCGTACTGGGTGAAGGCCACGACTGCAACGATGACGATCAGGATCGCCCGCCGCGCGAGCGCCCACTGCCGTGTGCGCAAAAACTGAAACATTCGGCTCCCGGGAAATTTATTGTCGTTGGGCTTCACCGAGGACGATCGGCAGGTCGAGCTTGCGCCCGTCCCTTAAAACCGTCACGGTGATGCGTTCTCCGGGCTTGTATTTGTCGATGAGCGAGTTCAGATTGTTCGCCGCACCCACATCGCGCCCGTTGATAGCCAGAATAACATCGCCGCCTGCGGGTACCTGAGCGTTTCCGATGATGACGGCCGAGGTGGGCGGCCGGATTCCGCCTTTTTGAGCGGGGCTACCCGGCACGACCGCGCCGACCAGGAGGCCGTGGTCGGCATTCAATCGCAGACCTTCGGCGATCATGGGATAGTCCGCCAGATTGATCAGTGTCCGCACCCCGAGATAGCCGCGAGGGACGTAGCCGAGAGTGATGAGATCCCCCGTGATCGACCTGACGGTGTCGGCCGGAATCGCGAATCCGATGCCGACGCTGCCTCCAGATTCGGAGTAGATGGCGGTGTTGATCCCGATGATCTCGCCCGAGCTGTTCAGCAGAGGGCCGCCGGAATTACCGGGATTGATGGCGGCGTCGGTTTGGATAATTTCATCGACGACTCTTCTGTTCTGGGTTTCGATCGAACGGCCAAGCGAACTGATGATGCCGGTCGTCAGCGTTCGTTCAAGGCCGTAAGGATTTCCGATCGCGAGCACCTTTTGTCCGACGAGCAGACCCTGCGACGTTCCGATCGGAATCGGCTTCAGCTTGTCTTTCGGGGCATCGATCTTGATGATGGCCAGGTCATGATTCGGATCGTCGCCAACGACCTTCGCCCGGTACTTGCTCCTGTCCCAAAGCGTCACCTCGAGGCGCTGAGCTTCGGCAATGACGTGATGATTCGTCACGATGTGGCCATTCGTATCGACCACGGCGCCTGAACCCGTTCCGGATTGCGGAACCGGTTGCAGAAAGAAGTCGTACGCCAGCGTCGTGGTCGTGATGTTCACGACGCCGGGTCCGTATTTCTGATAGATGTCGATGTTGTTCTTTTCGTCTTCGCTGAGACGGCTCACCGCCGCGGCGGAAGGGGCTGTGGAGGTGGAGGCGCCGGACGCGGCCCAGCTGACTTGAGGCGGGCGGGAGGTTTCCGGCCGGAGCGGCTTCCATTCAAGGACAACGTAGACAAGCGCGGCGGTAATAATTGAGGTCAGAAATGCGGCTTTGATTGCGTTTTTCATTCGTGCAACTCCAGAATGTCTCCCTCGCCGATCACGAAATCGCGCGGCACCATGATTCCATCAGCCTTGCCTTCGCCCCAGATGCGGGCGTATTTGAGGTTCTTGACAAAGTCGCGATGCACTTTTTCGGCGACGTCGAGAACGGTGCTGCCGCGGGGCACGACGTACGGGTCGTTCAGATCGGGTTTCTTACCCGGCGACTTTGTATAGACCCGGACGACGTTCAGGAAATCGTACACGAGTCGCTTGAAGGCTTCTACGTTTGAAAGGGTCGCGATCGGAAACCGGGCGCCGTACATCTCTTTCACGACTGCTTCACGTTCCGAAGCTCCTTCCGTATCGGTCTTGGTGCCGGCCACCAGGACGTTCATCGCATTAAGGTCGGCTTTCGCGTTTTTGAGAAATGCACGCGTTTCCTCCATTCGGTCCAGGACATCATCGTCCGATAAATCCACAACCCAGAGAACGGCGTCGGCGTTTCGGATGAGCTGGACCACCCATGGCTCCGTGTGTTCCGGCGAAATCGGCGGCAGGTCCACCAGCTGTAGACGCACGTTTTCAAAAACCATCATCCCCGGAATTGCCGTTCTTGTGGTGAACGGGTAATCCGCGACCTCCGGTGACGCTTTGGTGAGTGTCCGCAATAAATGGGATTTACCTGCGTTTGGCGCGCCGGCGAGGGCGAGTTGCCGTGCGCCCTGTTTCTCGACCGTGTGAGTGTCCTTGTGGCCGCCGCTTTTCTTGTGGTCTTCCGCCTCTTTTCGAAGGCCCGACATTTTCTTCTTCAGCTCGGCCTGAAGCTTCTCGGTTCCTTTGTGTTTCGGCATGACCGCCATCATTTCTTCCAGTGCGGCGATCTTGTCTTCGGTGGTGGTGGCGTCCTTGAACCGCCGCTCGGCTTCCTGGTATTGAGGAGTGAGATTCGCGGGCATGATGCCAAGGATAACTCCGGACCGCTCCGCCCGCGCCACCCCGTCTTGGCCACCCCGTCTTGGCCAAGGCACTGCGGTCCCAATAATGGCGAAATCGAGGAAAGGCGTTTTATGTGACATCGTGCATTTCCGACAGGACCGAAACCGCAATCTGGACAGTTCCTCCTCAATGAGGACGGGTGGCGCCGGGCGGAGACCCCGGAGGCTCTTTGAGACTGAGGCAACAGAGCGGAACCAGCAGGGTGACAAAGGCAGCGACGTACGCGACACCGGCAAATCCGCCGGCGTCAAAGACCGAGGCGGAGGTGGCGGCAATCGCCGCAATGCCGAGCTGGGAGGCGGCGTTGCGGATCGCGATATATTCGCCGCGGATTTCGCTTCCGACCAGTTCCGTCGTCAACGCGTGCAGGGGGGCTTGACGGGCCGAAGCGGCGATACTCAGCGCCGCGATCGCGAAAATGAGGGGGAGCCCCCAACTCAGATGCGCCACCACGACAAAGAGGATGGCGAGTCCGACGTTGGCCCAGGCGATCACGGTCCGCTTGCCGGCATGGTCGGAAAGCCAGCCCGCCAGGGGTGACGCGGCGACCGCCGCCACGCCTGATGCCATGAACAGCAAGGCCACCCGATTGATGCTCAGGTTGTGTTCGGTGGTGAGCCAGGCTCCCACATACGTCATGAAACCAACGATGCCGCCCGACGTCAGAAATGCGGCCGCCATTCCTGCCAGCCGCTCGGGCTTGAAAAAATGCTGCCCGAGGCTATGTAAGGAATACGGGACTCGGCTGCGGGGAGAGTCGTTGGGCAGAAATACCAGGATACACAACAGAATGAAAA
>JAHFTY010000174.1 GCA_023265365.1 Acidobacteriota bacterium
CGTCCAACAGGCAATCGAAGCGCCGCGATTCGCGCTCGACGCGGATCCGAATTTCTACAAACCTGGCGCCGCAATCCGCGTGCAGATCGAAGGTCGTGTGTCGCCTGCTACAATCACCGCTCTCAAGGCGATGGGCCACCAGATTCAAGTGCTGCCGGGCTGGGGCAGTCTCGGCAATATGCAAGCGATCCGCGTCGACCCCAGGACCGGCGTGATGACCGGCGGCGCAGATGCGCGCCGAACCGGATATGCGATGGCCTACTGAACTTATGAAGCTCGACTTTGAAAAAAGCAATGGTCTCATCACCGCCGTCGTTCAGGATCACCTTTCAGGCCGGGTCCTGATGGTGGGGTACATGAACGAGGAGGCGTTTCGCCGCACCGTCGAAACCGGTTTCACCACGTTCTATTCCCGCTCTCGCCGAAAGTTGTGGGTTAAGGGTGAGAGTTCCGGTCATCGCCTCGTTGTGAAGGAGATCTCAACGGACTGCGACCACGACGCCCTCCTCGTCAAAGTGGAAGCGGCCGGCGCGGGCGTCTGTCATGAGGGGTACGAAAGCTGCTTCTTCCGCCGTCTCGAGGATGGCGAGTGGAAGGTTTCGGAAACCCAAACGTACGATCCCAAGGCGGTGTACGGAGGCGGGGCGTGAAACTCAAACTCGGCATACCCAAAGGCAGTCTCGAAAACGCCACGATCGACCTGTTCCGCCGCGCGGGTTTCGCTATCACGGTCAGCACACGCTCCTACTTTCCCGCGATCGACGATCCCGAAATCGAATGCATGATGATCCGCGCTCAGGAGATGGCGCGTTACGTCGAGGACGGAATCCTCGACGCGGGTCTGACCGGCCGCGACTGGATCGAGGAGAACGAAGCCTCCGTCGTCGCCGTCGCGGACCTTATTTATGCCAAGCAGAGTTTCGGAAAGGTCCGGTGGGTTCTCGCTGTTCCCGAGGCGTCAGCATTCAACAGCGCGCAGGACCTCCAAGGAAAAATCATCGCCACCGAACTGGTCGGCGCCACGCGGCGCTATCTCTCAAGGAACGGTGTGACGGCGAAGGTCGAATTCAGTTGGGGCGCCACCGAGGTAAAGCCGCCGGTCCTGGCGGATGCGATTGTGGAGGTCACGGAAACCGGCTCGTCATTGCGCGCCAACAAGCTGCGAATCATCGACACCGTGATGGAGTCGAACACGCAGCTCATTGCCAACGGGAAGGCCTGGGAAGATGCGGCGAAACGCTCCAAGCTGGAAGACCTTCGCATGCTGCTCGAAGGCGCCATCAATGCTCTCGGCAAAGTCGGCCTGATGCTCAACGTGCATAACCGTGACCTTCAGGCCGTGCTTTCCCAACTGCCGGCCTTGAAGCGGCCGACGATTTCGCATCTCAGTGACGAGGAGTGGCTGGCCGTCAACACCGTCCTCGACGAATCGACCGTGCGCACTATCATTCCGCGCCTCAAGCAGGCGGGCGCGCAGGGAATCGTCGAGTATCCCTTGAACAAGATCGTCCTGTGATCCGCATTCTTCACCGTAAGGACGCCTCCCGGCTGCTGGCTCGCAAGGCGGCGCGCCTTCAGGCTGCGGAAGCGGTGGTCGCGCCGATTCTGGCGGACGTGCGGAAGCGCGGCGACCGCGCCGTGCTCGAATACGCGAGGCGGTTCGATAATTTCACAGGCAAACACCTGAGGGTCGGGGCGCCGGAGCTTCGCGCGGCGCAGGCGGCGCTCGAGCCGGACTTTTCCAGAGCGCTCGACGTGGCGTCCGCGAACATCCGGCGCTATGCCGAACTGCAGATGCCTCGCGAATGGACGCGACGCATTGCGCCCGGCATTCGCCTGGGTCAGGTCGTTCGGCCTCTGGACACGGTCGCGGCTTACATTCCGTCCGGCCGCTATCCGCTGCCGTCGACGATTCTGATGACCGTCGTTCCCGCACAGGTGGCGGGCGTCGCGCGCATCTGCATCGCGTCGCCGCGGCCCGTTCCCGAAGTTCTTGGAACCGCGGCGCGCTTCGGCGTCAGCGATGTTTTCGCCGTGGGCGGCGCGCATGCGATTGCCGCATTCGCGTTCGGCACCCGGACGATTCCACGAGCGGACCGGATTGTCGGTCCTGGAAACATCTACGTGGCCGCTGCGAAAAAGCTGCTTGCCGGTGAGGCCGGCATCGACTTCGTTGCCGGCCCAACGGAAACCCTGATCATCGCCGGCGACGGCGAGCCGCGCAGTCTCGCCGCAGACATGCTGGCGCAGGCGGAGCATGACGCCGACGCCTCGGCCATCCTGCTCACCACTTCCAGGCGGCTGGCTTTGAAGGTTGCCGATGAGGTTGAACGGCAATTGACGACGCTAACCACCGCCGCAGTGGCGCGGAAGGCCATTACACGAAACTCGGCGATCATTCTTGTGGAGTCGCTCGACGAAGCGGTCGACATGGCGAACCGCGTTGCTCCCGAGCACCTCAGCATTCCGGACGCCGGTCTCCTGCATAAGGTCAAACACGCGGGCAGCGTCTTCATCGGACCGCACAGCCCGGAGGCGGCGGGCGATTATGCTTCCGGCCCGAATCACGTTCTGCCGACAAGCGGCGCCGCGCGAATCCGCGGAGGCTTGTCCGTCATGGACTTCGTGAAGATCCTGTCGGTGCAGGAATTGTCCGAAGCGGCGCTGGCCAGGCTGGCGCCCGCCATCACCAGCCTGGCCAGGGCGGAAGGCTTGGAAGCGCACGCGCGCTCGGTGGAGGTTCGCCTCAATGGCCGCTAAGCTCCCCAGGCCACGGCCCGCAGTGACGGCAATGGCCCCATACTCTCCGCCAACGGCCGGCCGCGCCGAAAAACTGCGCCTCGATTTCAATGAAAACACCGTGGGCTGTTCGCCGCGCGTGATTGCCGCGCTTAAGGAGCACCTTAACGCCGGCGCATTGACGATCTATCCGGAGTACGGCCGCGCGAAGGAGAAGATCGCGCGCTATTTCGAAGTCGATAGCGCGCAATTCGTCTTCACCAACGGCACGGACGAGGCGATCCAGGTGTTCGTGAACACTTTCGTCGATGCTGGAGAGGAAGTCGTCATCCTCAAACCTTCGTACGCCATGTACCGTTTCTATGCGGAAGTGGCCGGCGCGAAACTGGTCGAGGTCGAGTTCTCGCAGCCCGATCTGGAGTTTCCGCTTGAACGCCTGCTGGAAGCGATCACTCCAGCCACAAGAGCGGTGATGCTGGCGAACCCCAATAACCCAACAGGCTCCGGCCTGACGCTGCCTTCAATCCAACGCATTCTTGAGGCCGCTGAGGACGCTGCCGTTCTGGTCGACGAGGCGTATTTTGAATTCTCCGGCGTCACCGCCCTGCCATGGCTCGCACGCGTCCCGAACCTGTTCGTGTCGCGTACGTTTTCCAAAGTGTTCGGCATGGCCGCTCTGCGGCTGGGCGGCCTGTTTTCGGACCCCGCAAACGTGGCCTGCATGCATAAGGCGCAGTCGCCTTACAGTGTGAACTCGCTGGCAATTGTCGCCGCGGAAGCCGCCATCGAAGACCGGGCGTACATCGAAGGCTATGTCGCGGAGGTCCTCGCCGCGCGAACCCTTCTGTGCCACGGCCTGGAGAGGCTCGGGATCCGCTACACGCCGAGTTCGGCGAACTTCGTTCTCGGACATTTCGGACCGCGCGCCGGCGATATACGCGACGGGTTGCGCGCGCGCGGCATTCTGGTGCGGGATCGCAGCTACGAAATCCCGGGATGCGTCCGCATCACGGTGGGCACGCGCGACCAAATGGCGCGGATGATTAGTGCGTTGGAAGAGATCTGGCTACGATGATGAAACCGATTCTTGTTTTCACCATGGATGGCGTTCTGGTGGACGTCACCGGATCGTTTTCGATCCGATTGTCGGCATGCACGACGTGATCGGCAAGAAGCCCGCGCCCGACGGTTTGCTTCAGGTCAAAGCGCAAGACCCTGGCGCGACGCTGTACTACGTCGGCGATGGCATTGACGACGCCCGCTCCGCGCGAGCGGCCGGAGTGCCGTTTATCGGCATTGCGGCGCCGGCGGATCCGCTGTATCTCGATCTCGTGTTCATGTTTCAGGAGGAGCGGGCCACCGCCATCGTCGACGACATCAACTTCCTTAACGAGGTCTTCGCGTCATGAGGCGAGCCACCGTGCGGCGCGATACGAAAGAGACACAGATCAGCGGATCACTCAAGATCGAGGGCCGCGGCCGCTACGAGATCTCCACTGGAATTCGTTTCCTCGACCACATGCTCGAGCTGTTTGCCGGGCATGGCGGGTTCGATCTGACGGTCCACGCGAAGGGCGATCTTGATATAGACCAGCATCACACGGTCGAGGATGTCGGAATCGTGCTCGGGCAACTGTTCGCGCAGGCGCTCGGCGATCGGAAAGGGATCAATCGGGCGGGTTACTTCGTGCTCCCGATGGACGAGACGCTCGCTGTCGTCGCGCTCGATCTCGGCGGGCGGCCGGCGCTGGTCTACGATGACCGCATCAAGGTCCGGCTTCTTGGCGACCTGCAAACGGAGTTAGTGGCGGACTTCTTCGGCGGCTTCGTCAATCATGCCGGCGCCAACCTGCACGCAAAAATCCTGTACGGACGTTCCAGCCATCACAAGATCGAAGCCGTCTTCAAATGCTTCGCGCGGGCTATGAAGTATGCATGTTCGAAGGACGCCCGCCTGAAGGATCAACTGCCTTCGACGAAAGGTCTGCTGTGATCGCCATCCTGGATTACGGCGCGGGCAATCTGCAGTCGGTGCGAAATGCACTCGATGAAATCGGCTGCGGGTATTCCGTGGTACGCGACGCCGCCGGACTGCGGGCCGCGGCCGGCGTGATTCTTCCGGGCGTCGGTCATTTCGGGCAGATGATGCGCGAGCTCGATAGGTTGGGCGTCCGAGAGCCGTTGGTCGAGCGTATCCGCGGAGGCGCGCCGTTTTTGGGAATCTGCCTGGGGATGCAGGCTCTTTTCGAAGGCAGTGAAGAAGCGCCGGAAGCCCGCGGACTCGGGATTTATCGGGGCCTGGTCCAACGATTTTCCGGCAACATGCGCGTGCCGCACATGGGTTGGAACGACTTGCAGCCGCGCAAGGATTCGAGACTGCTGGCCGATCTGCCGGAGCGGCCGTTCGTTTACTTCGCGCACAGTTATTACGTTCCCGCGCATCCGCTTGCTGCCGCGTTTTGCACCTACGGTTCGTCTTACAGCGCTGCGATCGAGGCGGAAAATGTATTCGGAGTGCAGTTCCATCCTGAGAAATCCGGCGCTTTGGGTTTAAAGATCGTCTCGAATTTTGTGAGGCTGGTTTGTTAGCCAGGCGCATCATCCCTTGTCTGGACGTCACTGCGGGAAGAGTCGTGAAAGGCGTGAACTTCGTGAACCTGCGCGACGCGGGCGATCCGGTCGAGTTGGCGGATCGCTACAATCGCGACGGCGCGGACGAGGTGGTGTTTCTCGATATCACGGCCTCGAGCGACGACCGCGACATCATGGCGAACGTTGTTGCACGAACGGCTCGCAAGGTTTTCATCCCGCTGGGGGCGGGCGGAGGCATCCGTTCCGTTGCGGATGCCCGGCGCATCCTGCTTTCCGGCGCCGACAAGATCTCCATCAACACCGCTGCCGTTCGACGTCCCGAGTTGATCACGGAGCTTTCGAAGGAGTTCGGCGCGCAGGCCGTCATACTTGCCATCGATGCACGACGGCACGGCGCCGGAACGTGGCACGTGTACACCCGAGGCGGCCGTCACGATGAAGGCATCGACGCCGTCGCATGGGCCGCGCGCGGTGAGGAGTTCGGAGCGGGAGAGATTCTGCTCACTTCAATGGACACCGACGGCGTTCAGGACGGCTTCGATTGCGCCCTGACCCGGGCCGTGTCGCGCGCAACCCACATTCCGATAATCGCCAGCGGCGGCGCCGGCAAGCCCGAACACTTCGTGCGCGTTCTCACCGACGGCTGCGCGGACGCCGCGCTGGCCGCCTCGATCTTCCATTACGGAACGTATACGGTGAGTCAGTTGAAAGAGGAGCTGGACAAACGCGGGATTCCGGTGAGGATGGCATGATCTTTCCGTGCATCGATCTCATGGACGGCAAGGTCGTGCAGCTCGTGCAGGGCCGCGCCAAGGCGCTCGAAGGCGATTCGCCGGAAGTGATGCTCGCGAAGTTCGCCGCGTTTCCTGAAATCCAGGCGATCGATCTCGACGCCGCAATGGGGCGCGGCTCGAACGATGAACTCGTTCGCATGATTGCCGGTCGAGCCAAGGCGCGCGTCGGCGGAGGCGTCCGTACGGTCGATCGCGCGCGTGCGCTGGTGGAGCAGGGTGCGCACAAGGTCATTGTCGGCACGGCCGCTTTCTCGCAGTCCGGAGTGAATGCGGCGTTCCTGCAGTCATTGCGCGAGCGGGTCGGACGCGACCGGTTGATCGTCGCGGTCGATTCCAAAGACGGACGCGTCGTCGTGAAAGGCTGGCAGGAATCCACGAACCTTTCCGCCGAAGACGTGCTGGGCGCTCTCGAACCCTATTGTTCGGGTTTCCTTTGCACGTATGTGGACAAGGAAGGAATGATGCAAGGAACCGACCTCGACTGGTTCCGCCGCCTGCGCGCCGCGACGCCGCTCGAACTCACCGCCGCCGGCGGCATCACCACCATGGAAGATATCCGGTCGCTTGCCGCGCTGAACATCCACGCCGCGATCGGAATGGCCATCTACACCGGCCGTCTGCCACTGGAGAAGCTACTTACGTAACTCCAAACGGGTTGGTACAGAATTGCTCAGTTAATCTCCTCTGCAATGTCTAAGCTGAAATCTGAGGGGAACACTCATGAAAAGATTTGGAATCATCGGCACCGTAGTTCTGCTCTATCTCGTCGGAACCACTGGTCCTGCCTACGCTCAGCGGGGTAAGCAAAAGGACAAGCAGACCAGGCACGAAGAGCAAGCCAAACCCCAAAAGCAGCAGGGACCCGCACACCCACAAAAGGAGCAACAGCAGCAGCAGAGACCGCCAGGATGGGACCGCGGCAAGAAGGTGGGATGGGGCGACTGCAACGTACCTCCCGGCCAGGCGAAGGGAGACGGATGCCGGTCCGGACAACAGCAGCAGCAACTCATCACGCAGCAGCAGCGGCGGATCGTGCAGTATCGTCAACTTCTGGATCAGCAGCAACAGCGGCGGCTGGCGATACAGCAGCAGACGGCGCTGCTACAGCAACAAAACCGCTCGTTTCAGTACCGTTTGCAAACAGACTACTTGGAGCGCATGCGCCAGCAGCAAATACGCGTCGATGCCGACCGGCAGCACGATTACGCTCGCGATCCGTTCTTCTACACGGCTTCAACCTATCGTTACAATCGCGGCAGTCGTTACTACGAAACGAATCAGTACGGTGCGGACTTGCTAAGTCAGGCTGTGAACAGCGGTTACCACGAAGGCTTCCGCACGGGAGAGGCGGACCGGCAGGATCGCTGGCGCTCCAGTTACAGCGACGCGTACGCATACCAGGACGCGAACTATGGCTATATGGGCTATTACGTCGACCGGGACGAGTACAACTACTATTTTCGCGAGGGCTTTCATCGCGGCTACGAGGACGGCTTCGGCAGCCGCACCCAATATGGCAGCAATTCGAATGGCTCGTTTAGCGTGCTTGGCGCCATTCTGAATCAGATCCTGGGTCTCCAGGCACTTCGCTAAACTACTGTAGCGGCGCTCTATGAGCGCCGACAATGAGATGCATGCGCAGGTTGCCGGCGCCTGGTACGACACTGTACGGTCTTGCACTGTTTCAGAAAAAGATGCCGAGTCGATTCGCGGGGCGTTTGTATATACAGCGGCCTTTTCCTGTAGCAGATTTGGCGCTTGTGCTCAAGATGTCGGGAACGGACGCCGATTATCAACGCGCAATCATTTTTTCAATGACGCAATCATCTTCCCGACGACTTCGTCCAGTGCGCGGTCATTCCGAATCCAGCGGAAGACAGCGACGATGTCGTTGTCCCAGTCGATATAGATGATGTTCGAGCCGTTGCCGACGAACCGTACGGCGGTTGCCGGAGCCGATGGGAGCGGCTTGCGATCGGTGTTCAGATACCAGTTCGCGAAACCGTACGTGTTGTTGTCCGAGCCCGGTGTCCTCGCCATCTGGATCCACTTCTCAGACATGATCTGCCGGTCCTTCCACTTGCCGTTGCGGAGGTACAGGTAGCCGAAGCGCGCCATGTCATAGGAGTCGATGAACATGCCGCCGCCCCAGTGTCCTCCGCCGCTGACCGATTGCACTTTTTTGCCGTCGATCTCGACCCACGAATTCTCGTAGCCGTACCACCGCCACGTGGATGATGCGCCGATCGGGTCCATTACTTCCTCGCGCAGGACTTCCGGTAACGGCCGCCGCCAGACCTGCAGCGCCGCGAGCGCCATCACATTCACCCGGACATCGTTGTACTTGAAGTGTGTGCCGTTCTCGTACATCGGCCGATCCTGCCAGCTCTCGGGAGTCTGGCCCACCGGACGGTCCGCCCAGTCCGGCTTGCCCCACAGGGTTCCGGACCAGTCGCTCGTCTGGCGCAGCAGGTGATCCCACTTGATGTTCTTGTTGTGCGTCGCTTCGAAGAGATCGATGTGAGGCGGCATGTAGTCTCGAACGTAGTCGTTCACGTCGTGGATGAGGCCCTTCTGCCACGCAAGCCCGACGACCGTCGTCAGAAAGGTTTTCGTAACGCTGTTCGTGATGTCCGGGCGTTTCGGGTCACCCCACTCCGCGACGATATAACCGCGGCGCGTGATGATGCCGCTTGCCGGCCCGCGATCCTTGACGGGACCGATGATCGTATCGAACGGTTCCCTGCCGAAGCTGTTTTTCAGGAAGAGCGTCATGTCGTGCGTGCCGGGCGTGTCAGCCGCAATCGCCGCCTGAACGGCTTGCTGCACCAGAGCCGAGTCCATTCCGACGTCTTCGGGCTTTTTGTGCTGCCAGTCCAGCCGTTCCGGAAAATACGTTGCGACGGACTGCGGCCGCTCGGCCGGCCGCTGGGCTCTTGCCGCTGGGGATCCGAGCACGATTGCCAGTACAAGAACAAACAAGCCTGGGACGACCGTTCGCTTCATGGGAGGCTCCTTTGAGGGCAGTATTGTGACCCGCGCCATGGAGATTCTCCACTTTTTTGATTCCCGTCAGACAAGCGAATACCCTGTTTTTTGCGATACAGTACCGCCGAAAACAAGGGAGAAGAAAATGAAACGGCTTTCGATATGAAACGATTCTTGAATCGTTGATTATGGAGCGGCGCGGGTAAGCCCGGCGTCTAACTGGAACATCATGGGACGATCTCTCTTGGATTGGGTCTTCATTGTGGCTTGGACCACGCCCGGCCCATCCTGAGACTCGGGGTCCCGAGTCCATTCGTTTTGATTGGATATCCGTTGCCGCTCCTCCCAGAAAGGGAAGGCTTCCGCAACATGGGAGTGTTGGGCCGCCTCGTTACACTCGTTCATCGTTCTTGCTCGTCGAAGCATCATTCCTATGTGCCGCTACAGCGGTTTTACGTTCCTGAAGAAAGGCAGCATACTGTCGTGTGCTCTCCTGGAAACCCACGATGAAGCCGAAAACTGCCCATAGCGGTAGGGGCAACATCCTTATGCCTTCAAAGGCTAAAGCCCCGCACAGTAACACGGTCTTGCCACTTCGCAGCGCGTAGATTACCAGGATCGTGACAACCGCAGAAACGAACCACAGGCCGAACACATACGCAACCGCGTTAGATCCTTCCTCGCCAGGTGCTCTACTGACAACACTCTGTCGAAGACCTTGTAACAGCCCGTTATCCGAGTCAGCAGGAGTGATTGCCACCACTAATAGAACCAGGAGCGGTGCGCCAATTCTTAACCAAGTGACCCAATGAAATACCCGGAGCGCGGTCGGTTTCTTCATGATGGCCTCCGTCGGCCCAACAAATTAAGGATTCTTGCCGCGCGGGTTTTTCAGCCGCGGCAAAATCCTGGGTTGAACTGAATCCGAGAACAATTTTCGGGGTATGGAGTTTCAACGCTGGCGAGAAAGCATCGGGCGG
>JAHFTY010000175.1 GCA_023265365.1 Acidobacteriota bacterium
CGGATAAATGTCGAGGTTGACGCCGTCGACGGCTTTCACCACCCGTTTGCGGGATTGGGCGAAATGAACTTTGAGATCGCGAATGGCCAGCAGCGGATCACGCGCCTTCATCGAATGCTCCCTTTGCGAAATGGCACAGCGAGTGACGACCCGGAGCCAGTTGAACGAACGGCGGGAACTCTTTTCGGCAAAGGTCCTGCGCCTTTTCGCAGCGCGGCGCGAACGGGCAGCCCGGCGGCAGGTGTGCGGCGTCGGGCGGCAAACCGGGAATCTGGTACAGCGCGCCATTGGAGGTCGGATCGGGAACGGACTTCAGCAGGCCCTTCGTGTAGGGATTGCCCGGCCGGTCGAACAATTCGGCGGTCGGCGCCTTTTCGAAAACCTTTCCGGCGTACATGACGATGATCTCGTCCGTCATACCGGCCACGACGCCCAGATCGTGTGTGATCAGAATGACGCTGGTCCCCGTTTCTTCGCGCAGCTTCTTGATGAGGTCCAGAATCTGCGCCTGAATCGTGACGTCGAGGGCAGTGGTCGGCTCGTCCGCAATCAACAACTCGGGCCGGCACGAGAGAGCCATTGCGATCATCACGCGCTGGCGCATCCCGCCGGAAAACTCGTGGGGATAGTCGTCAATGCGATTCCGCGCGTCGGGGATGCCGACCAGTTGCAGCATCTTCAGCGCATGGCTGTACGCCTGTTCTTTGGAGTGCCCGAGATGAAGTTCGGTGACTTCCATCAACTGTTTCGAAATCCGCATGAAGGGATTCAGCGAACTCATCGGATCCTGAAAAACCATCGCGATCCTTTTGCCGCGGATTTTCCGTAGTTCGTCATTCGGAAGGGCCAGCAGATCGTTTCCATCGAAAACGATTTCTCCGGAAACGATGCGTCCCGGAGGCGTCGGGATCAGGCGAAGGATCGACAGGTTCGTCACCGACTTGCCCGAGCCGGACTCGCCGACGATGCCGAGTGTTTTACCGCGTTCGACATCGAAGCTCACATCGTCGACGGCTTTGACGGCGCCGTCCTCGGTGTCGAAGTAGGTTCGAAGATTGCGCACGGAAAGAAGGCTCACATTTTCCTCGTTTGCGGATCGAGCGCATCGCGAAGCCCGTCCCCCAGGAAGTTCAACGAGAAAAGCGTAACGGCCATCGTGACACCGGGGAAAATGAGCTGCCATGGAAAGACCGCGATGTTGCGGATCCCTTCCGCAGCAAGGCTTCCCCATGACGCGAGGGGAGCCTGAACTCCGAGTCCGAGAAAGGAAAGAAAGGCTTCCTGAAGCATCACGTTGGGAATGGTCAGCGTCGCATACACGATGACGGGACCGAGCACGTTCGGCATCAGATGCCGGAAGATGATCTTCCTCCTGGACACACCGGTCGCGCGCGCGGCGAGCACGAATTCCTGATTCTTGAGCGAGATCACCTGGCCGCGAACGATGCGCGACATCGTCAGCCACGACACGGCGCCCAGCGCGAGAAAGAGCAGGAACAACTGGTTGAGCGGCGACCGGCTGCCGAACAGGGAAAGCAACACGATCACGATCATCATGTACGGGATCGAATACAGGACGTCCACGGCGCGCATCATCGCCTCGTCGATCTTGCCGCCGAGATAACCGGCGGTCGCGCCGTATGTGATCCCGATAATCAACGACACGAACGTCGCGATAATGCCCACCATCAGCGAAATCCGGCCGCCCAGCAGAACCCGGGCAAGAAGGTCGCGGCCGGCGATGTCGGTGCCCATCGGATGGGTCAGCGACGGCGGGAACGATTTCACCAGTCCGGAATCCTTCGGAATGAAGTCGTACGTGTAGCCTGTCGCCCGGTAGATGATGCCGGGACCGGCGGCGCACGCGACCACCATCGCGCCCACAAGGATCATCCCCAACACCGCAAGCCTGTTGCGCAGCAGCCTGTGCCAGGCATTTCTCCAGAGGGACGTGCCGGCAAGGACTTCGATGGGAATGGCGCTCATGTCAGTAGCGGATCCTCGGATCGACGAAGGCGTAAGCGATGTCGACCAGCAGATTGAAGAGGAGGATGGCAATCGATGTGAACGCAACGATGCCGATGATCAGAGGTTCGTCCCGGTTCAGATTCGCATTGATAAAGTAATTGCCCATTCCCGGCAGCGCGAAAATGCGTTCGACCACCACCGTTCCCGTCACCAGAAATGCGAGCGCGGGACCGCTGAAAGAAATGACGGGAAGAAGGCCTCCCCGCATCGCATGTCTCCGGACGATCGTTTTTTCGTCGAGCCCCTTGGCGCGGGCGGTGCGGATGTAGTCCGCCCGCAACACTTCGAGCATTCCGGACCGGGTGAGTCGCGCCACGTACGCGGTGTAGATTGCCGAAAGAGTGATCACCGGAAGAACAACGCTACGGCTGGGAAACCCATCCCAGCGGGCCGGCGGAAACCAATACATGACCAGTGAAAACAGAAGAACCAGAAGAGGGCCGAGCACAAAGTTGGGCAGGGAAATGCCAAGCATCGCCAGCGTCATCGAAGCGTAATCGACGCGGGAGTTCTGCCGCACCGCCGCAAGGGTTCCGGCCGCGATTCCAATGCTCAGCGCAAGTATGTAGGCGAGCAGCCCGATCGTCATCGAAACCGGAAGCGTGCGCCGCAGGATTTCGTTCACGGACTGGCCTTCGTATTTCAAGGACGTTCCAAAGTCGCCGCGAACGATGTTGCTCATGAGTTTGGCGTACTGGACGTACCACGGCTTGTCGAATCCGTACTTCGCCCGCAGGTTCTTCTCGATCGCGGGCGCGATCACGCGCTCGCCCGTGTAGAAGTTGCCGGGCGCGAGCCGGATGAGGCCCCACGTCAGGGTGACGACGAGAAGCACCATCGGAAAGGTCGACAATAATCGGCGAATGACGAATTTAAGCATGACAATAAATCGGAGCCCGGCATCTTGCGGAGAATTACATTTCCGGAACGCCGTAATCCCACTTTGAGGGATCGTGTTCGATGTAGACGAACTTCCATGCGTGCATCGTGCCCGAGTTCGGGTACATCCCTTTCACATAGGGTTTCTTCAGCCAGTTGGTCGACTGCTGAATCAAGGGGATCACGGCCTGGCTTTCCAGGAGCATCTTCTCGGCTTCGAAAAGTTTGTTCAACCGCGCTTGATGATCAAGCGTCCGGTTCGCCTCGTCGATGACCGCGACGAACCTGGAATCCCACCAGCCGGTTCCGTTGTCGCCGCGAGGCGTATAAAAGATGTTGAGGTAGGAAACCGGGTCCACGAAGTCGCCGATCCAGCCCGAGCGCGCGAACCCCTTGTAGTCGAGCGAGGCGCGAGTCGTGAGGAACGTTTTGAATTCCATGTTCTTCAGCGGGATCGTGATGCCCAGGTTCTGCTTCCACTGCGCCTGCACGAATTCGGCGATCTGGCGGTTGCGTTCCGAGGTGTTGTAGGTGAGTTCGACTTCGTTGACGGGGAACTTCGACCGGTCCTTGTAGCCGGCTTCCTCGAGCAGATCGTTCGCACGCGCCACGTCGAACAGGTCTTCGCTGTGGGCCGGATAGCCGGGGAAGATTCCCTGGGGCACGAAGGCCGTGAGCGGCTTGACGTGCTGGTATTTCGCGAGCGATTCCTTGTCGATTGCCAGATTGAATGCCTTGCGGACACGCGGGTCATTCATCGGCCGCTTCAGGGTGTTGATCTGATAATACTCGTTCACCATCTCCCGCGCGCCCATGTAGTCTTTCTTGTCCATCATGAAGTCGAGCCACGCGTTCGGAACGGTATGGTTGTATGTGGCATCCACCGCGCCCGCCTTGTAGAGATTCATCATGGTGGTTTCTTCTTCGAGCGGGTAGAAGCGGATTTCGTCGAGTTTCACGTTGGCAGCGTCCCAGTACATCGGATTGCGGACCACGACGAGCTTGTCGTAAGGAACGCGCTCCTTCACCATGAACGCTCCGGACGTGACGATGTTCTCGGCGCGAGTCCAGTGATCGTTGCCGTATTTTTCGATCGCCTTCCGCGGGACGACGCGGAAAAACTGGTGCGGTAGCAGCGCCACCATGAACGGAGCCGACTGAACGAGAGAGAGCTTGACGGTGGTGTCGTCGATCGCGGCGACTCCGATGTCTTCGGCTTTGATCGGAACCGGTTCCTTTCCTTTGAGGGCCCGGGCCTCCTTTTCGGAAAAGACCTTCCTGAATTTTCCATCCATCACGAATTCGCCGGTCGACGTGTCGCGCGCGAACACGCCGGCCTCGTTGTAGCCCTGGGCATAAAGGATGTAGTAGGCAAGGTAGGCGTTTCGCGCCGCCGTCTCGGGATTCAGGCCGCGCCGGAGCGAATAGACGACGTCACTGGCTGTGATCGGGTCGCCATTGGAGAAGCGGGCATTTTTCCGGAGATGGAACGTGAACTCCGTGAAATCCGCGTTGTTCTCCCAGGATTCGGCGATGGCGGGTATCGGCCCCATGGTCCTGGGATCGTATTCCGTGAGCCCCTCAAACATCGACATGATGACCCGCGCTTCGGGCTGGCCGGAAGGGATGGCGGGATCGATCGACTCGGGTTCACTGCCGGAAATGTAGCGCAGGACCTGGCCGGCCGGAGGGTCGGTGGTTCCAAAAAAACCGGAATCCGCCGAACTGGCGGCGCACGACGTCAAGGCCAGCACGCAGAAAACAAGGATGATCGGTCGCATGGCGGGACGGTATCACGAAAATGCGGCGGATGTGTAGACGGTCACCTCTTGCGGAAGGCCGTCATTTCATATAAAGAATGTGCTTCCGCTTTGTTGGGGAATTCTCAGCGAGGTAAACGCGGCATGACGCTGCATTGTCCGCAATGCGACTCGAAAGACATCCGCCGCTCCATGCGTCGCGGCCTGTTCGAGTCACTTTTTAAATGTGCTCTCGTCCTGCCTTACCGCTGCGAGCATTGCAACGCGCGCTTCTTCCGGTTTGGTTTTGCGTCAAAACTATTGAAGCCGAAGATCAGGTAAAGAACGGGGCTGCGCATCTCTCTTGCAAATGCGATCAAGTTCCAAATAGAGTGGGCGGCAGTTTTCCAACCGGAAGGAGCCATCCATGCAAGGGATACCTCCCCTGACGACGGATCATCAACTGATCCTTGAGTGTCTGGAAGTGCTGCGACTGATTTCCGAGCGTCTGGAAACGGAAGAACGCGTCGAAACGGAAGACATCCGGACCGTCCTGGCCTTTCTGCGCGACGTCGGATGCGAGTGTCTCGCGCATACGGAACACCTCCTTCTGCGACCGGCTCTGGCACGCGCCAGGCGGCGTGAAGATATCAAGCTTCTAAGAACCGCGCTGGCGCTTCATGCGACGATACCGGCGTTGTTCGACGACACGGCCTCGGACGTGACGTTCCCGAAACACTTCGTTCATCACGCGCATCTTCTGACGAAGCTGATTGGCGACCTTATTTTCGAAGAGGATCACTACCTGCTTCAGGCGACGCTGGATCTGTTGACCGATCCGGAAGGACAGCAGAGTGTGGAGAAGTTCAAGGAGCAGGAGCGGGAGATCAGCGCCATCGCGGCGGAGCTGAGTCCCACCCTTCGACGGATTGAAATGAAGTACGCGTACCCGCGTTGTATTTGAACGCGGGTACGCCGGTTATCGCAGTCCGGCCAATTCCTGAAGAATGTGCCAGTTTTCGAGGCGTTCCTGGCGCGTGGAAGCCATCACCGCCGAGGCGTTGCCGTCCTTGTCGAAGTGTTTGGCGAAACGGCCTTCCGTTCGCGCAAAGGTGATGAAGTCGACCGCTTCGCCCGTCTTGGGATTGACGTACCAGTCGTCCTTCATGTTCGGATTGCCCGCCAGACTGAGCCGTTCCTTGATCTTCGAACCCTTCCGCGGATCGTAGATAAACACCGGGAAACTACGCGAGTCCGCCGCCAGCCGGGCCTGGTGTTCGGCCATGTTGTCGCCGACGCCGTGTTCGGGTTGGCAGGTGGTGTAGACGTTCACGATCGCGGGGCCGGAAAATTCGTTGGCCTCCATGATGGCCTTGTAGAAATGATTGACGTGCGAGCAGGTGGTCTGGGCGACATAGACGTCCTTGTGCATCATGCAGATCGTCGCCAGTTCCTTCCGATTCTCCTTCTTGCCCTGAATGACCGAGCCATGGAAGCTCATCTTCGCGTCCTGGCCTTTGAATGAACTGGTGGACGTCTGGCCTCCGGTGTTGGAGTACACCTGCGTATCGAGCACGATGACTTTGATATCCATGCCCGAGGCCATCATGCGCGACAGCGACTGGAAACCGATGTCGTTCATTGCGCCGTCGCCGCCGACGATCCAGAGCCGCTTGTTCTGCCAACCCATGGCATCCCATCGTGAACGAATGCCCATCGCGACGGCAGGAGCGTTCTCAAACAGGGAATTGGTCCACGCGGTCTGATAGGGGTTGTAGGGATAGGTTGAGGTGTACACGGTGTTGCATCCGGTCGAAGCCACGATGCCGATGTTCTCCTTGCCGTAAACGAATCCTGTCGCCGCCAGCATCATGCGCAGGGCGGTCGCTTCGCCGCAGCCCATGCAGGATCCGGCGCCGCCCACATACAGGAGCGAGCGTTCGGCCAGCATCATGTCGGCGAGCGCCTTGTCGTTGATGAATTTCTTCGGGGTTTCGGGAAGGTTTCTGTAGAAGTTGAATGCCGTCTTGTACCAATCGATCTTGCCGTCGCCTTTCGGGATCATTTTCAGCGCGTTGTGATCTCCGCAGGCATCCACGCATTCGGCGCATCCCTTGCATTTGGTCGGGTCGATGAAGATCCCGAATTTCCCGCCGCCCAGGCCTTTCTTCTCGAGGACGGTGAAGTATTTGGTCGTGATGGCCCACTGGCCGGCCATGCTTTTTCGTTCCGTCTCATCGGCGATCCGGCTGAGGCTCTCCTCCAGCGTGGCGGGTTCGACGACCTTGCCGAGAATGGCGGTGTCCGGGCATTGCGTGACGCAATCCATGCACCCGACGCAATTCTCCGCAATGAGTTCCGGGATGTCCGGGGCAATGTAACTGAAATCGCGCAGGGCGCCGGTGGCCGCCGGAATGACGCTGCGGGCGAGCTGGTCGTCGGCGTCGAGCCCTTTTTCGGCGGTTCCTTCGTTGTACTGTCCGACGACGCGGTTGTTGAAATCATCGATATCGATGACGTTCAGACGGATGTCGGTTGCCAATTTATCGGCAGGAACAATCATTTGATGCGACATGAATACAACTCCTTAATGGGACCCTTGCGTTTTCGCCTTTTCGGCGTCGCCGATGGACAACATGACGTCGCGCGGAACCTCGATCGATTCGTGATACCCGCGTGACACGGCTTTCAGGTTGTCCTGCACGACGCGTTCGCCGCGTTTCCCGAAGTACTTTCTCAGGGATTTCTCCACGCCCTGGAAGAGCGCTTCGTCGCTGATTCCGCTCTCGACGCGGAACGGTGTGACGCGGAGGAAAACGCCAAGGAGCACAATGCCCTGCATCCGCTGCTGGAGGTCGGCCAGGGAGGACACTTCCTTGGCGATGCCGACCGTGTCCAGCGCGAACAATCGCGCGTTCTTGTTCAGCATCGTCCGGCGCGCCCAGGATGGAATGGCCGCCCAGATTTCAGCGGGCTCGATTCGGTTGCTCTGGACGAAGACGATCCCGTTGTCGGCCAGACCCATCAGCGGGTTCTCGAGATTGAACGCATTGACATCGTTCAGCGGGATGAATTCGACGTGCTCGAGTTCGGAGTGCACGCGAATATGTTTCTTCGCGATCGTCAGGTAATAGGTCGTCGGCAGTCCCTTTTTCTCCGATCCGTATTTCGGATAGGCCTGCACGTCCATGCCGAAGACTTCGCCGGCGATGGTCGCGATCACTTTGTTGGTCGTTACCGAGCCGTATCCGCCGACAGAATGGCCGCGCATGGAGAACGATCCGGGAGACCGAACATCCGGATCGTTCGTTACCGGAAGCGCAAGCTCGTGTTTGATTCCCAGCGTGAAGTAGTACCGCGGCCGGTCGGCCCGCATATTCTCGACGATGGCGATGAAATCGCCGGCGCGGACGTCGCGGCTTCCCAGGCCGGCGGAGCCTCCGAAGAATCGCGGCATGTGATCGAGGTCCGGATAGCCCGGGGTTCCGGACATCGCATCGGCGAAGGACGCCTTGATTTCGCAGAGGAGCGGGTTGGACTGCATCATTGGAATGTCCAGCCGCTCGATCACGCAGATGCCGTGCACGTGCTTCAGCGCATTCACCACGTCGGCCGAAGGGAAAGGCCGCCAGCAGGTGATGTGCAGCAGTCCAACTTTGATCCCCATCGTTTCGCGAATGTAATCCACCGCCGCTTCGGCGGTCTCGATCATGCAGCCTGAACCGATGATGGCGTATTCGGCGTCTTCGAGCCGGTAGGGCATCACCGTGTCATAGCGGCGGCCCGTCAGCGCGTGGTATTCCCGCATCACGCCCTTCAGGATCGACGGAACCCGGTCGTAGAACTTCCGCTGGGCGATCTTGCCCTTCATGTAACTGTCCTGGTTCTGTACCACTCCCGACATCAGCGGAACGCGAGGATCGAACAACGGCCGGGTTTTTTCCGAGGGATGGCCCACAAACATCTTCATCAGATCCGGTTCGGGCAGCCGGACGTTTTCAATGGTATGCGTGGTGAGAAAACCGTCCTGCACATTCAGGAAAGGCGTCTCGCTTTCCTCAGCCACCCGGCGGCAGATCAACGCCAGGTCGCCGGCCTCCTGCGCATTGCGCGCGAACACGACTCCCCACCCGCAGTCCGCCACACCGTAGACATCGTCATGTCCGGCATGGACGTTTAAAGAGTGCGATGTCAGGGCCCGGGCGCCGATATGGAAGACGATCGGCAGGCGCTTTCCGGAAATGGTATAGAGGACTTCCTTCATCAAGATAAGGCCCTGACCTGAGGTGAAATTCGTGACACGCCCGCCGGAAACCGCAAAGCCTTCACAAGTGGCGGCGGCGCTGTGCTCGGACTCGGGTTCGACGAATGCCAGTTGCTCGCCCCACAGGTTGGTCTTGCCGTTGGCGACCTCGACCTGGTACCCGCTGCCCATCGTCGTGGACGAGGTAATCGGATATGCGCAGGCGCCCTGGCTGATGTTGGTTTCCACCCACACCACCATCCCTGCGCCGTCGGATGTACTGGGAATCCCCGGAAATGGGGGTTTAGTCTGTTTTGACGATTCCTCAGGCAGGGTCGTCGGACCGCTGCCGTTAAGAACTGTGGCCATCTTGCCTCCTGTTATTTATAAAGGCCGGCTACGTGCTTCGAGGGCGTAAATTGGGCGTGAGCTTACCAAAGTGCCGGTCCAAAGGGAATAATCTTGGGGTCAGAATCCGTACATGTGCTCGTCCGGATTGAGGATCGAGTCCTGCCAGTCGAGCATTCTGGCGGCAGTTTGAATACTGTCCACGTTGTCCTTCCCGACCATCTCCTGAAGCACCTGGATCTGTTCGGGAGTCAACCGGTTTTCAGCCAGGGCCTTTTCCCAACTCTTGAACGTCCTGTCCGGACTATCCATTTTCGGCCTCACATTTCGAGGTGAATTCCACGTTGCTGCCATCGTCAAAAAAGAGCTGCAAGTGTTTCGCGTTCAGTCGAAAACTTTCGAGGGATCGGCAAAGACGATCCGCTGTCGTTCCTTCCGCCGACGCCCGGGCCCAACGGTTCGAACGGCTTGTGTGCTCGAATTCGAGGGAACTGTTGTCGCTGAATGAAAGCCTTGCCCGGTTGAAAGCTCCATTAACGACATAACGCGTCACATCCTTTTGAGCGAAATCCGAGAGCATCGATTACATGACCCGGTCGTGGCCCCACGTCCATCGTGCGCTCAGAATGAACTCCTTCACGCCGCCACGCGTGGCGTCCGGATTGTGCAGAACCTGAGGAGAAAAGACCACACCCAGTTCACGAAGCAACTCTTCGAGAGCCGGACACCCGTAGGTCAGTCCGGGGAACTCGATGGCGTCCCCATTGACGTCTTTCACGAGCGTCGTTTCACGGGAGATCACGACCTTTTTCAAAGCACGCAG
>JAHFTY010000030.1 GCA_023265365.1 Acidobacteriota bacterium
AAGTCCGTCATGATCCCGCGATCGCGAAGCGCGAGAATCTGCGGATAGATCCTGCCGTTCTCGTCCAGCATGCCGCCGAGACCCGGCGGAGGAATGACCGGGTTGAACGGATGGACCAGGATGTCGCCCGCTTTCAGAATGTCGAGCAACTCCGGTTCATGCGACCAGTGCATCATGATTGGAACGTTCGTCGCGTCCGAAGCCTCTCTTGCTCTCTTCAACATTTCGACGTCGTGCTCCAATTCCTCGTGTCTCCCGTTGATGCGGACCTTGATCCCCAGAATCACGTCGCGGTTCGCTTCAATGGTCCGTATGGCGGCGCGCGGGTCGATCAACCGGGGATCCAGATAGAGTTCGTTTCCGATCAGACCGATGTTCGCGATATTCAGCAGGGCATAGACCCGCGTCGTGGATTTCTCGATGACGTATTTGCGGAAACCCGCGAAGGTGAATGACCCGGTCGTTCCGGCATCGACGATCGTCGTCACGCCTTTCGGGGTGCCGACCCGGTCCGGGAAGATGCCCATGTCGATGCCGTCATAGACGTGGCCGTGAACGTCGACCCATCCGGCGGAGACATACTTACCTGCCGCATCGACAACCTGCCTGGCCGCGTTTCGAGCAATGCCCGCAGCGACGCGCGCGATCCGCCCATTGGAGATGGCGATGTCGCGATCCGCGGCCAACTTCTTCGACGGATCGATCAAACGGCCGCCGGCGATGAGGAGGTCAAAGGTTGGGGTCTGCCGGCGAAAAGGAGCGGCGATGGCGATGGCGCTCCATTGCAGGAACTCGCGCCGATTGGTTGTTCGCATGCGGCGAATTGGACCATACTCCGCGCGTCTTCATCAAGGAGCGGCTTATTTCCGGGGAGTGGCGTAGTACCCGTCGCGCACGCTGACCCGTAAACCGCGAGGAGCGCGAATCTCCAGACGGCGGAATGCGCCATCCCAGTTCTGATTGGCGGGCCTGTAGCCCAGGCTGTACTGCTGATGCAGTTCCTCCGCGACTTCCTCGAAGGCCTTCTTCATTTTCCGAAAGCCTTCGACTCGAATCACGCGGCCGCCGGTTTCCTCAGCCAGCCGTCCCAGCCGATTCTCGCCTCCACGGAAGATGTGATCGAGGTCGCACTTGTCGTCATCACGCTGGTCGTGTTGAACCTGCAGGACAAAGGCGATCACGTCGTTCTCCTTCAGCGTGCGCAGGGCATCCCTCAGCGAAGACTCGCTTCCCGCATCGTCGGCAAGCGCCACAATCACAATTGCCTTGCGCCCGAGTTCATCTTTCAGGAATTTTCCAACCGTCGAACCCACGGTGTCGTAAAGCCGCGCCGTTCGTTTCGGCATTGGAAACGGAAACGGGCGTGTAATGGAGGGACGCGGGGCGGGAGGAAGCACGCGGCCGCCCTTCGTGATCGTCTGAGCCTTGTCTGCAAGCAGGTCCGCCTGCTCGGTCGGAACCTGCAGGATCTCGATCACGGATGCGTACCTCGCCAGAAAACCGAGATCGCCCTTCCGCATGACGGTCCTGAAAAAACCGGATGCCGCGTCCGCCTCGAGGCCGAGCGTACTCGCCAGGCTGGTACTGGTGTCCAGGAGGATTCCCACATTCAACGGAACGTCGCTGTGTTGCGCGAAGTTCGTGATCGTCTGGGAACGGCCGTCTTCAGTGACACTGAAATCCTCTTTCCGCAGGCCGGTCATCAGCTTTCCCTTACCGTCGCGAACGGTGAAGTAGGCGGACACCAGGTTGACGTCCGTACGGATGGTGTTCTGATGTTCCGAGGAACCGAGAACCGAAAACAAGAGAAGAGATGCGATCGTCGATTTCATTGGAGTGGGCTCCCGCCGTCCTCGATTGGACGGAATGGGAGCCATTTCAGCTCAACGACGAGTCATTGTCTGGGTTCGATCTTGATTTGTTTGAGAAGCTCGGTCCGGCTTTCGAGATCTTTGGTTCCGCTGGGATAACCGTTCACGCTCAGAATAACGGAAATCATGTCGGCCCTTTGCTGGGCGTTATTGATGTCCGGATCCGTCGGCGGCATCGAGATCCGGATTCGCTCGGCAAGGTCGCCGACGGTCAGGCCGTTCCAGTTAGCCATGAAGTTCGCGCCGTACAGGGCCGGCGCTTCTTCACCGCCGTTGAGATCGGCGCCGTGACAGGCGGCGCAGCGTTGCGCGACCAGTTCGGCCCCGCGTTTCCGCTGGTCTTCCGTGAAAACGCCGTCGCGTACGGAGCGCGTGGTTTGAAGCGCGGAGATGCAAACACCGGCAACGGTCAGGACCAGAATCGCAGCAGATAAAACACGTAACTTCATGACACCTCTTGGATGGTTCGACGGCGGCAGGCCGTACGAAAGCAGCCTGCCACCGTCAGCGACTTACGGACGTCCGGCGGCGGTCGGCGGCAGTTCGCTCGCCGGGAGCCGGAAGGCGATGTATTCGCCGGAGTAGTTGCCGCCGCTGATCGCCACGACGATGTACTGACGGCCATTGACGGAATACGTCATGGGGTTGCCGCTCTGAGGAGCGGGCATAAAGACCGCGCCGACCAGTTTGCCGGTCATCTTGTCATAGGCGCGCAACATGGCGCCACGCGGATGATCCGGAGTCGTCGTCACGGCGGGATCGCCCGCGATCACCAGCGTCTTGGTCACCACGACGCCGACGCTGCCGCCCTGACCGGTGCTCGGCAGATTGTTCTTCTTCAGGTAGTCCGCCAGAACCGGCCCCACTTTGGGATGGTTGCGCACCACGTCCGGAGTATCGCCGTGCGGGACGATCCACTTCAGTTCACCCTTGGCCAGGTCGATCGCCGAAACGACGCCGTACGGCGGTTTGACGAGCGACAAGCCGTCGACCTGCAACGGATTGCCGGCCGGAGCCGCGTTCGGCGCGGCGGCCGGCGCGGCGCCTCGGCCGCCACCTCGCGGACCGGTTGCCGCAGCGGGACCCGCAGGCGCTCCGCCGCGAGGCGGTTCGGGATAGTCGGCAGCGCTGCCGTAACCCGGACCTTCGGAAACCCGGAACTCGGTTCCCTCGCGACCGGAAACATATCGAATATCGGAGAATCCTTCCGGAGGAGTTCGCAGCGTTCCCAGCGTGAGAGACGAGTTGCCCGCCTGCGAGAAGAACATCTTCAGTTCCGGATCGTAGGCGGCGCCCGGCCAATTGGTTCCACCCGCCGTGTTGCCGATATTGAGGGCGCCCAGAATGCGATCGTTGCCGACAACATAGGGCACGTATGGCGAATTCGCCCATTTCACCCTCTCGAGATTGGTCATGCCCTGGGCGCGAAGCTCAGCCGTGAAATCGATGATGTCATCGGGCACTTTGACGAATGTGCGGGCATAGGCAGGCGGCTTCGAAGGAATGGGCTGTGTCGGCGACGTTTTCTCGCCGGGCACATCCGACTGCGGTACGGGACTCTCGTCGATCTTCCAGATCGGTTCGCCGGTGGCGCGATCGAAGACGAACAGGTAGCTCTGCTTGGTGGGCAGCGCGACGATCTTGCGCGGCCGGCCGTCGATGGTGACGTCCGCGATCAGTGGAGCCGACGACAGGTCGTGATCCCAAACGGGATGGTGAACGATCTGGTAGTGCCATTTCCGCTGGCCGGTCTTTGCATCGACAGCCACGAGACTTTCAGCGAACAGGTTGTTGCCGGGCCGATGGCCACCGTAGAAATCGGAGCTTGGCGTTTCCACCGGCAAATAGACCAGTCCCAGTTCTTCGTCGGCGGTGATCTGCGTCCAGATGCCCGTGTTTCCATTCACGGCGGCGGTTCCGTTTTCCCAGGTTTCGGCGCCGAATTCCCTGCCTTGTGGAATCGTGTTGAAGGCCCACAGCAGTTTTCCGGTGCGGACGTCGAATGCCCGGGCCTGGCCTTTGGTGTTGTTGTGAGTCTTGACGGTCATCCCTTCTTTGAACGCGACGCCGACAACGATGCTGTCTTTCAACACGAGGGGGGCGGAGTGAAGTCCGGCTTCGCCCGATTCCAGATCAATCTGCTGGCCGCTGCCGGTCACGAGGCCGACTTTCAAATCGAGGTATCCGTCTTTCCCGAATGCCGGAATACGATTCCCGGTCTTCGCGTCGAGTTCGATCATCTTGTATCCGGTCGTTACATAGATGATGCGTTCCTCCCTACCGTCGGTCCAGTACGAGAGGCCGCGACCCGAAAGTTGCCGCGGAGAATTGACCGCGCGCTGCCCCTCGAATTCGGTATGCACCCAGACGAGTTCGCCGGTATCGGCCCGAAGCGCGACGACGTCCCGGCGCGTGCCGGCGGTCGCGTACATCATTCCTCGAATAACCAGAGGAGTGCCTTCGAGTTTGAATTCGGGCTTCGTTCCGAGGTTGTCCGTCTTGAAGCGCCATGCGACTTCGAGCTTGTTGAAATTCTCCGCGGTGATCTGGCTCAGTGGCGAGTATCGCGCACCGGTGTTGTCGCCGGTGACGGCAATCCAGTCTCCGTTTTTGACATTCGGTATGTATCCGGCACTTCCGGTCTGGCCGGACAGCCCCATCGTCAGATAGCCGATGCCGGCAATGACGAAGATCAGCAGCACTGGAACCGATCGGTATAGTTTTCGCGACATCGTTCCCTCCGTTTTTTCGGTAAACACTGCGGCATGCCCAAAAGAAAGTCAACACGAATGAAGGCAGCGTCCGTCTATTGGGATTAGCGAGGAAAGCGCCATGAAACGACTCTCAATACCTGCCGTTTTGCTGTTGTCCATACTGTCGTTCGCGAGTCAACTCGGGGCTGAACCTCAGTTCGGCAGAAACGATCGCGACCGCGTTTGTTTTTACCAGGACATTCACTTTCAGGGCTGGGAAGACTGCTTCAGTCCCGGAGACGAGGTGGCCAATTTGCGGGGCCGCAAGAACGCGATTTCATCGATCCGGATTTTCGGGAGGGCCCGCGTGATCGTCTGGGACAACGAGGATTTTCGGGGACCTTCGGCCGAGTTCAACTCGGATGTTCCGGACCTCGGTCGTCGCAGCATCGAAGGCTCAAAAACATGGAGCGACCGGATTGAGTCTTTCCGGATCAGTTCCGGATTCAACACCCCTTTGCCCGGCCGTGGCGCAGGCCGAAACGACCGGGACGACGATCGGAACCAGGGCCGGAATCCGCGCTCGATGCGTGACGGCGTCTGCGTTTACGAACACGCCAACTTTCAGGGCCGTTCGGACTGCTGGGACGCCGGCGAGGAAGCGCGCGATCTGGGCCGCATGGGCTGGAACGATCGCATCACCTCCATCCGTGTGTTCGGACGCGCCGCCGCCGGCCTTTACCGCGACGTCGGTTTCCGGGGGGAACAGATCGTGATCGACCGGGACGTCAGCGATCTGGCGATCATTCAGCTTCGGGGAGGCATCACCTGGAACGATCAGATTTCGTCACTCGAAGTCCTGCTCGACCGGGGCCCATCACGCGGTCGGGGACGGGGACCCCGCTGGTGAAAGTCGGACCGTCCGAAAAAAACGGCCGGACCGGGATCCAGTGTCTCGAAGGCGTTCGGACCCGGGCACACCACCGGCAGACGGCGTAAGACCGTGCTCGGGAACGAGGCCTTCCAGCGGCAGTGTGCCACGCGCGGCAGCCGCGTCGAGGACTCCCGAAACTTCGCGCATAAGGATGTCGTGCCGGTCGCGGAATCGTCGACGATACTCGGCAAGCATTTCGAAAAGCTCGGCGCCGAACGTCCGCCAGTTCCGGCAGCGCTGCCACGCAGGATTCGAGTTCGGCCACTCTTTCGAGAACCGCCCAACGATCCCAATGCCAGCCCCGTCTCCCCGCTCGGTCCGAAGCGGTCCGCCAGAATCCCTATCGGTTCAATCACAGGCGTCCGGTCGAATAAGGCATACGCTTCGTCGAAACGCTTCGCGTTGATGCGCGCCATCGGCTTAACGCTCAGCCGCAAGCCGCGCGAGCAAACCGTTGCAGGTTTACATTTCCGTCGAGCGCGGCTTGACGGCTGCAACGTGTTAGCCCGCCAATCCGAAACATGTTCCTTGCCCATCCTTCAAGTAGCGGCCTTGAAGTACAATCTCGAACATGGCACGTAACCTCAATGAACTTTTTCGTGAGGCGGCACAGTTGCCGGAGCGGGACCGGGCGACGCTGGCTGGCCTCTTGATCGAAACTCTCGATCCTGGCAGCGAACCTGACGTCGAAGCAGCTTGGTCGCAGGAAGTGGCGCGGCGGGTTGCGGAATTGGACGCGGGAACGGTCGAAACCATCCCATGGGAAGACGTCCGCGCGGAACTGTTTGGACCGCGCAATGAAGGTTAGGTTTCATCCTGCTGCACGCGCGGAACTCAAAAGGGCACGCGCTTGGTACGAGGAACGCAGCCCCATGGGCGCTGCGGCACTTGCACAGGAGGTTGATCAAGCCGTTTCTCAGATTGCCGAAGCGCCTATGCGGTATCCAGTAGCGGAACATGGAACGAGGCGGCTCGTTCTTCCGCGGTTTCCTTTCAGCATCTATTACCGATGAGGCACCGCAGAGATCGTCATTGTCTCGGTAGCTCATCACAAACGGAGGCCCGGTTACTGGCGGCAACGCTCCGAGACGGGCTAACAAGGCAGACCGACGATCGGCACGCATCGGTTACGGCTGATTGTCACGTGGCTCTCGCGATGATTCGAGGCTGAGCGCCAGAGCCGTTAGCCCGCCCCTTTTCGTATCGGGGGTGTTCCGTGTTCGGAGAGATACTGACGAAGCGCTTCGTTGACCGTAGCGGAGTCGCGAAACACTTTAGCCATGTCAGGTTCCAGCAGAACGACATTGGTCCCCTGCTGGTAACGGTCGTAGTACTTGCCGCGAACACCGCCCCGAAGATCGTATTCAGCTCTCATTTCATCGTCCGGTAGCTTATTTGGGTTCTTGTTCATAGTTGTGACGTTCTCCAGCGCTCACCTCTCTGGCGTTAATCAGACGCACTCGTTCGTCACGATCAGCGTGCGCAACGATGATAAGCCGGTGGGACGATTCGAATATCCGGTTGTCAAAACCGATGCTCTTCCCACGAATGATCTGAGTCATCAATGGTGAGAGCGAACGGGTCATTAAAGATGCTGGTCGCCTCGTCGAACGAGACTCCGTGCTTGGTTTGATTTCGCTGATCCTTCTCTGCGTCCCATTCAAACTCCATTGCCGCGAGTATACCTGCTAATCCGCAAAGCCGGCAGTTCGCGTCGCCGGGCTAACATGTGGTTCAGTCAGACGATCCTCGGATCTACCGCGCGCGCCTTCCAGACGCCTCTCCATCGTTTCGACTTCGCCGCTCCAGGCAGTCAATCGCGCCCGGTGCGTCGCGAGAGAACCCGGAGACGCCGCTGGCGGGACTCCCCCAGTGGCGAGAGACCGGCTTCGATCGATTCGAGAACGGGAATCAGCCGGCCCGACATCGCCGACGTTGTCCATGGTTTGGGCAGTTGTCGAGTTGCTCTCTGGAGCGGTCTTGTAACAGCGGTTGTGGAGGCAATGAACTCGAAAGGCCGCCCAAGAATCCGCACAGATCAATCGAATTCCATCGAGTTGCGTGTGAAGCGGGCGCTCTAGCTGCCCTTGCTTCGAAGCCACTCACGGAACGCTATCAAGCGCGGAAGGGATTCACGATCGCGGACACGATTCGCGGCTTCCTTGCTCGCGATGATGTCGTCGATGCTGCAGACCGGAAACCCGTCGACTTCAGCGTGCCGTTTCCATGCGTCCGCGAACCGCTCGATGCCGTCTGGAGCAAAGATCACATCGAGATCAAAAGGGCCGTTCTTGAATTGTACGAAGTCCTTGCCGCGTTCGAGATCGCCAAGTTGCTCATCAGTCAGCTCAAACCCCAGGTCCTTCAACGCCGCCGCCAAGGCGCGACCGTTATCGGACGACTTATCGACGAACAGATCGGCGTCCTGCGTTGTGTCCGGAAAACCGAGGAGGATGGCGCCAGACTTTCCGATGAACAGGTACCGAACGTTGTGGTGGGCTAATGCGTCCCGGATTTCGGCGGCCTGGCGGTACTCAAAGCCGGCCATAGCCAAGCCACGACGGCAGGTTCTTCTCGCACCAGTCGCGGTATTCTTCCATCGTCGTAAAGGATCGGTAAGGAGCGTCATCGAGAACAGGTTTGTAGGTGTGAATGAAAGCGTAGCGGAGACGGTTCTCCAATGGACGCCGGGCAGCAGCTTCGAACTCTTCGACCCATTCCTTGGGAATCTCGCAATGGCTGGCAGTGGAGTGGGATTTCATCAAATGGGACCAACAGGGCTCGAACCTGTGACCTCATGCGTGTGAAGCATGCGCTCTTCCAGCTGAGCTATGATCCCGGTCGGTTCGAATTCTAACTCATTCCTTGAATCTCATGCTATGCCGACCCAATCCGGCAGTCAGTGATTTCATTTGCGCAATCCCAATCGCCAGTGATCTTACCCTTCGTTTTCGGAGTGCGTTGCCCCGACACCGAAAAGATATGCGATTTTCGCTCCAGGTTCAGACATGTCGAAGGCTAAAGGCCATTGCGAGAGCGGGTAGAGGCGCATTATTTCCTTGTGATCGCGATCGCTCGGCCGAGCAAGAGGCGATGAAATTGGAGAAGGTCAGCTCCGAATTTGGCTCTCGATACGCCCCCTTTGGTCCTTTTTCAGCGTCCGACAGCAGGAAGCAGGTCGCATCATAGAGGCGCTCTCGTACAAGCTTGGGTCCACCTCAATCGTTCTTGATTACTGCGTTAGGCTCGTATGGTTTTCCAAGAAAACTCGAACCGTTCTCGACCTCATATGCGGCATTGGAGATTTTGTACCAGATGATCGGCGCGAGGTTGTCGAACCCGATTCGACGGCAGTGCTCCTGAATTGAGGCGTGCAGCGGAACTACAGTATGCCTTCCACCATTCTTGCGGCGGGATAAACAGACGTCACCGACAACGCAGATCAACCGGCCGCCGGGTACCAGGGCCCTGAAGCAATGCTCCCAAACGTTATCGAGTTCCGACAGGAACGCCTCATAGCCGGTGACGTGGCCGAGTTGGCCTTTCGAATCTCTGTATTCTTTCAGCGTCCAGTATGGGGGCGACGTCAATACGAGATGTACCGATTCAGGTTCTAAAGCAGACATCAAACGGGCATCACCTAAATACAAACGGTGTTCTGTCGGAACCCGTTGCACCGCATCACGAATCAAACGAACCAATCCTTCATCTTTGGCAATGTTTGGTACGTCCGTTTGCGGATTCGTAATTTTCGGCAAACCCACCGGTAAAAACTCCGAAAGCTCTCCCAAATCGGTCCTATCGGCAATCTGATTCAGATTTTTTTCAATTGTGATGCTCATATGATTGCCCTCAAGGGAATTTCACCCGCCAAGCCGGAAAGCGCCCTACATTCTATCGGGAAAGGTAGGTCAGAGTGGGTCCAACGAGTTCGAAGCTCCGGCCAGTATCCGCCAGTTCATTCGTGCATCCTCCGCTACCCAGGAGGGCAACCGGGCGTCATGGAAGTCGGCCGCCTGCCGGCGGCCGATTGCATGTACAGTTTTTTCACCAACCCTGATAATGTCCCGTAACTCGGGACGCCTCTGAGGCGTACGGTAGATTAGTCCCGCCAAAATGAGCCGGCCAGCCAGGGACTACGACATAAGGTGAGATAACCAAAAGATTATGAAACTTCGGACTATTTGTCAGTGTGTTCTGATGCTCCTAGCGGTGATGTTGACGGTCAGCGGTTGCAACTCCAGTAAAGGCGATCCCTCCAAAGGCGATGCGAAAGGCCAGGATCAACCTGCACAAAACAGAGGCGGAGGACAAGTCCGTGGCCAGGGAGGGCGAGGTGCGGGCGCCGCCCCCGGACAAGGACTTCGGGCGACCTTTCCCGTGCGAACGATCGGCGTCGAGCGCATGAGTTTCCAGCGCGAGGTCGAGTTTTCCGGAACCCTTCTTTCCCAGGACCAGGTTCGCGTCAGCGCGGAAGCTTCCGGCATGGTGAAGGACGTTCTTGTCGAACTGGGTCAGGAAGTGAAGGCCGGTCAGGTCATTGCCCAGATCGATCCGAGAGAAATCCAACTGGCATTGGACCGCGTTGAAAGCGCGCTGCGCCAGACCGAAGCCCAGCTCGGAATCACCACACATGGCGGCAACCCGGCTCCCGACGACCAGATCGCCTCGGTTCGGACCGCCCTGGCCAACCGGGACGATGCCCGGGCCCAGTTGGTGAGGTCACTGGAACTGCAGGCGAAGGGACTATCTCCCAAGGCCGATCTGGACACGGTTCAGACACGCGTCAAAGTGACCGAAGCGCAATACGAGGCGGCGGTCGACAACGTGCGTTCTCTTAAAGCCAGTCTCCAGGACCGGCGCGCCGCATACGAGCTGGCGAAAAAGAAACTGGAAGATACGCAGGTTCGCGCGCCCGTCAGCGGCGCGATTTCCGACCGCCCGGTGCAGCGCGGCGAAATCATTCGTGAAGGGACGATCGTGGCGACGATCGTCCAGCTGAACCCGTTGAAACTCCGATCCGCAGTGCAGGAAAAGAACGCCAATCTGATCAAGCCGAACCTGGCGGTGAAGTTCAGCGTGGAATCGCATCCCACCGAGGTCTTCGACGGCAGGATCCGGTTCATCAGCCCGTCGATCGACCAGACGACACGAACCTTCACGATCGAAATCCTGGTCGACAACACCTTGCGAAAGCTGAAGCCGGGATTCTTCACGAAAGGCCGAATCCTCACCTACAAGGACGACAACGTGATGGCCGTGCCCGATGAAGCCATTGTGATGCTTGCAGGCGTGGCTTCGGTATACATCGTCGATGCGAAGGGCGAAATCCGCCAGAAGAACATCCAGCTCGGCGAGGTTGAAGGCAAGTTCCACGAAGTCCTCAGCGGCCTCGACGGAACGGAAAAACTCGCAGCCAGTAACCTCAACCAACTCGTCAGTGGAATGATCGTCGGCGGTGGCGAAGGTGGAGGACGGGGCGGGCGCGGAGGACGGGGCGGAAACGGCGCGGGTGGCGGTGAAGCGACGCAGGGCGCACCGGCCGGAGGACCCGGGGCGGCCGCGCCTGCGGGAGCGGGCGGCGACGGCAATGCGGGCGGTGAACGCCGGGGCCGTGGGAGTCGCGGCGGGCGTGGCGGTCAACGAAACGGCGAGCGCGGAGGAAGTATCCAGTGACATTAGCAGACGTTTCCATCAGACGACCTGTATTTGCCATCATGATGTCCCTCGCCCTCGTGGTGTTGGGAGTGTTTTCCTATCGGGATATCGGCGTGGACCTCATGCCCCGGACCGAGTCCCCGACCGTCAGCATCATGGTCCGCTTGAACGGAGCCAGTCCGGAAGAAGTCGAGTCGACCATTACGAAGCCGATCGAGGAGACGATCAACAGCATCGACGGCATCGACGAGCTTCGCACCAATTCCGGCCAGGGCAACTCCAACACAACGATCACTTTTAACCTGGAAAAGGACATCAAGGTCGCCATCCAGGACGTTCGCGACAAGGTCGCCCCCATGACGGGCCGGTTCCCGCGCGATACCAACCCGCCGCAGGTCACGAAGGCGGATCCCGACTCCGCTCCCATTCTGACTCTCGCCGTGTACGGCGATCGCGACCCGAAGGAACTCACCGAAATCGTCGATGAACAGATCAAACAGCAGATCGAGTCGGCCAGCGGTGTCGCCTCCGTCCAGTTCTTCGGCGACCGCCGCCGTTCGATCCAGGCCCTCGTCGACGCGGACCGCATGAATGCCTACGGTCTGACGATCGACCAGGTCCGGAATGCGATCAACCGGCAGAACATCGAGATTCCGGGCGGCAACTTCACCAGCGGCGCCTCCGAGTATTCCATGCGCACGATGGGCCGCATCACGCAGGTCTCCGATTTTTCGAAGGTGATCCTCTCTCAAAAGGACGGACAGACCGTCACGTTCGGCGACATCGGCAGGGTGACCGACGGCGTTCAGGAAATCCGGAATATCGCCCGGGTGGACGGCCAGCCTTCCGTATCGCTGTCGATCGTGAAGCAGACCGGCTCCAACACGGTTGCCGTCGTCGACGAAGTGATGAATCGGCTGAACAAAATCCAAACGACTCTCCCGGCCGACATCAAGATCGCCGTTCGCCGCGACCAGTCGGTCTTCATTCGAAAGTCGATCGACGACATTCAGCATCACCTCGTGCTCGGAAGCCTTCTGGCCAGCATCGTCGTGTTCTTTTTCCTGCGCAACATCCGCACCACCATCATCGCGGCGCTGGCGATCCCGGTTTCGCTGATCGGCACGTTCATCATCATGCGGATGCTGAACATGACGTTGAACAACATGACGCTTCTCGCCTTGTCGC
Organism: Acidobacteriota bacterium; assembly: GCA_023265365.1. Classification (GTDB taxonomy): domain Bacteria; phylum Acidobacteriota; class Terriglobia; order 20CM-2-55-15; family 20CM-2-55-15; genus JAHFTY01. The sequence continues at coordinate 12,345 of JAHFTY010000030.1, forward strand.
TCGCGACGGGAATCGTCATCGATGACGCCATCGTCGTGCTGGAAAACATATTCCGGTACGTCGAGGAAAAAGGCGTCTCCCCGCAGCAGGCGGCCGGCGAAGCGACCGGCGAAATCGGCACGGCCGTCATGGCGACAACGTTGTCGTTGTGCGTCATCTTTCTGCCGGTTGCCTTCATCACGGGACAGATCGGGCAGTACCTGCTGGCCTTCGGTATCGCGTCGGTGTCCGCAATTCTGCTGTCGATGTTCGTCTCATTCACGCTCACACCGGCACTTTGCTCGATGTGGCTGCGAACCGCCGACGCGGGCGGACACCATTCGAAGAATCGCGGCGTCTATGCCTTCGTCGATCGCGTTTACGGCCATATGCTCAGCTGGAGTCTCCGGCACCGCTTCGTGATGCTGCTGGTGGCCATCGCGGTTTCCGCATCGGCGTTCTACATATTCCCGAAAATGGGAACCGAACTGGTTCCCGAAGACGATCAGAGCGAATTCAGCGTCAACGTCAATCTGCCGCCGGGCACGGCCTTCAACCTGACCGAGTCCTACACGCGCGACATCGAACCGATGCTTCGCGCCTTGCCGAACGTTGAAACCGTGTTCACCAACATCAACAACAACAGCGCCAGTTACTTTGTGGGTCTGGTTCCGTTGGATCAGCGGGAAAAGACGCAGCAGGACATGATCCGCGACGTGCGCGCACTCATGCGTCAGAAATTCCCCGGGCTGCGGACCAGCGTGTCGGGTGGAACGGATATCTCCGGCGCCTCGACCGCAGGCGGCGGCGGACCCGGAGGCGGCGGACCCGGCCGTGGTCCGGGCGGCGGACCGGGCGGCGGTGGCGGCAACAACCTGTCGTTGCTGGTGCAGGGCCCCGATCTGGACCAGATTCAGACTTATGTCGACACGCTCGTCGAAAAATTAAGGACCACTCCGGGATTTGTGGAGTCGAACACGAACTTCACCAGAACCCAGCAGGAACTTCGCGTCGTTGTCGATCGCGTCCGCGCGGCGGACATGGGCGTTTCGCTGGACAGCCTCGCCAACAACCTCAGGACCCTCGTGGCGGGCGAGCAGGCGACCGTCTACCGTGAAGGCGACCGCCAGTATGAAGTGATGCTCCGTTTGGAGGACAAATTCCGCGATCCGGACAAACTGGGCCAGTTGATGATTCCTGCCGGCCAGGGCCGCGTCGTGAAAGTCAGCGACGTCGCGCAACTGCGAATGGAGCCGGGCGTCAACTCGATCAGCCGCTACAACCGCCAGCGGCAGGTGTCGGTGAACGCCGCATTCGACAAAATTCCACTGGGTGAAGCCGTCACCCGCGCGCGGCAGGCCGTGGACGAACTCGGGATGAAGCCGGGATACCAGGTCGTGTTCACCGGAAGCGCCAAGACGCTGGCGACCGCCTCCAACGATTTCGTGCTTGCGATGGGCCTCGCGGTCGCGTTCATCTACATGGTGCTCGCCTCGCAATTCAACAGCTTCATTCATCCGCTCACGATCATGACGGCACTTCCGCTCAGCCTGCCGGCCGGGTTGCTGGCGCTACTGGCTTTCGGAATGACGATCAACGTCTACAGCGGTATCGGTATGCTGATGCTGTTCGGCATTGTGAAGAAAAACTCGATTCTGCAGGTCGACTACACCAACACCCTGCGAGAACGCGGCATGGAAAGACATGAAGCGCTCATTCAGGCCAATCACGTTCGACTCAGACCCATTTTGATGACGACCATCGCGATTTTCGCCGGCATGTTGCCCATCGCCCTCGGAAAAGGCGCCGGCGCAGGTTCCCGCGCATCGATGGCCGTGACGATTATCGGCGGGCAGGCGCTTTGCCTGCTGCTGACCCTGCTCATCACGCCGGTGGCTTACTCCTACTTTGACGACCTTCGCGAATGGCGGCCCTCTCAACTGTTCGCCAGGTTCCGCCGTCAGAAGCCCAGCGAGTCCCGGGCCGCAGGCGATTAGTTGATTTCGAATGCGGATGTCGGAATCCGGATGGGAGTGTCCCGACATTCGAAATCCGAAATTCCCCGGAGTTTCTATGAAGATTAAGAACATTTTGATTGCTGCGTTCGTGACGGTGTCTCTGGCTGCCCCCTTGAGCGCCGCGGAAAACACCAAGTGGGTCGAAGAGTTCCTTCGACGTTATCAGCCGGCCGCCGAAGCAACCGCTTCCGCGGTCTCGGATTCCGAGATCGGCCAGATGCTGCAGACGGGCGCCATGTCGATTGCGATGAGCGACCTGATCAACATGATGCTGGACAAGAATCTCGACATCCAGTCCAACCGGTACTCTCCGCGATCGTCGTACTACTCGAGCCTGGTCTTCTATCGCGCCTTGCAGCCATCGATCCGGTTCTCCGGAACGGTGACCAAGAACAGCACGCAGAACAACTCGCAGTTGAACGGTACGGCCACCGTGTCCCGGCAGACCCGCATCAACACGACCACCAGCTTCACGCAGGCATTGCCGACCGGCACGAGTCTGGCTGTGGATTTCACCATGGGCCGAACGTACTCGAACAGCAACTTGAGCACGTTCAACCCGTCTTACTCGAGCGTTCTGACCTACACCGTCGGACAACACCTCCTCCGGGACAGGGGCCGGCTGCCCAACACCCGCCAAATCCAGACAGGACAGAACAACCAGAAGATTTCGGAAATCAATTTTGAAATCCAACTCACCAACCTCGTGGTCTCCGCCCAGAAATCCTACTGGGATCTGGTATTCGCGGGCGAAGACCTGAAGGTCAAACAACGTTCGCTCGCACTGGCGCAACGCACGCTGGAAGAAAACCAGATGAAGGTCGACATCGGCACGCTTGCGCCGATCGACCTGATCCAGACCCGTTCGGACGTGGCCACGCGCCGCGATTCGATGGTGACCTCGACGTTCTCCGTCACCACGGCGGAAGATCAGATCAAGAAGCTGGTCTCGGCCGACAAGGACCCGTCCATGTTTCTTTTGAAATTCACTCCGAAGGAACAGCCGAGGCGTCCCGAAACCGTCTCCATTCCGACGCTGGAAGACGCGGTTCGAGTGGCCCTTGAGAACCGGCCGGAAATGAGGAGCGCGGCACTCGACTTGAAGAACAAGGAGATTGACGAGAAGTACACGTCCAACCAGAAGATGCCACTGCTGGATCTCACGACCTCGTACAACCAGAACGGAACCGGTGGCACCTACACCCCGCGCTCCGGAATCGGCGGCGCGGCCGGAGTGCCGGTTCCCGGCGGCATCGGCGATGCCTTCCATCAGTTGTTCACTTACAACTATTCCGGCTACTCTGTGGGTTTCGTTTTCAACATGCCGCTGAGCAATAAGGCCGCGGCCGCGGACCATGACCGCTCGGTCACGGAACGCCAGCTTTCCGAAGCCCGGATGCGTGCGACCGCTCAATCCATCATGCTGGAAGTTCGAAACGCCCTGACCTCCGTCCAGCAGAGTCACGCGCGCATCGAGACGGCGCAGACGGCGCTGGAACTGGCCAAGCTGCGCATGGATGCCGAACAGACGAAGTCCAACCTCGGCACGTCGACGGTTCGCTTCGTCCTCGAAGAACAGCGGAACGTGGCGCAGGCCGAGACCACGGAACTGCAGTCGCGGATCAACTTCACCAAGTCGCTGATCGATCTGGACAAGTCGATGGGAATGACGCTTCGAAACAACAGCATCGAAGTCGACAAGGCGCTTCAGCAGTCTTCGCTGACCGGCTACAAGGTGACCGTCGCCCCTGCCGCGAACCAGAAGTAAGGCCCAATTCGGTGTCAGGCGCCACTGACACCGAATTGGCAATCCGAAATCCTCGCTGCCTCCGTGTTAGAATCCCCCGAGATCATGAAGGCCATGGAAGCTACATCACGGGAGAAAGTTTCAACGCTTCGGACCGCCGTCGGCCGGACGATCAAAGGCAAGGAAGAAACCATCGAACTCGCCGTCGTCGCGCTGCTCGCGGAAGGCCACCTGCTGATTGAGGACGTTCCCGGCGTCGGCAAAACCACTCTCGGGCACGCGCTCGCGCGATCGCTCGACTGCACCTTCCACCGCATCCAATTCACAAGCGACCTGTTGCCGTCCGACGTTCTCGGTGTCGCGATCTTCAACCCGCGCGTGAACGAATTCGAGTTCAAGCACGGCCCCATCTTCGCGAACGTCGTTCTGGCGGACGAGATCAATCGAACGACGCCCAAGACGCAGAGCGCGCTTCTCGAAGCGATGAATGAAAACCAGGTGACCATCGAGAACGTCACCTATCCGCTGCCCAAACCTTTCATGGTTCTGGCCACGCAGAATCCGGTCGAGCACCACGGCACCTATCCGCTTCCGGAGTCCCAGCTCGATCGTTTTCTGATGCGCATCGAGGTCGGTTATCCGGACATGGCGGCCGAGCGCGAAATTCTGAAGCGCTATACCAACGGAAACAACAGCCAGTACAAGGTCGAGCCCGTTCTGACGCCTGCGGAAGTCATTTCGCTTCAGGAAGAATGCCGCAAGATCCGAATGGACGATGCCGTTGTGGACTACATGCTGCGGCTGGTCAGCCGCACGCGGAATCATCCGGATATTGAGCTGGGAATCAGTCCCCGCGGCAGCGTCGCGTTGTTCCGGGCGGCCCAGGCGCTGGCAATGATCGAAACCCGGAGCTTCGTCATCCCCGACGACATCAAACGTCTTGCCCATCCCGTCTTCGGACACCGCCTCGTGATTGCGCGATCGGGCGCCCGTTCCCGCTCGGACTCTCGCACGATCCTCAAAGAAATCCTGGACCAGACGCCCGTGCCGGCCTGAACCCATGTCCTTCGCAAGCACCCTGAAAACGACTTTCTACGGTTTGCGGGATCGCGTGCTGGAAGAAGGCAATCGCGAGATGTGGAAGAACTTCATCACGTCCATCGGTCTTCTCAGCATCGCGATGTTATCTGCGCTGTACTCGTCCAGCGTCGCACGAGACGGACGAATGTGGGCGGCCGGCACCTCCGCGATCGCCGCCCTCGCGATCGCGATCTGGGTGGGCATTCGCTTTGTGCCGCGTCTGGCCGCCAACGTCGAGTGGGACTGGCTCCCGTTCTTCTCGCAGTATCACGTCACGCGTGAAGGCTGGATTTACTTCGGCGGCCTGATCGTCGTCGTGTTTGCCGCCATCAACACAAACAACAATCTCCTGTACATGGTGCTTTCGGCGCTGATGGCTGTCCTGCTGCTCTCCGGGTTTCTGTCGGGAGTCAACTTCCGGTTGCTGAAGGTCGAGCTGCGGATACCGCCGCACTGCTTTGCCGGCGAGTCCTTCCCCATATCGCTTCAGATCCAGAATCGAAAAACGCTGTTCCCCAGTTTTTCGATGAGCGTCGAGCACATCGACGAAAGCGGTTTCCTGTTTCAGTCGTTCTACGTCGCCTGGGTTCGCGCACATGGTCAGGCATTTCAGCCGGCCGAAGCGATGCTGCGTTATCGCGGCAGGTATGAGATCCGGAAAATCAAAATCCTCTCCCGTTATCCCTTCGGCTTTTTCCTGAAGGGCAAGGAATACCCGGTCAACACGGAATGTGTCTGCTACCCGGAGATCATTCCTCAGGAGCATCTGAATTTCGCCGCCGTCGACATCATGGGATCGAACCGGCGGTTCGACCGGGGCCTCGGCAACGACTTGTACATGATCCGCGACTACCTGCCGTCCGACAGCGCCCGGCACGTTCACTGGAAGGCATCGGCGAAGACCGCCACGCTGAAGACGCGGGAGTTTGCCGCCGAGGAAAACCGCCGGGTGCCCGTGTATCTGGATCGATTCGGACGCGTCGATCAGATGCAGGAGTTCGAAAGGCTGGTGTCGTGCGCGGCATCGCTCGTCTTTCATATGATTCAGGATGGGATCGAAGTGGCGTTGATCACGGACGAATGGTCGAGCCGGTTCGACAGCAGCGAGATCCATCTCCACTCGATCCTGAATTACCTGGCCACCGTCCAGCGTTCCAATGCGGCCGTTCCGCCGGTCGCCGAAGGGAGGGACGGCGCGCGGCGGTTGTCGTTGAGGAAGGGCCAGGGATGAAAAGGTATTTTCAAATCTCGGTTCACGCCCTCATCCTGACGGCTTTCCTTGCGCTTGCCCTGACGGGACGTCTGGATGCGCCTTCGATCATTCTTTTCGCGGTCGGCGCGGGCTGGAGCTTTCATCGCACCATCAAGGACCTTCCGCCTCCGCTGTCGCCGAAGGGCGCGTTCGTTCTGTCGCTCGTCTACATCTTCGTCTTTCTGATCGATACCGGGATCGTCTCGCGCTCCTTCATCCCTGCAACGATCCACCTCGTGCTGTTCCTGGAGCTCGTGAAGCTCTGCCAGGAAAAGACGGACCGCGACTATTTTTATCTGATCGTCCTCGCGTTCCTGAAAATACTGGCCGCGTCGTCCCTGACGATCAACATGTCGTTTGCCGTCACGCTGGTGTTCTTCCTCATCGCCCTCGTCTCGACGCTGATGAGCTTCGACATGTATCGATCCGAGCGAAAGGTCTCGTCCAGAACCGCCGGGGTGGCGGTTCCCCTGGGCAGCATGAGCGTCTGGGCGACGGGTTGGATTCTTCTGATTGGCGTGGCGCTTTTCTTCCTGATCCCGCGTGTCGGCACGGGGTACTTCAGCCGCGCATCCACGCCGTCGCTGCTCCTTTCCGGATTCACCGAGAATGTGCAGCTTGGGCAGATCGGCCAGGTCAAACTCAGTTCCGCGGTCGTCATGCACGCGAAGCGGATCGGCGGATCGTCCTCGGCCCTCGTCCGATGGAGAGGCATTGCGCTGGATCGATTCAACGGCAAGGGCTGGTTCAGAACGAATCGCGCTCACGCCGCCATCGCGGCCGCTCAAAACCAGACGTACACGCTGCGGCCGATGGACAACTCCGGTGAACGGACTCACTATCGGGTGCTGCTGGAACCGCTGGCGACAAACGCGCTTTTCGGTCCCCATCGGGTCCGCTCGATACGGGGGACCTTTCAGGGACTCGAAGTCGACGGCGACGACGGCATTTTCAATCGCGCCCCGGCCCTGAGACGCATCCAATATGAGGTCATCTCCGAAATCCCCATCCGGCGGATGCCCAACACGGCAGCGGCCGAACCCGAGCAGATCCCCGCGGATATCGGACGCCAGTACCTGCGCCTGCCCCCGGCAACCGATCCCGCCATCCGTGCGCTGGCCGAGCAGATCACCGGTCAGGCCAGAACCATTTCGGAAAAGGCGGCGGCGGTTGAAACCTATCTGAAGGCCAATTACAAGTACACGCTCGAGCTGGACTGGACGCCGGGCGATCAGCCGGTGAGCACTTTCCTGTTGAGCGCAAAAGCCGGTCATTGCGAGTACTTCGCGTCGTCCATGGCCATTCTTCTGCGCGCCGTCGGTGTGCCGACGCGCATCGTGAACGGCTTTCTGATGGGAGAGTACAACCCGATCGGCGGCGACTACATCATCCGCCAGTCGGACGCTCACAGTTGGGTTGAAGTGTACGTTCCGGATCAGGGATGGCTCGAATTCGATCCCACTCCTCCCGATCCGCGCGAACGTCCCACCGGATGGATGGCGCAACTCGCGCACTACGTCGACGCCGCGGAACTCTATTGGAATTCATACATCCTGGTCTACGACTCCGGCCTCCAGTTCCAGTTGTTCCGGAGCGCCCAGGACACGGCGCAGTCGTTCCAGACGAATATCAGAAACAGGTCCGATCAATGGATCATTCGCAGCCAGGTTCTCTCGGATCGTGTCGCCGGCCAGATGCAGCGCATGTTCGACAACATCGCCTTCTGGACATTCGTGACGTTGCTCGCATTGGGAATCGCCGGGCTGCGCTATCGCACGGCCATTCGCACGCAGTTGGTCATCTGGCGTCTGCGCAACGGGGCCGGCACGGTCAACGACGATGTGATCGCGGAGATGTTCTATCGCGCGGCACGGCTGGCCGAACGTGAGGGACACCGGCGAGCGCCCGCCCAGACCTGGCGGGAATGGATTCTCGCGCTGCCGGACGCCGGCGGCCGCGGGCGGCTCGCGAAAGCTCTGGAAATTTTCGAGAAATCCAAATACGGCCGTTTGCCCGTGTCCGCAGCGGAGTTCACCGTGCTGGAACAGGCGATACGGGAGTTGAAAGCGTGACGATGTGCTCCTTCGCATTTTTATTGTCTGGTTCAGGCTGTCCCCTTTCGTCCTCGGCTTTCTTCGAGACCGGCGGCGCTGGATCCTTGCCGGCCCGCCGATTTTCCGCTCCGAGGAGGAACATCGGAAACGAGCCCGCCGGCTGACGTCGACCATTGCGTCGCTTGGACCCAGCTTCATCAAGCTCGCGCAGGTTTTCGCCATACGCGCCGACATCGTTCCCCGCGTCTACCTCGAGGAACTTTCCAAACTTCATGACCGCGTTCCGCCATTTCCCACAAGCCAGGTGCGGAAACGCATTCTGGACGAACTGAAACGGCCGCCGGAGACGATCTTCGAGCGCTTCGACGCGCTCCCTCTGGCCGCCGCTTCGCTTGGCCAGGTTCACCGCGCCCGTTACCGCGGCGAAGAAGCGATCGTGAAAGTTCTGCGCCCCGGTGTGGAAGAGCTTGTCGCCACCGATATCCAGATCGTTCGCAGCCTCCTGTTCATCCTCGAACAACTCGGCGATCACCACACCATCCGGGCCGCGCGCACGATCACGGACGAGTTCTCCCGCGTCATCGCCGAGGAAATGGACTTCGAACACGAAGCCGACAACATCGAACGGTTTCATGAGATGTTTCGCGGCAACGAATTCGTGGTGATCCCCGAAATCCATCGCGAGATCACGACAACGCACGTCCTCGTCATGAAGTATTACGAGGGCTTTCGCCTGACCGACGTTGCCGAATTCCAGAGGCACCACATCGATGTCGATCGCGTGATCCAAAACCTGATCGAGTTCTACGGCGACCAGGTTCTGGTGCACGGCCTGTTCCACGCGGACCCCCATCCGGGCAACATCCTCGTCCAGCCGGACGCGCGCATCGTGCTGCTCGATTACGGCATGGTTCTCGAAATCGCTCCGGACTTCCGGAGAGACCTTCTCCGCGCCACCATTGCGGCCGTTCGCCAGGACATGGATGAGCTGGTCAACATGTTCTACAAGCTGGACCTGCTCGAACCCGACGTCAGTCCGGCGAGCGTGAAGGAGGCGGCAGCCGCCATCATGTCGATTCATTTCGACAAGAAGCTCACGCAACGCCAGATCCATGAAATCTCGAATCAGATTTTGAATACCTTCTACCGGTTCCCGCTGACGCTTCCTTCAAGCCTGGTCTACATCCTGCGCACGGCCGCCCTGATCGAGGGAATCGGACTGGCCCATGACCCGTCATTCGATCTGATCCGCGCCGGACGTCCGATCGCAAAACAATTCATCGACCGGACGCTGGGCCCCGCCGGATGGCCGACCATCAAGGACCGTGTCGTGAAGGAAGCGGTCGAGGTTTACGCCCTGCTGAAAGACATGGAGTCCGTTTTTGCGCGGGCAGGCCGGGACCAGCTTCGGATCGGCATCCACTCGGCGGACATGGACGGTCTGGAGAAATTCATCTCGCACCTGTTCCGGCGCCTCGTGATGACGATTGCCGGAGTCGGGCTCGCCATCGTCACCAGCCTGATCTACGTCCGGCTCGGCAGTCTCCTGGTCCTCGGCATCGGCCTCTTCTTCAGCATCAGCCTGATCGCGCTCGTGTTCCTGCTGCCGAATCCTCAGCGCTATCCATTCCGGGTCCGGCGGGCCCGCCGCGCCGGGAAACTGCTTTGAACCCGTGCCGGTGAGGTAGGCCTCCCGTTTCTCGCATCGAATACCGTTCGCCCGTTCAGTGTTATCAGGCGTCGCAGGAATTCCCTCAGTGCGAGGCGAGCGGACGTCCGGAATCCCGTTTTAGCTTGCGGGCTTACGCAGCTACGCAGCCTTTGTTTTCCTTTTTCACGGCGCTTTTATCAGCTAAACTCCCGGCGGTTTCACCAGATACCTCCTCTCGAAAAGAAACCCTGGGCAAGTTTTATTCAGCGCGGGAACGCGAGTATTCTTCGAGGGGAGGTGGCGGGTGAATACTTGTTCGACCGGCAACGGCATGGCGGTGCGCAGGTGAATGTTGGAGATGGCCTGGGAAGACAAACTTCGTGAAGTACGTGGAGGAGCTGATGGAGAAATCTGTTGAAATCCTTGCCATCATCATGTTCGGAGTCTTTGGCCTCTCGCACATCCTGCAACCAAAGGTCTGGGCGGAGTTCTTCATCCTGCTGCGAGGCAAGGGGGAAGCCGGCGCCTTCGTGGACGGGTTTCTGAATCTTCCTCTGGCGGGCGTCATCATCGGGTTTCATAACGTATGGTCTGGGATACCTGCCGTGCTGACGCTGGTGGGCTGGTGCCTCCTCATCAAGAGCCTGATTCGCTTCTGCGCACCGAAATTGGCGTTGAGGATAATGGCGCGGGTCTCCGTGGAGCGGTCCTGGGAGTTCCAGCTGGCTGGCGCCGGCTTCGTGGCCCTGGCCGGGCGCGTTGGCTATGGGGTCTACGCTGGCTAGCATCGCACCGGAACCAAGACCGACCGAGTGAAGGGGGCATCGCGACGCGGTCGAACAGGGGGATGGAGCAGACGAGCGGCGCCATGACGGAGGCGCCGCCGCTCGCAGTTCATCCCCAGCGTTATGCGTACCCTCTCGCGAGGGACGGTGCTACGTTGCAGTGAGTCACGCGCTACAATTGCGGCGTGAAGGTTCGCTACCACATCGATCCGGCGACGGGCCAGCCACACATCTATGAACACGGCGTCGACGAGCAGGAAGTTGAAGACATATTGGGGCCGACCGCATCAAGACATACGTGGACGTGAGGATTCTCGTATTTCAATCGGTCAAACTCGGGACGGACGGTATCTGAAAGTCGTCTACGTGCCGGATCCCGTTCCGGATTCTGTTTTCGTCATAACCGCATATGAACTCGGTTCGAAGGCGAAGCGGGCAATCCGGCGAAAGCGAAGGAAGAAACCATGACTGACGAAAAATATCCGCCCGGATGGAACGAGGCTCGTGTTCGTCGGGTGCTCGAATACTATGAATCCCAAAGCGACGAAGAAGCTGCCGCAGAAATCGGGGCAGCATTCCAGGGCACAACCCACACGACGATGGAAGTGCCCGTTGCCTTGGTTCCGATAGTACGAACATTAATCGCGGAACGAAAGCCGACAGCACATTCGAAAAAGACGCCTAACAAATTGCAGCCGCCAAGGCGCGCGCGACGGTAACTCGAATTTAAAACCGTTTGCTCGCGCGGCTTGCGGCTGAACGTTGAGCCGTTATGCGTACCCCAGATTGCCTGAACGACCCTGGGAGATCGCGGCTCGGACATTGCCCTGTAGTAAACTCAGTTCGACATGCCGACAGTTTTGCGAGTGGGTCCGTATCGGTTTTTCTTCTATGCCAGCGATCGTGAAGAGCCACCGCACATACACGTTGAGCGCGATGACAACAACGCGAAGTTCTGGCTTCAACCCGTGAGACTGGCAAGTAGTGGCGGATTCCACAGGCGAGAGATAACCCGAATCCAGCGGCTGATCGAGAAGAATGTCGAGGAACTGCTGAGGAGTTGGAATGAGTACTTTGAAAGTCGACCAAGCTGAAGCAAGAGCGCAACACGTAAAGGTGACTGCGGATACACTTACAGTTGATCTCACCGACGGCAGGACTATTTCCGTACCGCTCGCATGGTTTCCTCGGCTCCTACATGGGTCCGGCGCAGAACGGACCAATTGGCGTCTGATTGCGCGTGGCGAAGGCATTCACTGGACCGACTTGGACGAGGACATCAGCATCGAGGGTTTGTTGCATGGACAGCAATCCCGCGAGAGTCAGGCGTCACTCGAAAAGTGGCTGCAGAGCCGGCGGGGGAAGAGTTCCATCAGTCAAAAAACGCATAACAAGGGCATGCAGCCGTCGGCGCAGAAGACGCGCCGCGGCTGATGCCCAGGCCGTTGGACCGCTGCCCTGTGGGCGGCAATACGCTTCAATGTAAGATACATGCGATGAGCCCAACGATCTTTCGCGATGGTTCGATGCGTTTCTACTTTTTCTCAGCGAGGAACCGAGGATGCACGTTCACGTCAAAGGGCCGGAGGGTGAAGCCAAGTTCTGGGTGGGGTGGAACCGAGTATCGAGTTGACTCACAATTACGGTTTAACCGCACGCCAGGTGAAAGCCGCGTTGAGATCGATTCATGGAGCACGAAGATGAAATCCGAGAAGCTTGGGCAGCACACTTCGGTTGAAGTAAGCAACGTTTCGCCAACGGGCTTTTGGCTATTGATCGCGGACAAGGAACACTTCTTACCGTTCGCTGACTTCCCTTGGTTTAGAGAGGCACGCATCCGGGAGTTGGTAAATGTCGAATTGCAGAGTCCGAATCATCTGTACTGGCCGGATCTCGACGTTGACTTGTCAGTTGAATCCATCGATCACCCTGAGCGATTTCCACTCGTGAGCCGAGTGCGGTCCAACACCACGTTGCAGCCGCGGAGCCGCGCACAACGTAGATCGAAATCCCGAAGGAATTCTCGCGCGGCTCGCGGCTGAACGTGAAGCCGTTGGGCGGGCGACGCGAGGGCTACGTCTTGATCCGTGGACCTCGGCGACGGCGGGCTCCCCATAACGCGCGGACGATGACTTCGCGTTCATCGAAAGTGTAATAGAGATGACAATCTATCTTGCAGGTACAACCGGCGCAAGCTGAACACTCCCGCTTCCTCGTAGAGTGTGCCGACGCCTGGAAAGATGGCCAGAATTCGGAGGGCCTAATTTCGGTTCCTTCAGGGAGGTCCGTCCTTGGTGCAAAGAATGATTTCTGGAGTGGACCCCTCGTACCTGTTGTCTCAATCTTCGGAGCAACCCGGAGAGGTATCTCCGCGCAATTCTCCTCCGTCCCGAAGCGGGAAGACCTGATACAATCGGAGGGTCGTTTAAGGAGTCGCAAATGACTGAAGAAGCGAGAGAACAGGAAGCACGATGGGGCGATCAACTCTGGGACTGGCGTAACACCGTCGTAGACAAGATGCTGGGTGTGGTTCCTCGCCGGACGGCAGAACACCTGATCAACGCACAAAAGGAAGGTATGCTGGCGGTCCGTTCACTGCTGGATCGCGGGATCGAGGCGCTCGACGGCGACATGAAACGCGTCAACACAAGGCCTCCCGGGTCGTAAACCACTTCATGCCTGAAAACAAAACCCTCAAAGTCGGCTTCGTAAGCCTGGGCTGCCCGAAGAACCTCGTCGACAGCGAAGTCATGCTCGGCACCCTGGGCCGACAGGGCTACACCATCACACCGGACAAACGGGAAGCCGACGTCATCGTCGTCAACACTTGCGGATTCATCGACAGCGCCAAAAAGGAATCCATCGACACGATTCTCGAAATGGCCGAACTGAAAAGCGCCGGCAACTGCAAGAAACTCGTCGTCGCCGGCTGTCTTGCGGAACGTTACCGCGCTGAAATCCGGAAAGAGATTCCGGAAATCGACTTTGTTTTCGGGCCCGACGAACTTGGAAAGATCGTCGAGGCGGTCCGGCTGAATGGCGACGATCCCATGCCGGACGTCTCGATTGACGCGCTCTACACGTCGAAAGAAGTCCCCACGATTCCGCGAATCCTCACCACGCCGTCGTACATGGCCTATCTCAAGATCTCCGAAGGCTGCGATCACATCTGCTCTTTCTGCGCCATCCCCGGTTTCCGCGGGACGTTTCGCAGCCGCAGCGTGAAGGACCTTGTGGCCGAATCCCGGCGTCTCGCGGACCAGGGCGTCAAAGAGATCGTCATCGTTTCGCAGGACACGATGGCCTACGGCAAAGATATCGGCATCCACGACGGCATCACCCGGCTGCTTCGGGAACTCGCAGCCATCGACAGCCTGCGATGGGTCCGTTTTCTGTATTGCTATCCCCATTCGATTTCGAACGAACTGGTCCGCCTCGTCGCCGGGGAAGAAAAACTCTGCAAGTACTTCGACATCCCTTACCAGCATGCGAGCCGTTGGGTTCTGGACCGGATGCTCCGCGGCGGGAACCGCGATACGTATGAACGCCAGGTCGAAAGCATTCGCAAACTCATGCCGGACGCGGGTCTTCGCACGTCGTTCATCACCGGATTCCCGGGGGAAACCGATGCGGATTTCGACGAACTGATGACTTTTGTGAACAACGTCGGGTTCGATAATGTCGGCGTATTCCTTTATTCGGATGAGGAAGGGACCGGCGCGTTCGATCTCGATGAAAAGGTCCCGCGACGCACCGCCGAGAAGCGGCGGAATCAGTTGATGAAGACGCAGTCGAAGATTTCCAAAGGCAGGCTCAAACGGTTGGTGGGGCGACGTGTTGAAGTCTTGCTCGAAGGTATTTCTGACGAGTCCGAGCTGCTGTTGAAGGGGCGCATGGAAACGCAGGCGCCGGACATTGATGGCCATGTCCTGATCAATGACGCCGGCGACCGGACGCCCGAGGCCGGGGAGTTCTATCCGGTCGAGATCACGGACAGTCTGGAGTACGACCTGATTGGCCGGATTCTTTGAAAAGGTACAACGGGCTGGAATTTCCGGATGAAGTGTCTGATTTGTCAGAAAGAAGCGGCGTTCGAAGGCAACCCACACCGGCCGTTTTGCAGTGAACGATGCAAACTCATCGATCTCGGTAACTGGGCCGGAGAGCGTTACCGGGTTCCCACGAAGGAACGGCCGCCCGAAGAGAGTCACGGCGCAAATGGAAATCGCGGCAACCACGAAGACTAGGCCGCCAGGCTCCGCGACGGACTGGCTGGCGTTGGCCATTGCTTCGGCGGGAGGCGCGGGTTTCACGCCGAAAGCACCCGGCACGGCGGGGGCGGCGGTTGGGGTTGGCGTGTATCTCGGGATGGAATGGCTGCATCTGGGGGCGTATTATCCGCATGCTATAATTTTTTT